>CALFYG010000058.1 GCA_937952095.1 uncultured Micrococcales bacterium | reverse complement strand
AAGTAAGCTTTCGCATCGCCCCACGCGGGCCGGCCGGCACTGACGACGGCCCGCGATGATCGAAATCGAACGGCTCCCCCAAGCAGCAAACAGATCGCCGGCGACGCACCGGCACAACACGGGTCGACACAAAACCGGTACGCAAGTACGGGGTACACAGCAAGATGAACGCAAAACGACGAGATGTACTGCGGATGACCGCCGTGCTGTCGCTGATGGCTGCCACCGGCCTGATCAGCGAAGCGCAGGCCGCGGAATGGAACAAGACCGCTTTCGACGGCAAGAGTGTGGCCGACGTCATCAAGGCGCTGGGCGGCAGCGGCACGGAGAAGAGCACCGCCATTAGCTTCAACGCTCCCGACATCGCCGAGAACGGCGCCGTGGTGCCCGTGTCGGTCACCAGCAATATCGCCGATACCGAGCAGATCGCCATCCTGGTGGAAAAGAATCCGAACACGCTGGCGGCCGATTTCACCATTCCGCCGGGCACCGAGCCGTTCGTTTCCACGCGCGTGAAGATGGGCCAGACGTCCGTGGTGCACGCAGCGGTCAAGGCGGGCGGCAAGCGCGTCGCCGGCAAGATGCAGGCGGTGAAGGAGCCGCAGGACGGCCGCGCCGAGGAGTCGGCCTGAGCCGATCGGCCGCCTGCGGTCCGCGGACCCTGGTCCTGGATCCGGAACCGGTATTCGCGTACGGGGTGGCCGCGACATTGTCAGGACTGGTCACGCCCGAACCCGTCGTGGGGACCTGGGGTGGCGATCCCGCCCTGCCCGGTCCGGACGGGGCGTTGATCATGGGCGTGCGGCGAGGGTTCCCGGAAGACACCGACCTCGTGTTGCAGGCGCTGACCTCGGCGACGCCGACCATCGTGCTGGGGGCGCCGACATCCGACCGTGCGATCGTCGACCTCCGGCGGGCGGGCGCAAAACAGGTCCTCGCCCGCGACTGCTCGCCGTCCGATCTCGTGCAGGCGGTGCAGTCCCTGCGTCGTGTGCGGCCGTCGGTGCGCAGGCAGCCCACGGGACCCACTGAGCCCACGGCCCGCGAGCTGGAAGTGACCACCCTGCTGGCACAAGGGTTGAGCAACCGGGAGATCGCGGGTGCGCTGTTCATCAGCGAACACACCGTCCGTAATCATCTCGGGCATGTGTTCTCGAAACTGGGGGTCTCCTCGAGGACCCAGGCCGTGGTGCGCGCGGGGCAACTCGGGTGGCTCCGACTGCCGGTGTGATCACACCCACCCGCTGGGCATCGGGTCCTCAGTGACCGCGAGACCCTGGGCAGTCAGGAACCGTGACACCGCATCCACGGCCTCCTGGGGGGCTCCCACTGCGATCACGTGCACGCCCGCCACGGATCGCACCGCCAGCACGTATCCGGTGTCCGTGCCGCCGACCGCGGTGCGGGGGACCCAGACAGCCAGCGCGCTACTGGCCAGAGGCCGCAGGTCCGCCGGCACGTCCCCGGCGTCGACGGGCTGGACCTGCCACTGCCCGGCCACCAACTCCGGCACTTCCATCGACGCTGTCCACCCGCCGACGACACAGTCGACCAGGCGGCCGCGATGGACCAGTCCTTGGCGGCGGAACCCCTCGATCGTGAACCCTGCATTGCGGGCCACCCGGATGGACGCCTCGTTGCCCGCCAGGGCTTCCCAGTCGATGCGCTGATACCCCACGCGGGCGAGTTCATCGCGCACCGCGATCAACGCCTGGGTCGCCACCCCGCGTCCGCGCGCCCACGGCGCCACCCAGTAGCCGACCTCGGTGATCGGCCCGGGCATCGTGGCCATGGTCGCGCGGATCCCGATGGCGCCTGCGAAGCCGTCGACGTCGATCGCCCACACGTGGTCCTCGCTGCCGCGGGTGGCGATGAACTCGCGGGCGTTCTCGAGGTGGTACGGCTGTGGAACCTGGGTCCAGCGCGCGATCGACGGGTCGTTGCAGGCGCGCGCCATGTCCTCGGCGTCGTCGGCGTGAAGCCTGCGGAGTCTGCCGACAGCGAAGTCGATGGTGTCGCGGATCACGACCCCATCCCACCATTTGCCGGGTCACGTACGATGCAATGGTGCGAGTTCTAGACAAGATCCTGCGGGCGGGCGAAGGCAAGGTCCTGCGCAAGCTGAAGACCATCAGCGTGCAGGTCAACGCCCTCGAGGACGACTTCAAAGCGATGAGCGACGAGGAACTGCGGGAGTTGACGCCTGAGTTCCGGTCCCGGCTCGAGGCTGGTGAGACCCTCGACGATCTGCTCCCTGAGGCCTTCGCCGCAGTCCGCGAGGCCGCGAGCCGCACACTGGGTCAGCGCCACTATGACGTCCAGGTCATGGGTGGGGCGGCACTGCACCTCGGCAACATCGCCGAGATGAAGACCGGTGAGGGTAAGACCCTCGTTTCGACGCTTCCCGCGTACCTCAACGCACTGTCCGGCAAGGGCGTCCATGTCGTCACGGTGAACGACTATCTCGCCGAACGAGACTCCTCGTGGATGGGCCGGGTGCACCGGTTCCTCGGGCTCGAGGTCGGCGTGATCCTCGCGCAGATGACTCCCGAGCAGCGACGCAAGGCGTACGCCGCGGACATCACCTACGGCACGAACAACGAGTTCGGCTTCGACTACCTGCGCGACAACATGGCGTGGACCGTCGACGAGATGGTCCAGCGGGGCCACAACTTCGCGATCGTCGACGAGGTGGACTCGATCCTCATCGACGAGGCCCGTACGCCGTTGATCATCAGCGGTCCCGCCGACCAATCGCCCAAGTGGTACTCCGACTTCGCCAAACTCGTCCGGCGCCTCAAGAAGGACGAGGACTACGAGGTCGACATCAAGAAGCGCACGGTCGGCATCCTCGACGCAGGTGTCGAGAAGGTCGAGGACTGGCTCGGGGTGGAGAACCTGTACGAGACCGTCAACACCCCGCTCGTGGGCTTCCTGAACAACGCGATCCGTGCGAAGGAACTGTTCGAGCGGGACAAGGAGTACGTCGTCCAGAACGGCGAGGTCCTGATCGTCGACGAGCACACCGGCCGCATCCTCGCCGGTCGCCGGTACAACGAGGGTCTGCACCAGGCCATCGAGGCCAAGGAAGGGGTGGAGATCAAGGCGGAGAACCAGACGCTGGCCACCATCACGCTGCAGAACTTCTTCCGCATGTACGACAAGCTCAGCGGCATGACCGGTACGGCCATGACCGAGGCGGCGGAGTTCAACCAGATCTACAAGCTCGGCGTGGTCCCGATCCCCACCAATCGCCCGAACGTCCGGGTCGACCTGTCCGACGTCATCTACCGCACCGAGTCCGCCAAGTTCGCTGCCGTCGTGGAGGACATCCAGGAGTGCCAGGAGAAGGGCCAGCCGGTGTTGGTCGGCACCGCAAGCGTCGAGAAGAGCGAACTGCTGTCCTCGCTGCTGAAGAAGGCCGGCGTACGCCACGAGGTGCTGAACGCGAAGTACCACGAGCGGGAGGCCTCGATCGTGGCGGAGGCGGGCCGCAAGGGCGCCGTCACGGTCGCCACCAACATGGCCGGTCGCGGTACCGACATCATGCTCGGCGGTAACCCCGAGATGCGTGCCAACGCCGAGCTCGAGGCGCGCGGCCTGGACCCGGTGGAGACCCCGGAGGACTACGAGGCCGCGTGGCCCGACGCCCTGACCAAGGCGGAGGAGTCCGTGAAGGCCGAACACGAGGAGGTCACCGAACTCGGGGGCCTGTACGTGCTGGCCACCGAACGCCACGAGTCCCGACGAATCGACAACCAGTTGCGTGGTCGTGCCGCGCGGCAGGGTGACCCCGGCACCACCCGGTTCTACCTCTCACTCGAGGACGACCTCATGAAGCGCTTCAACGCGACGATGGTCGACGCCTTCCTCACCCGGTTCAACGTGCCCGACGACGTCCCGATCGAGGCGAAGATGGTTTCCCGGGCCATCGCGAGCGCGCAGGGACAGGTCGAGGCGCAGAACTTCGAGATCCGCAAGAACGTCCTGAAGTACGACGAGGTCCTCAACCGCCAGCGCCAGGTGATCTACGGCGAGCGCCAGCGGGTGCTGCACGGTGAGAACCTCGAGGACGAGGTGCGCACCTTCCTCGACGAGACCATCGCGGGTGCAGTGGCCAACTACACCGCTGAGGGATATCCGGAGGAGTGGGAGCTCGAGCAGTTGTGGACCCAGCTCGAGACCCTGTACCCGGTGGGTGTGAGCATCCCGGCACTCGAGGCCGAGGCCGGGGGCGACCGCTCCGGGCTGAGCGCCGACTTCCTCACTCGTGCTCTGCAGGACGATGCCCAGGCGGCCTACGACAAGCGCTGCGAGGAACTCACGGAGCCGGTCGCGCGCGAACTCGAGCGGCAGGTCATCCTCAATGTCCTGGACCGCAAATGGCGCGAGCACCTGTACGAGATGGACTACCTGCAGGAGGGCATCGGCCTGCGGGCGATGGCCCAGCGCGATCCTCTGGTCGAGTACCAGAAGGAGGGTTACGACCTCTTCGTCGCCATGATGAGCGGCATCAAGGAGGAGACCGTCGGCTACATGTTCCATGTCCAGCCCACTGTCGAGGGCGACGAGGAGGAGTCCGAGGAGTCGGAGCCGACGGCGGAGGCCGCAGAGGCCCCGGCGCACATCGTCGCCCCCGGCCTCGAGCAGGAGCGACCCCGACAGGTGCAGTACTCCTCGCCGACCCTCGACGAGGATGTACCGGCCCACGTGGAGCGCGGCACCCTCGGCGGTGGCAGCGCCCGCGACACCGATCCGCGCTTCCAGAACGTGTCACGCAACGCCCTCTGCCCGTGCGGCTCGGGCAAGAAGTTCAAGCGCTGCCACGGCGACCCCCGCAACGCCGCCTGATTCACAGGACGACGACACAGACGCACCGCCACCGCTGGTGACGGCGGTGCAGACGTAGTGCCAACGCACGTGTGCGTTCCGGGCACCCGACGACGGCCGCGACCTCGACGCTGTCGGTTCCCAACGGCTGCGTGCGCACCGACAGTACCCGTGCTCCTCGCAGCCGCAGTTGAGCGGCGGGGCTGCGCAACGCCTGGAAGACCACCGGGCTCACGTGGGACACCAACGTGCTCGCGGCGCGCTGGCCGCCCAGCACCTCCACGACCGATTGCGTCAGGTGACGGACCCATTCGGCATCCGGGGTGTCGACGGGAAGATCCGGGACCAGGTGCAGGTGCCGTGGGCGCGGCTGGTGGGCAGGGGGAGTCCATGCCTCGATACGGGCGGTCGCGTTGTTCATCGTCGTGGCTCTTTGCTGTCGTTTGCTGGCGTTTGCTGTTGTTTGATCGACTATACGATCAGTGGCTCAGGCGCGGGTAGGCTCTGTGGATATGCAGCAGGAATGGCCGGACCTGACGGCTGAGGAGGTCCGGGCCACCGCCATGGATCGACTCGAACTGCACTACGAACAGCAGGATGCCTTGGCCGTGGAGCGAGGCAAGTGGCACCTGGCCGAGCATCTGTGCCGGTTCGGTGTTCTGCAGGTCGTGGTGCGCGGCCGCACGGTCAAGGGAGATCTGCTTGCGGTGGGGGAGGACTGGGCGCAGTTGGCGACGGGGATAGTGCGCATCACCGCCTGCGAGCAACTGCGGCCGCTCGGTCGGGGGAAGGATCTCCAGTGTTCGCCGATGACCTTCCGCCAGTGCCTGCGGCAGTACGCCGGTCGGGTGCCGCGCGAGATCGTACTGGAATCCGGTGAATCGCTCGTCGTCGGTCTGGACTGGGTGGCCGCCGACTTCATCCACGCCCGCGTGGCAGGCCGTCCGACGCTGGTGCCGTTAACCCAGGTCGCTGCTGTGCTCGGGGCTGTCTAGCAGTTCGGCGGTCTGCTGGTATGCCCGCTGGATGTAGGCCTCGAGTTCGGTCGTCTCGACCCGCCACTGGCCCCGACCACCCACTTTGATCGCACGCAGTTCGCCGCTGCGCACGAGGGCGTACGCCTGCGCCGACGAGATGTTCAACGTCTCGGCGACGTCTGCCAGCGTCATGAAGCGCACGTCAGCGATCCTCCCACACCGCATTATGATCACAAGGGCATGCACACAACCTGGGGATGATCCGTGGCGCTGGAGTTGGTGCTCGGGCGCACCGGGCAGTTGTGGGAGGAATCCCTGCTGGCCGAGGTGGATGCGGCCTCGGCGACTGCGGCCCAATGCCGGACGGTTGTCGAGTTGCTCGTGACCGCAGAGGTCGAGGTTCCCGATTTTGTCGTCATGTCCGAGGACTTCCCGCGCCTGGCCGAGGCGCTGGCCCGGCTTCGGGGTTTGAGCCCGGTCGTCGTTGTGGGTCATGGCCCGCTGGCAGACTGCCCGCCGGAAGGCGCCACGCTGGCGGGTCTGCGTGCCGCACTGGATCTCGCCACTGCCGACGGCGGGCGGGTGGTGGCGGTGTGGTGCCCACCCGGCTCCTGGGGGGCCACAACCGTGGCCACAGCGATCGCCGAGCGTCTCTCGCGGACGCAGACGACGGTCCTCGTGGATGCCAACGTGCATGCGCCGGCCCTCGCCGACCTGCTCGACCTGCCACTCGGAGGGCTGCTCGAGGCGTGCCTGTCCGCCGATCGTGGGACACCGGATCTGCCCGTGGTCCAGCACAACGGCCTCGAGGTGCTCACCGGGCTGGACCCCTCCCTCTACCCCGCCGCGCACCCTGGTGCGCTGCACCACGTCCTGGATCTGGCCCGCTCGCGCTACCGGCACGTCGTGGTCGATGTGGACAGTGCCGTCGATGTGGCCGGGGAGATCGGATTGGTGCCGGATTGGACCACGGCCACTGCGGTCTGTCTGCAGGCCGCTGATGATGTCGTCGTGGTGGTGGGGGAGTCGGACCTGTCTGCACGCAGGTTGTGGCGGGCACTGCCCGCTGTGGCCGACCTCGTGCGGGGGCGCACCACCGTCGTCGTCAACCGCTGTCGCGAGCCCCACACGTCGACGGCGGCGATCGCACAACGTCTCGGCGACTACCTGCCCGAGGCGGCCGTGGGCTGGCTCGGTGAGCCCGTGTCCGAGCAGGCGTTGGCGCCGATCGTGGCGGAACTGGCCGACGAGCAGCGCCGGGTCACCCGATAGCCTGAAGTCATGCCGCTGTCCGGACTCGTCGTCGACTGGGGTGGCGTGCTCACCATCGGAATGCGGGAAGCGATGGGCGCCTGGGTGCAGGACGAGGCCATCGACGTGGACGCCTACATCAGTGTGATGCGCGAGTGGCTCGGCCCGGAGTACGGCATGGAGGCCGCCTACAACCCCATCCACGCCATCGAGAAGGGCGAGCTCGAGGTACCCGAGTTCGAGGCGCACCTCGCGCAGGCACTGACCGCGCGCACCGGCCAGCAGATCGACGGAGACGGACTGCTGCGGCGGATGTTCCGCTTCTTCCGGAACAGCCCGGACATGATCGCGCTGGTGCGCCGGGCCAAAGAACGGGGGATCCGCACGGCCCTGCTCAGCAACTCCTGGGGGGACAACTACCCCGACGATCTGTTCGACGGGATGTTCGACGTGGTCGTCATCTCCGGTCGGGTCGGGATGCGCAAGCCGGACGCGGACATCTTCCACCACACGCTCGAGGAACTCAGTCTCACGGCGCCGGAGTGTGTCTTCGTCGACGATCTGCTTCCCAACGTGCACGCGGCACGTGACCTCGGGTTCGTCGCGATCCACCACACCGACTACCCGACGACGGCCAGCGAGATCGACGCGTTGTTCGGCATGACTCTGAGTCGCTGAGCCGTCCACGCGACGGCTCACTCGGATGTGGAGGGCCGACAGAGGCCGCCCACGTGCCACGCGGCGAGTAAATCGCTGTCCGCATGGGACAATGGATCCACTTGGGAAAGGCAGGAACCCCGTGCCCGATCGCCTCAGCGCGTTGGATGTCTCGTTCTTCTATCTGGAGGAGGAGACCACGCCCATGCATGTGGGCGAGATGCTGATTTTCCAGGCCCCGGACAGCGGATTCGACTACGACCGGCTCGTCACCCTGATCCGCAGGCGGATCGCCTTCGTCCCGCGCTACCGCCAGCGCGTGCGCTGGGTGCCGGGTCGTCTGGCCAACCCGGTGTGGGTCGACGACCAGGACTTCGACGTGGCCTTCCATGTCCGGCGCTCGGCGCTGCCGTCGCCGGGCACTGAGGGACAGTTGCGCGAACTGGCTGCCCGGATCATGAGCCGGCCGTTGGACCGCACCCGGCCGCTCTGGGAGGTCTACCTCGTGGAGGGACTCGAGGGCGGCCGGTTCGCCATCCTCACCAAGACCCACCACGCGATGATCGACGGCACGGCGGCAGTGGACATCGGTCAGGTGATCCTGGACCCCACACCAGACCCCAAGCCCGCCCCTGACCTGCACTGGAACCCGTCCCAGGAGCCCAGCGGCGCCGAACTCGTGGCCGGTGCGGTGGTGGACACCATCCGGCGCCCAGCCGCGATCGTGGATCATGCCCGCAAGAGCCTGACCGACGTCAGCGACGCCGCCGCGAACGCATTGCGGCAGGCCGGCGGCCTGGTCACGGCGCTGTGGAGTGCAGCCCGCCCCCCGGCCGAGAGCCCGCTCAACGTCCCCATCGGCGCCCAGCGCCGCTTCGGGACCGCCACGCTGGACCTCGAGGACTTCAAGACCGTCCGTCGCTATCACGGGGGCACGGTCAACGACGTCGTGCTGGCGGTGGTGGCGGGTGCCTTGCGCGCCTGGCTGATGACCCGTCAGGAGACCGTCGGAACCCGCCACACCATTCGCGCGATGGTGCCGGTGAGTGTGCAGGACATCGGGGCCCGACGGCCCGGGAACGAGGTCGAGGCCTTCGTCGTCGACCTGCCCACGGGTGAGCCGGATCCCGTCGTGCGGCTCACCCGCATCAGTTTCGAAATGGCCCAGTACTCGGCCAGCGGACACATGGTGGGCGCGCAGACGCTGGTGGCGCTGACCGGCTTCGCGCCGCCGACCCTGCACGCCATGGGTGCGCGCGTGGCCGGCGATCTGTCCCGGCGGGTCGCCAACGTCGTGATCACCAATGTGCCGGGACCGCAGACGCCGCTGTACGTCGCCGGTGCCGAACTGCTCGGCGCATATCCCGTGCTGCCGCTGGTGAAGGGGATGGCGCTGACCATCGGACTGACCTCGTACAACGGTGGTGTGTTCTTCGGGCTCAACGCGGACCGCGATGCGATGGACGACGTCGATGTCCTCACGGCGTGCCTGTCCGAGGCGATGGACGAGCTGCTGGATACGACACGACGGACGCGTAACCGCGCAAAAAGGGTGAGAAGGGGTTAGCGTCAGCCCGGGCACTGCTTCGTGACCGGACGCTGCAGTGTGAAGACCGAACAGGAGGGCAGAAGCGATCATGAGCGCTGAGTCCGTGGCCCCCCGCCGGGGCCTGGTTCTCGGGGGCGGCGGCATCCTCGGAGCGGCGTGGATGGTGGGCGCGCTCAAGGCCGTGGAGGAGATCCACGGCTTCGATCCCCGCACCGCCGAGTACATCGTCGGAACCTCGGCCGGGTCCGTGCTCTCGTCGTTGCTCGGAGCCGGGGTCAGCGTCGAACAACTCATCGACCACCAGCGCGGCAAGTCCATCGTCGACGGTCCGCTGGCCGGGTACTCGTGGGACTACGAGAAGGCCACGGGTGGACATCGCCCCTCGATCCCGCGCCTGCTCGGCCCGGGCAGCGGCAAGTTGATCCGTCGGTCCCTGGCCGGCCGGGCCCGCAAGATGCCGCCCACTGCCGTGCTCGCCGCGTTCATGCCGGCTGGCAAGGGCTCCCTGGACCGCGTGGGGCACCTGGTGGAGGCCTTCACCCCGTACGGCGAGTGGTCCCCGCACGACAACGTGTGGATCGTCGCCCTGGACTACGAGAGCGGTCGGCGCGTGGCGTTCGGGCATGAGAACGCCCCGCAGGTCCCTCTGTCCGACGCGGTGATGGCCAGTTGTGCGATCCCCGGGTGGTTCCGGCCGGTGACCATCGACGGGCGCACCTACATCGACGGCGGTGCGTGGTCGGCGACCTCGGCGGACCTGCTGGCCGGACTCGACCTCGACGAGGTGTACGTGCTGGCACCGATGTTGTCCTTCGCGATGGATCAGCCCGACACCGTGCTGGGCAGGGTCGAGCGCCGCTGGCGGGCCCAGGTGACCAAGCGCTGCGTCACAGAGGTCGGGAAACTGCGCGCCGGCGGGGCCGATGTGACGATCCTCGGGCCCGGACCGGAGGACCTCGAGGCGATGGGCGCCAACGTGATGGACAACAGCCGCCGGCTGGCCGTGCTGGAGACGTCCCTGCGGACCTCTGTGGAGGCCCTGCGCGACCCCGACCGGGTCGGCCCGGACCACCTGGCCGACGTCAGTTGATCCGCGCCTACGTTCCCAGCACGCTGCCCGAGGTGGTCGGCTGGTACGAGTCCGGCCTGGTCCCTGCGGGCACCCGCATCAACGCCGTCACCCGCGCCCTGCGCGCGCAGTACCCCGACGCCGACGACGAGGAGCTGGAGTTCCTGGCCACGAAAGCCGCCGAGGAGATCTCGACGGTCGCGGCGATGACCTCGGGCCACCGCCGGGCGACACTGGCCGTGGACCTGCCCGGTGAGGTGGCCGCTCCCGTGGCCGGTGCTGTGACCTCGATGACCACGACTGCGGACGTGCCGGTTGCGGACTGGGCGGCCCTTTTCGTCGACGACCTCGAGTGGTACGCGATCGAGGAGATCCCACATCTGCAGTAACTCGCCACGATCGGGCAAGTGATGGAAGGATCGGCGTCATGGATGCTGTCACGAAGATCCCCTCGATCGAGAACGAGCCGAACCGCCTCTACGAGCCCGGCTCGCCGCATCGCGTCTCACTGCAGGCCCGCCTGGCCCAGATGGGGACCCAGGGCACGATCGACCTCCCGATGTACATCGACGGCCAATGGACGATGGGTGGCGGCTCGCGGATAAAGGTCGTGCAGCCGCATGCGCACGCCAGCACCCTCGGCGTCACGAAGAACGCCACCCGCAAGGACGCGGCAGCCGCTGTCGCCGCCGCCAAGGCTGCGGCCCCGGCCTGGCGCGCGATGTCCTACGACGACCGCGCGGCCATCTTCCTGAAGGCCGCCGATCTGCTGGCAGGCCCCTGGCGCGACACCCTCAACGCCGCGACGATGCTGGGGCAGTCCAAGACCGCCTTCCAGGCCGAGATCGACTCGGCCTGCGAACTCATCGACTTCTGGCGCTTCAACGTGCTGTTCGCCGACGAGATCCTGCGCGAGCAGCCCCGGTCCAGTCCAGGGGTGTGGAACCAGACCGATCACCGCCCGCTCGAGGGGTTCGTCTACGCCATCACCCCGTTCAACTTCACGGCCATTGCGGGCAACCTGCCCACCGCGCCCGCACTGATGGGCAACGTCGTGGTGTGGAAGCCGGCGCCCACGCAGCAGTTCGCTGCGCACTACCTCATGCAACTGCTCGAGGAGGCGGGCCTGCCGCCGGGCGTCATCAACATGGTGACCGGCGACGGCATCGCCGTGTCCGACGTCGCACTGTACGACCCGGACCTGGCCGGGATCCACTTCACCGGCTCGACCCCGGTGGGCAAGCTGCTGGCCACGCAGAGCGCCGCGACGATGAAGCGCATCTCGATGGAACTGGGCGGCAATGCGCCCTTCATCGTCTTCGACGACGCCGATCTCGATCGCGCGGTTGCCGGGGCGATGATGGCGAAATACCGCAATGCCGGGCAGACCTGCGTCTGCACCAACCGCTTCTATGTGCAGGCCGGCATCTACGATGCCTTCGCGGAAAAGCTCGCGGCGGAAGTCGCGAAGGTGAAGGTCGGCAACGGCTTCGAGAACGGCGTGCAGATCGGCCCGCTGATCGACGCCCGCGCGCTCGCGAAGGTGGAGAGCCACCTCGCCGATGCCGTCTCCAAGGGCGCCAGCATCCTCGCCGGCGGCAAGCGCCATGCGCTCGGCGGCACCTTCTTCGAGCCGACGGTGGTGACCGGCGTCACGCAGGCGATGCGCGTCGCCACGGAGGAAACCTTCGGCCCGCTCTCGCCGCTCTTCCGGTTCGAGACGGAGGAGGAAGTCGTCGGCTGGGCGAACGCCACCGAATACGGCCTCGCGGCCTATTTCTACTCGAAGGATCTCGCCCGCGCCTTCCGCGTCTCCGAGGCGCTGAAATACGGCATGGTCGGCGTCAACGAGGGCCTGATCACCACCGAGGTCGCGCCATTCGGCGGCGTGAAGGAGAGCGGTGTCGGCCGCGAAGGCTCGCACTACGGCCTCGATGACTACCTCGACATCAAGTACATCAGCCTCGGCGGCCTCACCTGATGAGCGCGGCGGACGACGGCGCGCCGGTAATCCGGCACGCCCTCTACGAGGATCTGCTGGCGATCATCATGGCGACGCTTTTCGTCGCCTTCGGGGTCGCCCTCTACACGAAAGCGCTGCTCGTCACGGGCGGAACAGCGGGGCTTGCCCTGCTGATCCACCACGCGACGGGCGCGGGCTTCTGGCTGGTGTTCTCGGTGGTCAACCTGCCGTTCTATGTGCTGGCGATCCGGCGCATGGGCTGGCATTTCGCATTGCGCACCTTCCTCGCCGTCAGCCTCGTCGCGCTGTTCACACGGTTCATGCCGGCGTGGGTGGATATCGCCCGCCTCGATCCGGTTTTCGCGACCGTGATCGGCGGCGGGCTGATGGGTACCGGCCTGCTGATGCTGTTCCGCCATCGCACCGCGCTCGGCGGCATCAACATTCTCGCGATGTTCCTTCAGGAGCGCTGGGGCCTCCGCGCCGGCTATTTCCAGCTCGGGCTCGATCTGGCGATCCTTGCCGCCTCGCTCTTCGTTCTGAAGCCGCAGGGGCTCGCACTTTCCGTGCTGGGCGCGGTGGTGGTCAATATGATCCTCGCGATCAACCACCGGCCGGGACGCTACCTCGGCATGTCCTGAGGAGAGGCTCGCTTCGGCACTTGAAGTTTCGGCCAAGGCGGAGAACCATGAAG
>CALFYG010000057.1 GCA_937952095.1 uncultured Micrococcales bacterium | reverse complement strand
CGTCTCCA
Organism: uncultured Micrococcales bacterium; assembly: GCA_937952095.1. Taxonomy (GTDB): domain Bacteria; phylum Actinomycetota; class Actinomycetes; order S36-B12; family UBA10799; genus JADKAV01. The sequence continues at coordinate 6,922 of CALFYG010000057.1, read as the reverse complement.
GTGACCGCCACGAACGTCTGACCGACGAACTTCTGGTCGACATCGAAAGCGCGCAGCGCGGCCTTCCGGCCGGCCTCGTCGGAGTCGAACGTGAAGATCACCTCACCGCGGTGTTCATCCTGATCGAGCAGGAGTCTGCGCAGGACCTTGACGTGGTCCTCCCCGAAAGCGGTCCCACAGGTGGCGACCGCCGTGTCGACGCCGGCGAGGTGGCAGGCCATCACGTCGGTGTACCCCTCGACGATCACCACTTGCTGGCTGCGGGCGATCTGCTTGCGCGCCAGGTCGACGCCGTACAGGACCTGTGACTTGTGGTACACCGGCGTCTCCGGGGTGTTCAGGTACTTCGGCCCGTCGTCGTCGGGCATGATCCGCCGGGCGCCGAAACCGACCACCTCACCCGACAGATCCCGGATCGGCCAGATGATGCGCCCGCGGAACCGGTCGTACGGACCGCGGTTTCCTCGCAGTGCCAGCCCCGCAGTGATCATCTCGTTGTCGGTGAAGCCCTTCCCCCGCAGGTGCTTGACCAGGTTGTCCCAGCCCGCCAGCGCGAACCCGACCCCGAACCGTTCAGCGTCGGTCACGAGGCCGCGCTCGGTCAGGAACTGCCGCGCGGGCTCCGCCTCGGGAGCCGTCAGGTTGTGTTCGAAGAACGCGGCAGCAGTGGTGTTCGCCTCGATGAGACGCGTGCGTTGCCCCTGCTGCGCACCCCGAGCAGGTCCGCCCTCGGTGTACCGCAGGGTCACCCCGAAGCGGGCCGCCAGCTTCTCGACCGCCTCGCTGAAGGTGACCATGTCCGTCTTCATCACGAAATCGATGACGTCACCACCGGCCTGACAGCCGAAGCAGTGGTACAGACCCTTGGCCGGCGTCACGTGGAACGACGGGCTGCGCTCGTCGTGGAATGGGCACAGGCCCTTCAGTGACCCGCCCCCCGCCGGCTTGAGGGTGACCTGCTCGGAGATCACCTCGTCGATGCGGGCACGGTCACGGACCGCTGCGATGTCTTCCGGGAGTATCCGCGCCACTCACCGATCGTACGTCGCGTGCCCGCGGGCGCAGCGCGATTGTCCACAACGGTGCGCCGTGAGTCCATCGACATACCGTCGCGCTCGTCAGACCAGATCCTGGTGCCAGCGCATGATGGACAGGTCGGTCAACGACGCCACTTGGTCGACGACAACACGCAACCGCACCGCAGGGTCGTCGCTGGCGTCCCATGCCTGTTGGAACGGCGGTTGCAGCGGCCGGTGCCCGGTGAGCAGTCCGGCGACAACGTCGTTGATGATCTCCTGCTCCCAGGCGTAGCGCGAGTCGTTCCCGCTCATCACATGGACGTACGTGATGGCCTTGAGCACAGCCACCTCGGCCAACGTCTCCTGCGGCACCACGAGGGCGGCGTCGTAGCGCGCCAGCGGACCCTCACCGAACTCCCCCTGGGTGGCCTCAAGGGCCGCGGTGCAGAACCTGCGGATCAGCGAGGACGTCATGTTCTTCAAGCGCGCCAGACTCCGGGCCGACCCGTCGTGGTGCTGGGGCCAGATCTCCAGCGCAGCCACCCGCGCGAGCGCGCTGGCCAGGGCCTCGCTGGACACCTCATGTGCGTAGAGATCCTGCGCAGCCCAGATCACGTCCTTGGCCACGGACGGCCGGGTCAATGTGTCAGGTTCGAAGGCCCCCGACACGATGGCGTCCTCCAGGTCGTGCACGCAGTAGGCGACGTCATCGGCGAAGTCCATGATCTGCGCTTCGAAGCAACGGATGTCATGTGGCGCACCGTCGCGCACCCAGTCGTAGATCTCCAGGTCCTCGGGGTAGACGTTGTACTTGCTGGTCCCACCACGGCGGGGCCAGGGGTACTTGATCACCGAGTCAAGCCCCGCTCGGGTGAGATTGAGCCCGACGCTGCGGGACGGCGCGAAGACCTTGAACTCCAGTCGGGTGAGCACCCGGAAACTCTGCGCATTGCCCTCGAACCCGCCGATGTCGGCGCTCAGCGCGTCGAGGGCGGCTTCCCCGTTGTGCCCGAACGGCGGGTGACCGAGATCGTGGGCCAAGCCGGCGGTGTCGACGATGTCGGGGTCGACCCCCAGGGACGCGCCGAGTTCCCGGCTGATCTGGGCGACCTCCAACGTGTGGGTCAGCCGCGTCCGTGGGAAGTCGTCCTGGCCGGCCATCTGGACCTGTGTCTTGGCCGCCAACCGGCGCAGCGCGGCACTGTGCAGCACCCGGGCCCGATCTCGGGCGAAATCACTGCGTCCTGGATACGCGGGTTCGGGCACGAACCGCGCGTGCGCCTCGGAACCGTAGGCCATGTCAGTTCAGCGGCGCGGGAGTGTCCCACTGCTGGACGAGGGTGAAGGCGAGCAGGCCGGCGGTCTCCCGGGTGACGTACTCGCCGGTCAATGCGGTCCCGTCGCCCTTACGGGTGGGGCTCAGATGGGTCTCGAAGCCGAGATGGTCGGCGATCGCCTCGACGCGGGCCATGTGCGCCGGGTCGGACACCAACGTGACGCTGCGCCACCCTTCACGTTTGGCCATCTTGGCCACCGCGATGAGGCTCTGCTTGGTGTCCCTGCCCGAGGCGACCGGGGACACATCAGCGGCCGGGACGCCATGCCGGGTGAGATACGAGAGCCCGGCACCGGCCTCGGTGAAGCGGTCCCCGGGCTGCTTCCCGCCGACCGTCACGATGCGCGGGGCGACCGCCTGGTTGTAGAGCACCTTCGCATGATCGAGTCGTGCGGCGAGCACCGGCGATGGCTTGCCGTTGTACTGGGCTGCGCCGAGGACCACGATCGCGTCGGTCGCACGCCGGTCGTCCACATTCCCCGCATTGACCACCCGCCACCCCGCATAGACCGGGAGCAGGACCACGGCCACGAGGGCGAGCAACATGAGCGTGACGAGGAAACCGACAAAGCGGGACTTCTTGGACGTCGACGCTCCCGAGCGCGCGCGCACAGCAGCGCGGGGCATGGTGGGAGCGGACATAGACACAAGTCTGACAGACATGTCGGACAAACGACCTCAGGATTGTGTACGAGTCGGGTCGGCTGTGGACAAAGTCACCCGCCGCTGACGGACAACTCGGCCTGACGCACCGATTCCTCCTGTCCGGCGGTCACCTCACGGCTGTCGAGCCATCCCTCCGGCAGTGCCACGCGCTTGAGTCGTGAGGTGCGTCCGCGTGGTGCGGACAGCACCTCGACCGGCGGCACCTGCTCAGGATCACGTTCGGCGACCATCTCGAGCAGATCGTCGAGTTCGGCCAGCGTGCTCACATGCGCCAACTCGAGGCGCAGATGCTGACGCACCGCGTAGCCCTTGAAGTACCAGGCGATGTGCTTGCGGATCTCCTGGCACCCCTTGTGCTCACCGAAGGTCTCCACCAGCAGCCCGGCGTGCTCCCGCAGCACCGCGCACACCTGCGCCACCGTGGGGTCCGGTACCGGCGACCCGTCACCGAGTCGGTGCGCGAGTTGGCCGAACAGCCACGGACGTCCCAGGCACCCCCGACCGATGACCACGCCTGCGCAGCCGGTCGCCTGCATCATGTCGACGGCGTCCTGGGCGGTCCAGATGTCCCCGTTGCCCAGCACTGGCAGCGGATAGAGATCCTGGACCAGGTTCCCGATCGCCTCCCAGTCGGCCTGTCCGGAATACATCTGCTGCGCAGTACGTGCGTGAAGTGCGACCCACTCCACGCCCTCGTCCGCAGCGATCCGCGCCGCATCACGGTATGTGAGGTGCTCGTCGTCGATCCCTTTGCGCATCTTGACGGTCACCGGCCGGCCGTCGGCGTTGCGCACGGCCGCTCGCACGATGGATCGGAACAGGTCGAGCTTCCAGGGCAGCGCCGCTCCCCCACCCTTGCGCGTGACCTTGGGCACCGGACATCCCATGTTGAGGTCGATGTGATCAGCCATGTCGTCGTCGGCGACCATGCGCACGGCCCTGCCCATGACGTCGGGATCGACGCCGTACAACTGGATCGAGCGCGGCGACTCCTCGTCACCGAACGCGCACATCGCAAGGGTCTCCGCGTTGCGCTCCACCAGGGCACGTGACGTCACCATTTCGCTGACGTACAGCCCTGCCCCGTACTCCCGACACATCCGCCGGAAGGCACGGTTGGTGACCCCGGCCATCGGGGCGAGCACCACCGGAACCGGCAGTTCCGTCCCGCCGATCCGCAGCGGACTCAGCACGCCGGCAGACGCTGCGCCAGCCAGGACTCGACCGCGTCGATACCGATGCGCTCCTGCGCCATCGTGTCGCGCTCCCGGACGGTCACCGCGTTGTCCTCGAGCGTGTCGAAGTCCACCGTGACGCAGAACGGAGTGCCGATCTCGTCCTGTCGGCGGTAGCGGCGTCCGATCTGCCCGGCATCGTCGAAGTCCACGTTCCAGCGCTTGCGCAATTGCGCCGCAAGGTCTCGGGCCTTCGGAGAGAGGGCCTCGTTACGACTCAAGGGCAGGACCGCGGCCTTGACCGGCGCGAGGCGAGGATCGAAACGCAGCACCGTGCGCTTGTCCACCCCACCCTTCGTATTGGGCGCCTCATCCTCCGCATAGGCGTCGAGCAGGAAGGCCAACACGCAGCGCGTGAGCCCGGCTGCGGGTTCGATGACGAACGGCACCCAGCGCTCCCCTGTCGCCTGATCGAAGTAGGACAGGTCGGTGCCGGAGTGCTCCGAGTGGGTCTTGAGGTCGAAGTCGGTGCGATTCGCGATGCCCTCGAGCTCTGCCCATTCGGACCCCGCGAACTGGAACCGGTACTCGATGTCCACGGTGCGCTTGGAGTAATGCGACAACTTCTCCTGCGGGTGCTCGAAGAAGCGCAGGTTGTCCGGATTGATACCGAGGTCGGTGTACCAGTCCCACCGGTTCTGCAGCCAGTACTCGTGCCATTCCTCGTCCGTACCCGGCTTGACGAAGAACTCCATCTCCATCTGCTCGAACTCCCGGGTGCGGAAGATGAAGTTGCCAGGCGTGATCTCGTTGCGGAACGACTTTCCGGTCTGCCCGATCCCGAAGGGCGGCTTGCGGCGGGCGGCGTTCATGACATTGAGGTAGTTGACGAAGATGCCCTGGGCGGTCTCGGGACGCAGGAAGTGCTCTGCGCCGGCATCCTGCACAGGTCCGACCATGGTGCGCAACATGCCGTTGAAGTCGCGGGGTTCGGTGAACTCCCCGCGCGTGCCGCAGTTGGTGCACACGATGTCGGCAAGGCCGTTCTCCGGCGGGTGCCCGTGCTTCTCCTCGTAGGCCTCGATCAGTTGGTCTGCCCGCCAGCGCTTGTGGCATTTCTTGCACTCGGTCAGCGGATCGACGAACGCCTCGGTGTGTCCCGACGCGACCCACACCTGCGGAGCGAGGATCACCGAGGAGTCCAGGCCCACGACATCGTCACGGCCGCGGACCACCGACTGCCACCACTGGCGTCGGATGTTCTCCTTGAGCTCGACGCCGAGGGGGCCGTAATCCCAGGCCGAACGGGTGCCTCCGTAGATCTCGGAGGACGGGAACACGAACCCGCGGCGCTTGCTCAGGTTGACGACGGCATCGACTCGATCAATAGGCACGCATTCCAGGGTACCGAGGCGACAGTGCGAGCCCTGCCGCAGCGCCCTCGTTGTCTGCGGACACATCTGGTCGGGGACGGCCGACCGCCAACCAGATGTGTCCGCAGCAATCCGACATATGCTGTATTTCAGGCGCGAGGGCGACCAATTGCGGTTCGCGACGACGGGTTCGACGGTCGCCCCAACCGGAAATGTCCGCTGCGGCGGCGACCAGCCCCACCGCACTGGCCGACCCCACCTTGTGTGTAGGCAGACGGTGGCAGCCACCATAGGGGCATGAGCACCAACCGCCCGCAGAACAATCCCGGCGGCCGCAAGCAGTTCGAAGACCTCAGCCGCGGACCGTTGCAGGCGCTGAATCGTGTGCCCCGCCCACTTGTGGTGATCGGCCTGGCCGCATTCCTGGTGGCGGGCCTGCTGCTGCCCGGCGCGATCGGCAGCGTCTTCCTGGTGATCCTCGGACTGTTCCTGCTCTGGCTGATCGCACTGTCCTGGCCGGTACTCCCGACAGGTTCGAAGGTCATGCGGCTGATCGTGGTCGTGCTCGTGTTCGGCGCGGCCGCGATGCGCGCCACCGGACGCGGATGAGCCCACGCAGACTCGCGGCGGCCGGGCTGTCGGTTCTCGCCCTCGCCGGCTGTACGCGTGGGGTTGTGGAGGGTGGCGACCCCACCGCCTCCGCCGGCATTCCACCGGCCGTCACCGTGGCGACCGCTGACTTCCCCTCGTTCTGGCTGGCCGAAAAGATCGGTGGTGACGCCGTGGAGGTGGAGTCGGTCGGCCCCTCTGAAGTGGCCGGCACCGATGCCGATCTCTTCGCCTACGTCCCCGGGATCGATGCGGAAGTCGACGCCGCCGCGGCCACCTTGCCCGCCGACCGGGTGGTCGACCTCAGCGAGGACGTGAGCCGGATCGGCAGTCCCCGCGACGTCGAGGTCAAGGATCCGTACATCTGGTTCGACCCGGTGAACATCTCGACGATGGCACAGACCTTGGGCACCGCCATGTCGAAGGCCAACCCCGCAGCCTTCGAGGCCTACCAGTTCTACGGCCTGCGCACTATCTCGGTTCAGAGTGAGGCGTTACAGGTCGACCAGCGGCTGCAGGAACAGCTCAACCCGTGTCGCGTCGCGACGCTGGTGGTCGTGGCCCCCGTGCTCACCTACTTCGCGCGGGCCTACGTCAATCGGGTGTGGGCGCACTACCTGGGGAAGGGCATCGTGGATCCGCCGGACGACTTCAACCGCGGCAACCCGCCGTCCAACCCCGCGCTGCTGGACTACCTCGCGGACGAGTTCGTGCGGCGCAAATACGACATGCGGTGGCTGCACC
>CALFYG010000056.1 GCA_937952095.1 uncultured Micrococcales bacterium | reverse complement strand
CGGTGAGTGGTGGTGATCTGTCGGTGGTGGGTGTGATGTGGGGGATGCCGTGGTCCATGGTGATGGTGTAGTGGCCGTGGTGGAGGTCGTGGTGGCATCGGTTGCACAGCAGGACCAAATTGTTCAGGTCGGTGGTGCCGCCGTGGCGCCAGTGGTGGATGTGGTGGGCTTGGCAGTATCTGGGGGCGCGTCCGCAGCGGATGCAGCCGCGGTCGCGGGCGATCAACGCGCGCCATTGGTGGTGGTTGGCGGTGCGCTTACCCCGGGCCAGGGCCAGGGGGACGAACACGCCTTTGCGGCGGGTACCGAGGATCACCGACACGATGGCGGTGCAAGTGAGCAGGTCCATCATCCGGGTGCCCAACGCCGACTCGTCCTCCTCCAGCACCGCCCCGTCACTGGACAGGTCCTCCAGCTCGACGAGTACGGAGACTTGGGAGACCCCGAGCGGGTTCTTGTTGGCGGTCCCGGCGGTGGTCAGATCGGTCAGGGCATCCGCACGCCGCTGCTTGGCGGTGCGGGTGTCTTCGCGGCCGGTGCGGCCCATCAGGGTGTTCAACGCCTCACGCAACGCGGCGCCGGCGGTCGGGTCGAGGTAGCCGTCGAGGCGGAACATGCCGTTGGGGGTTTCCGACAGTGACACCGAGCGTTTGGCGTGCAGGTCTTCGGCGGTGTGGTCGCGGGCCTCTGGCCGGCACTGATCGGCCAGGATCCCCAGGATCCGGCGCAGCTCGGCCGGTTCCACGGTCTGCGCGATCGTGACCACCTGCGCCTCGATCAGTGAGAAGTGGGTGATCTTCGGGGCTTCGGCGGTGATCACCGCGACATGCGCGGTCGACATCCGCCCAGCGGCGAATGAGGCGGCCACCTGCGGCAGGTGTTGCAGGGCGTTGCCCCGGGACACCGTCGCCGACCCGGCCGCCGGGTTCGCGCCGGTGGCCACCGCGACCAGCATCCCGGTCGTCCCGGCACCCAACACCTTCGAATCGGCGAACTCATCAGCGCAGCCAGCGAGTTCGGTGATCGCTGCGTCGAGGCGGTTGCGCAACCTGGCAAGGGCCTGCAGGGATCCGGCGCGGGCTTCGGCGTACAGACTCTGCGGATCCGGGATCTGATCGATCAGCGCGTCGATCTCATCCAGCACCCGAGGATGCTCGGTGGGCAGTTCGGCGGCCAGCGCGCAACGGCGTTTCACCTGCCGCGACACCTCGAACACCGCCATCAATCACCCCGTTTCCCACTACCCCAACCATAGAACACATGTACGACAAACACCAGTACCAAACACGACCTAGGGACACCAAATTCCGGGCGCACTCAACGCCGGCTCGCCACCCTCAGGCGCGTCCGGTCTCGACCCGCGCCATGTGGTGCGACCAGCGTTCGACGTCCTCGCGGCCGGGGCCGTCGGTCTGGGCCACGACCTGGATGGTGAGCCCGTCCAGCAGAGCCAGAAGGCGCCACGCGGAAGCCCGCGGATCAGCGCACACGAACTCCCCGCTCTCGTTGCCGTCCCGCAGGATCTGCTCCAGCAGGCCCTGCCACCCGCTGTTGAGTTTGGCGGCGATGTCGCGCACCGCCGGGTGGCGGGCCGAACTGCTCCACGCGTCCATCCACCACTGGAACTGCCAGGCGTCGCGCGCGGGCTGGAACTCAGAGACGATCGCGTCGAGTCTTTCGGTCGCAGTGGGCAGGGAATCCACCAGTTCCTGTGCGCGTTGCAGGTCCTCCGCGGCGACCCGTTCGAACGCTGCGGCCATGAGGTCGTCGTAGCTGTCGAAATAGTGGTGCATCAGGCCCGTGCTGACGCCGGCCTCTGCCGACACGGTACGGGTGCTCGACTCGAGCATGCCGTTGTTCCGGATGGCGCGCACAGCCGCAGCGATCAGCGCCTCGCGCCGATCGCTGGCGGACATGTGCACCTGGTTGCTCATCGGACTCCGCTGGGCTCCTGTTGGGTGATGCAGTGGACGTTGCCACCCCCGAGGAGGATCTCACGGCCGGGCACGGTGACGATCTCCCGATCCGGGAAGAGCCGTTTGTACGTGAGAATGGCGTCCTCGTCATGGACGTCGTCGAACACCGGCAGCACAACGACGCCGTTGCCGATGAAGGAGTTCACGTACGAACCCGCGAGGCGTTCCCCCTCGACGCGGGGCTGCACCCCGGGGATGTGGTCCACCCCGGCGGCTTCGTCCGCGGTGATGTAGATCGGGCCGGGCTGGTGCAGCTTCACGACCTCCAACGTCCGACCGCGGGCGTCGGTGGTGTTCTCGAGAACCTGAAGCGCCTCGTTGCTGATCTCCCACTGCGGATCGTCGCGGTCATCGGTCCAGGTCAGCATGACGACCCCCGGCGCCGCGAAGCGCGCGAAGTTGTCCACGTGGCCGTCGGTCTCGTCGAGGTACACACCTCGGGGGAGCCAGATGACCTTGTCCGCGCCGAGGTACTCGCACAGGTTGCGCTCGATCTCTTCGCGGGTCAGCTCCGGATTGCGGTTGTGGTTGAGCAGGCATTCCTCCGTCGTCAGCACGGTGCCCTGCCCATCCACGTCGATCGACCCGCCCTCGAGGACGAAGTCGGCCCGGTACATCGGCACGCCCTCCATCTCCAGGACCTTGCGTGCGACCAAGTCGTCGTGGTCCCAGGGGAAGTACAGGCCACCTTCGAGTCCGCCCCAGGCGTTGAACCGCCAGTCGACCCCGCGCAGTTCGCCGGCGTCGTTGATGACGAAGGTCGGCCCGGTGTCCCGCATCCAGGAGTCGTCGGTGGTCATCTCCACCTCCCGAACCTGCGCGGGCAGGTGTTCCCGGGCGTTGAGGTACTGGCCCCCGGAGACGACCATGGTCAGCGGCTCGTGGTCGCAGATCGCCTCAGCCACCTTGCTGAACGCCTCCTGTGCGGGCTTCGCGCCGAGGCGCCAGTTGTCGGGGCGCTCAGGCCAGACCATCCAGCAGTTGCACTGCCGTTCCCACTCGGCAGGCATCCGGAATCCATCGGCCTTGGGGGTGCTCGTCAGGACGTTCGTCATGACCGTTCACCTCCGTGGGACTCGTACTCACGCTCGATGCCCGCGGGGCTGTCCGGCGCGATGCCCTCCAGGTCCACCTGTGCGGACAACTCCGGGTGTTCGGAAGTCCTCTTCCAGTGGGTGGAACGCCGCACCAGAACCTCCTGCGCGATGAACGTGGCTGCCAGGCCGCCCAGGATCAACCAGGTGGTCGTGGCGTCGAACTCGGCCCACGGGTTCCACACGAAGAAGAACACGGCAGCGACCAGCAGCACCACGACCAGCAGGACCGAGGTCCATGCCCCGACGACGCCGCCGGGAACGCGATACGGACGGTGCGCATCCGGATCCTGCGCACGAAGCCGCAGGAAGGCCAGTGACATCGCCACGTACGGCAGCAGGAAGACGATCGACGAGAAGGCGAACAGGCTCCAGAACAGCGCATCGATGTCGCCGTTCGTGAGCGAGAACAGCACACCGTAGACCAGCGTGATGGTCGCACTCACAAGAGCGGTGAATCCTGCAGCTCCCACCGGGGTGCGGCGCTTCGCGCTCATCTTCTTGAACACCGGCGGCAGGTCACCCTGCTCCGCAGCTTCGGCCGCGGCACGGTTCGCGCCGATCGTCCAGGGGATCAGGGCCGCGAAGAACGCGTACAGGATGCCGACGCCCACAACAGTCGTGAAGACACCGGTACCGAACACCGCGGTCAGCACATCCAGCAGGCCGCTGGTCTCCGAGATCTCCTCGGCTGGGATCACCACCTGCATCCCGATGGTCGAGATGAGGTAGAAGGCGCCGATGAGAACGCCGGCGATGATGATCGTCCGAGGCACGTCCCTGCGAGGGTTGCGCATCTCGTTGGACGCGCTGCTCATCAACTCGAAGCCGAGGAAGTTGTAGATGATGATCGGCAGCGCCAGTGCCATCGTGGCGGCTGTCGGGATCATCGACGCGCTGGTCCATTCGAACGATGTGGCCGAGCCGTCGCCGTTCCACGCCACCAGTCCGGCGACGCCGATCAGCAGGATCACCCCGACGGTGATCATCGCGCCAAGGTTGGACACCCATTTGCCGGTGTCCAGGGTCAGCACATTGACCAGCCAGTTGATCGCGATCAACACCAGGGCGATGCCGACCTGTGGCCAGAATCCGAGGTCGGGGAAGAACATGTCGGACAGGACCACGGAGAACATCAGGTAGACCGAGGGCACCCAGAGTGCCACGTTGAGCCAGTACCACCAGGAGACCCGCGTGCCCCAGCGGTTGCCGAAGGCGCGCACGATCCAGGAGTAGATGCCACCTGTATCGGGGTAGGTCGAGCCCAACTCCGCGGTCATCAGCCCGTAGGGCACGAAGAACAGGGCGATCATCAGGACCGTCCAGACGACCGCGGACGGCCCGATCTGGGCGGTCAGCGTGACCTGGCTCAGCAGCAGGATCGCGCAGACACTGAAGAGGATCATGTCGAACATGCGCAGCGCGCGTGGCGCGGCTTCTTGAGTACTCATCGTCGACACCCTCAGACCATCACTGCATCGTGGAGGAACGACTCGATGCGCCCCTCGTGGTAGGCCCGCAGGGCCGGGGTCGGGTGCTCGAGGCGAGGTGTGATGTACCAGGCCAGCAAGCCCTTCTCTGTGTGCAGCCGGTTCTCGCTCTGGTCGTAGATGATCGACTGCGGGCTGTCCATGACCTCGTCGGTCGCTTCGACGCCGCGGGATGCGGGCAGGCAGTGCATGAACTTGGCATGGGCCGGTGCCCGGGCGAGCAGCTCGGCGTTCACCTGGTAGCGCGGCTTGAAGGCCTTCACGCGGTCGGGGATCTCATCCTCCTGGCCGAACCACCACCACAGGTCCGTGTAGATGAAGTCCGCGTTGACCACCGCGTCCTCGACGGCTTCGGTCTCGAAGTAGCGACCGCCGTACAGTTCCTCGTTCTTGGCGATCTCGTCGAGCACGGTCGGCCACTGGGCCTTGATCCCGTATTGCTCGGGCCGCGCGTGGATGAACGTGCCGCCGAGCATCGTCACGATCTGCGCGGTGGAGGTGCACACGTTGGTGGCGTCGCCGACGAACACAACAGTCACGTCGGAGAAGGGCTTGTCGGTGTGCTCGGTCATGGTGAAGACGTCGCACACGGCCTGGGTGGGGTGGTTGTAGTCGGTCAGCCCGTTGATGACGGGGACCTCAGCGTGTTCGGCGAAGTCGGTGACCGTCGCATGCTTGAAAGCGCGGATCTCGACCGCGTCGACCATGCGGGACAGGACCTGGGCGGTGTCCTTGATGTTCTCCTTGGCCCCGAGGTGGATCTCACCGGGCTTGAGATACAAGGCGTGGCCGCCGAGTTTGGTCATCGCGACCTCGAAGGACACGCGGGTCCGGGTGGAGGCCTCCTCGAAGATCATGCCCAGGGAGGCACCTTCGAGCAGTCGGGGGCAGGCGTTCTGCTTGTCCGCCTGCTTCAGGAGGCGGATGAGGTCCATCTGGGCGCGGATCGTGTCCGGGCCGAGGTCCTGGGTATCGATGAAATTGCGAGCGGATCGCATCTGCGGTGACAACCTTTCTGTGGAGAGGTCGTCGAGAGGGGCGGACTTCGCGGGTGGGCGAGCCACCCCGGTCGGCGGTTCCTTCTGTGGGGAACACCTCCACTGTACTCGGCACTTGAGCGACTGCTCAACTAGGGGTCCGATCGGCGTTTGCCGGGAATCGCCGGTGGCCGTCGAACTACCGTGATCGGCAGGAGGTGGGTGATGACCCAGGTCGGCGCGCCGGACGGCCGTCGATCAAGCACGCCTGCTGCCCCTGTGATGATCGACATCGAGGCGCTCCCCGATCCCTACGTGCTCTACGAGAGCGTCCGGGACGAGGCCGGCCGGATCGTCGATTTCCGCTTCGCTGCAGTGAATGCCGCGGCCGTTGCCGACTTCGGCCTCGCCCGGGAACAGTTGCTCTCCTCGACCCTGCTGAACCTGCACCCGCTCACGGGCGATGGGATCCTGTTCGACGATTTCGTACACGCCGTCGATAGCGGTGAGCCACTGATCCTCGAAGACTTCGAGAACCCCTCAACCCCTCCCAAGGGGGACCGCCGGTTCTACGACATCAGCGCGAACCGGGTGGGTGATGGACTCGGTGTGTCCTGGTGGGACGTCACACAGCGTTACCGCAGCGACCGGGCCGTGGCCAAGGCGGAGATGCGCTGGCGCAGCACGCTGGAGTCGCTGCTCGACCCTCTGCAGGTGCTCAGCCCGGTGCGCGACGAGACCGGTGATGTGGTCGATTTCGAGTACGTCCAGGTCAACCAGGCCGCCTGTGACTTCCTGCGCAAGAGTCGCGACGAGGTCATCGGCAGCCGTGTTCGCAGTGTGTGGCCGGGCGAGGCCGCGGAGTTGGTGTTCGGCTGGGCCCGTCACATCCTGCTGACCGGCCAGCCGTTGTCCGTGGACGAGCAGGAGGTCATGCTGCCCGGCGGCGTTGTCCGTCTCTTCGACGTGCGCGGGGTGCGGGCCGACCAGCTGGTGAGTTTCACCCACCGCGACGTCACCGACCGGGCGGCACAGGCCCGGGAGATCGCCGAATCGCGCGAGCACTTCCGGCTGCTCGCGGAGAACGCCTCGGAGATGGTGTTCCAGACCGGCGCCGACCACTTGCTCTCCTGGGTCAGCCCGTCGGTGACCCGGGTTCTGGGGTGGCAGCCGGAGCAGTTGCTGGGGCATGGCCTGCCGGAGTTCATCCACCCCGACGACCTTGCTGATGTCATGGGTACGCAGCAGGAGCTCATCAACTCCGGCGAGTTGTCCGGACGGGTCGAGTACCGCCTCGCGACCGCGGACGGCCGGTGGCGCTGGATGAGTGTGCTCGGTCAGGCGCTGCTCGACGATGACGGGAACCTCATCGGCGGTGTGGACGCCGTGCGCGACATCCAAGCGGAGAAGGACGCCGCGCAGGCGCTCGCCGAGTCCGAGGAACGCTTCCGCCGATCGATGATGGACGCTGCGATCGGCATGGCGATGGTCTCGCCGCTTGGTCAGTTCATGCGTGTGAATCCAGCGCTGTGCGGACTGCTCGGCCGGGACGAAGCCACCTTGATGAGCAGCACCTGGCAGGACCTCACCCATCCCGACGACCTCGACGCCGACCTCGATCTGGTGGGCGAGGTTCTCTCCGGGCAGCGCGACACGTACCGCATGCAGAAGCGCTACCTGCGCCCCGACGGCGAGGTGGTCTGGACAGACCTCACGGTGTCGAGTGTGCGCGACGACGAAGGACATGTCCGGTACTTCATGTCCCAGGTCATCGACATCACCGAAAGTGTGCACGCGCGGGAGGCGCTGGCCCGCAGCGAGGAGCACTACCGTCTGCTCGCCGAGAACTCCTCCGACGTGGTGTTCCGGGCATCCGCGGACGGCTACCTGGAGTGGATCTCACCGTCGGTCCACGACGTTCTGGGCTGGGACCCGGAGAAGGTGATGGGCCGGTCCATTCTGGAGTTCGTCAGCCCCGAGGACGTCCCACAGGACCTGCGACTCGGCGTGTACAACCGTGACGACGTCGACTTCCAGGGCCGGGTACGGGCCGCAGACGGATCCGCCCGATGGATGGACATCGAGTCGCGGCCGCTGATCGACTCCGACGGCGAGTTGCTGGGTCGCGCCGGAAGGCTTCGCGACATCCAGGAGCAGCATGAGGCGCAGGATGCCCTGCGGCGAAGTGAGCAGCGCTTCCGGACGGCGATGGAATCGGCCCCCACCGGTATGGCGGTGATCGGCCTCAACCGGGAGTTCGTCGAGGTCAATCCAGCTCTGTGTGCCCTCCTGGGCAGGAGTGAGGACTGGCTGCTGGGTCACGGGATGCACGACGTTCTCGATCCGGTCGACGACGACCTCGATCGTCGTCTGCGCGCGCAGGTCCTCGCCGGCCTGACGCCCTCGCTCACCCGCGACCACCAGATGATCCGGTCCGACGGCGAGCGGGTTCTGGTCGAGCAGTCGATCGGACTGCTCCACGACGAGCGGGGACAGGCCAGTGCCTATGTGTCGCAGTTCGCGGATGTCACTGAGGCCCGGGAGGCCCGGGAGCAGTTGCGCTTCCTGGCCACACACGACTCCCTGACCGAGTTGCTGAACCGCCGTGAACTCGTCACGAGGATCGCGGGGGTGCTCGGACAGACGCCGAGGACCGGGGTGAACGTGGGCGTGTTGTTCATCGACCTCGACAACCTGAAGGCGATCAACGACAGCAACGGTCACGCGGTGGGGGATCAGGTCATCGTGACGGTGGCGCGCCGGATCCGCGGGCAGATCCGGACCAACGATGTGCTCGCCCGCTTCGGCGGCGATGAGTTCGTCCTCGTTCTGCCGGCGATCCATTCCGTCGACGACGCCGAGCGGATCGCCCAGAACCTGCACTCTGCAGTGGAAGTCCCGATCACGGCCGATGATCGGCAGATCGCAGTGACTTTTAGCATCGGCGTGGCGGTCGTACGCCCGGGGGAGGACCCGGACGTCGCCATGCGACAGGCGGATGCGGCGCTGTATCGGGCCAAGCGCGAGGGCCGGGCGCGCACGGTGGTCTACGATCCGCGGATCGACGGTGCGTGACTGGGCGGCACACTCGGCGGACTCGGGTTAGGCTTCCTGACATGCGCAAGGTGCTTCGCCTATTGCTCCCCATCGCCGTGGCCACCGGTGTCCTCGCGGCGCCCGCTGCGGCGCACGCCGACACCATCTGGCTGTGCCGGCCTGGAGCCACCCCCAATCCCTGCAAAGGGTCTTTGAAGACGACCATCAGGTACGAGAAGAAGTCCCCCCGGGTGGTCACGCCCCAGGCGGCGAAGAAGCCGGGGATCGACTGCTTCTACGTCTACCCGACGGTCAGTGAGCAGAACACGGTCACCTCCAACCGGTCGAAGGATCCACAGGAGATCACGATCGCCAAGTACCAGGCGGCTCGGTTCAGCGAGGTGTGCAACGTTTATGCCCCCATGTACCGGCAGATCACTCTCAAGGCGATCCTGGGGACGGCCACCCCCACGCCGGAGGACCGGGAACTCGGCTTCACCGACGTCAAGGCCGCCTTCGAGGAGTACCGCGCCGCCAACCCCGGTCGCGGATACGTCCTGATCGGCCACTCGCAGGGCAGCGGGGTCCTGAAGCGTCTGATCCGCGAGGTGATCGAGCCCGACCCCGCGTTGCGTGCGGACATGGTCTCGGCACTGCTGCTCGGCAGTTCGGTGGCGGTGCCGGTCGGCAAAACCGTGGGTGGTGACTTCCAGAACATCCCCGTGTGCACGCGGCCCAAGCAGGTCAACTGTGTGATCTCCTACGCCACGTTCAATCAGAAGCCGCCGGAGAATTCCTTCGGCAGGGTCCGCACCGACGGCACCACGCTCGATCCGAACGTCAAGTACGAGGCGGTCTGCGCCAACCCTGCTGCGCTCAAGGGCGGCTGGTCGCGCATCGACACGATCCTTCGCACGGAGCCGATCCCGGGCCTGCTCGGCATCAATGCCGGCATCACCTACGGCGGGAAGCCTCCGACGGCCAAGACGCCCTGGTTGACCCCCAAGGACCGGTACAAGGCGAAGTGTGTGCGCTCCAACGGCGCCCACGTGCTGATGGTCAAGGGCATCGGGAAGGCGAAGAAACTCACTCCCGCGCCGACACCGGGATGGGGTCTGCACCTGTACGACGTGAACCTTCCGCTCGGTGACCTGATCGACGTCGTGCGCAGTCAGGGCAAGGCGTTCACCGCCCGATGAGCCAGATCCGTGCTTTGGAGAAGTCCGAGCTCGGAACCCTTCTCGACTGGGCGGCGCAGGAGGGGTGGAACCCCGGGGACGAACTCGATGTCTTCTGGCAGACCGACCCGCAGGCGTACCTGGGCATGCACCACGAGGGCCAACTGATAGCCGGCCTCGCGATCGTCGACTATGGCGGGCGGCTGGGAAACATGGGGCTGTTCATCGTGCGTCCGGATTTCCGGGGGCAGGGGCTGGGCCGGCAGTTGTGGTACCAGGGCCGAGACCGCCTGCTCGAGCGGCTCGACCCCGCCGCGCCGATCGCCATCGACGCGGTGAAGGCGATGGAGGGCTTCTACGCCGCGAGCGGCTTCACTGCCGCCCATGACCAGCACCGCATGCGAGTCGTGAGTGGCCAGGAGCAGGTGCCCGCGTCTGTGCGCCGGATCTCGGCTCCGGTGGGCAGCGTGCCTGACCTGGACGCCACATGTTTCGGAGCGCCGCGCCCGACGTTCCTCGCCGGATGGCTCGCCCAGTCGGACCATGTCGCTTTCGCTCACGTCGACGAGAGGCTGCGGGGGTTCGGCGTCCTCCGGCCGTGCCGCACCGGCTACAAGGTCGGCCCGTTGTTCGCCGATTCCACCGCTGTGGCCGACGGCTTGTTCCGTGCCATGGCCGCCGAAGTGCCGTCGGGCTCGCAGATCTTCGTCGACGTGCCAGGGGTGAACGCGGCGGGGGTGGAGTGGATCGACGAACGTGGCGGGGAAGAGGTTTTCACCTGCGCGCGCATGTACTACGGCACGCCGCCGGCCAGTGATTGGGCATCGGTCTTCGGGGTGACGACGCTCGAACTTGGCTGAATTTCGCCATGCCTGGCCGCTGGGGGCCCGGATCTGTGACGGCCGTCACGCGTTTTGCGTGGTCGACGTCACGCGTAGCAGGGGTATCAGCCGGGGATCACATGGGTGACCAGATTTCCTCCCAAACAGGAGACCTCGAACCCATGAACGCCAAGACCCTCGTCGCCGCAGCGGTCGCCGCCCCCATCCTGATGACGGGCTTCGCCGCCGCGCCGGCGTCCGCGACCACCCCCGTGGCCTCGACGGCATCCATCGCCTCGGTGAAGGCCACCAAGAGCCCGGCCAAGAAGCGCAAGGCCGCCAAGAAGCGTGCCAGTCGCGCCGCCGGCGTCTCCATGCGCACCCGGGGTACCCGGTTCAGCCCGACCACCGCGGCCAACCGCCTCGAGCGGTGGGCCAAGCGCGGGACCCGCGGGTACCACAACCAGTGCCTGCGTCTGGCCGACAACGCCTACCAGCCCAAGGGCAACCGCACGAGCACGGCGTTGAGCCAGTGGTACCGCGCCAAGCGCAAGGGGTACGCCCACCCGGGCAACCGCCGTCCTCCTATGGGGGCGCAGATGTTCTGGCGGACCTCCAACCCGGCCGGTCACATCGCCACCTACGTGGGCAACGGCAAGGCCGTGACCAACATGCCCGGTGGTGCTGTGAAGAAGATCAACTGGAAGAAGATGAACTCCTGGGGTAAGTACCTGGGATGGGCCGAGCCGTACTACGGCTGAGCCAACAACGACCTGCGAAGCGGGGAGTCGGTGACCACCGGCTCCCCGCTTCTGCGTACCCGGGACCTGCTGGCGGCGTGTCCTGGGTCACGCGAATCCGGTGACTCACTTCACCTATACGGGTGAGGGGTACCGGGCATCACGAGGGTGTACCGCATACCTCGATCTTTGGAGATACATCGTGAAGCGCACCGTGTCGCTGGTCGCCGGCGTCGTGGCTGTGCCCCTGTTCGCCAGCTCTGTCGCCGCCCTGACCCCCGAGACCGCCCCGGCCGCCACCAACGCGGCCACTGCGTTGGCCGTCTCCGCCCCCACGATCCAGATCGCCGGGGACACCGACTTCGTGTCGGCGGCCTCATGGGCGAAGAAGGACGAGATCCGCGAAGCCAAACGGGCGGCCCGCGCCGCCGGCCTGCGCACCTTCGGGACCGCCCACACCGCCAAGGAAGCCGTCGCGCGGCTGAAGGCCTGGGCGAACCAGGGGATGGGCGGATACCCCGACCAGTGCCTGCGCTTGGCCGATGACGCCTACGGCGCGTCTGCCCGCACCACGACCGCCCTGGCCCAATGGGGCCGTGCGAAGTCCGCAGGTGTGGCGCACCCGGGTAGCAAGGACATCCCCGTGGGCGCTCACATGTTCTGGCAGACCTCCCACCCGGCCGGGCATATCGCCACCTACGTCGGTGACGGCAAGGTTGTGACCAACATGCCCGGCGGCAGCGTCGAGATCGTCGACTGGCACGACCTCAACGAGTGGGGTCCCTACCTCGGTTGGGCCAATCCGTACTACCGCTGAGAAATCCGACAAGATGTTGCGGTGACCGCATCCGTAGTGCGCCGGTGGTTACCCGGCCTCGGTGACGAGTTGCGGCCGTTCTCCCGCAACAACCTCATCGCGGGCTTGACGGTCACCGCCTACCTGGTGCCACAGGTCATGGCCTACGCCATCATCGCCGGGCTGTCCCCAGTCACCGGTCTGTGGGCGGCGCTGGTCGCCATCCCGCTGTACGCCATACTCGGTACCTCGCGCTGGCTCAGCTTCGGCCCCGAATCGAGTGTGGCGGTGATGGCGGCCGCCGTCATCGTGCCATTGGTCGCCGCCGGCGGCACCACCTCCGCCAACGCCGCGGCAGCACTGGCGCTCGCGGTGGGGGTGGTTGGGCTGGTGGCCAGCCTGTTGCGCCTGTCCTTCGTCGCGGATCTGCTGTCCCGCCCCATCCTGGTCGGCTACATGGCAGGCATCGCGGTGCTCATGATCGACAGCCAGATCGACCGCGTACTCGGTGCCTTCACCCCGGACTCGGACACGGTCTTCGAGCACGTGTGGTTGCTGGTCTCATCGCATCCGCAATGGCCCGCGATCGTGACTGCCGCAGTCGTCCTGGTTGCGCTGTTCCTGATCAGCCGCACACGGATCAAGGCCTTCGGTCCCTTGCTCGCCTTGATCCTCGGAGTCGCGGTCGCAGCCCTGCTGAATGCGATCAACCAGCCTGTGTTGCTCCTCGGTGACATCCCGGCGGGTCTGCCCACCCCCGCGCTCCCCAGCGTGCCGGCCGAAGCCGTCCCGGAGTTGCTCCTCGGGGCACTGGGCGTGCTTCTGGTGGCGTTTGCGGACGCCACCTTGACCGGTCGCTCCTTCCACCGGGCCGGGGATCCGCCTCTGCTGCCGAACACCGAGTTGCGGGCGCTGGCGCTGGTCAACGTGGCTGCCGGCTTCTTCCGCGGGATGCCCGTGTCCACCAGTGGGAGCCGTTCCGCGGTCGCACGCGCGGCGGGAGCCACATCGCAGGGCTTCTCGATCGCCGCCGCATTGTTCCTCGCGGTGGTACTGCTCGTCGCCGGCCCGGTGTTGGAAGTCGTGCCACAGGCCGCGCTGGGGGCATTGGTGATCTATGCGGCGCTGCTACTGATCGACGTGGATGGGTTCCGGCGGCTCTGGCGCTTCCGGCGCTCCGAATTCTGGCTGGCGATCGTCACCACGGCGCTGGTATTGGCGGCGCGGTCCGGATCGAGATCGGAA
>CALFYG010000055.1 GCA_937952095.1 uncultured Micrococcales bacterium | reverse complement strand
GGTGACGATGATTGCCGTGCGGTCGGCGAGCACTCTGCGCAGCGTCTGACGCATCAACGCGGCGATCTCCACGTCCGTCGCGGACAGCGGTTCGTCCAGCAGGAGTAGGCGAGGATCCGTCGCGAGCGCGCGGGCGAGTCCGACCCGCTGCTGCTGGCCCCCGGACAACTCCGACGGCTTGCGCCCGGCCAGATCCGAGGCCTCAACCTCGGTGAGCCAGCGTTGGGCCGCGGCGAGCGCCTCGCTGCGCGAACAGCCCGAACTGCGCGGGCCGAATGCCACGTTGTCGATGACACTCATCCGCGGGAAGAGCAGTGAGTCCTGCGTCAGCAGACCGATTCGGCGCCGGTGTGGCGGGACCCGGACATCGGGCCCGAAGAGCACCTCACCGTCGAGCACGCACTGACCTGCATCCGGTTGCACCAGTCCTGCAAGCACGGCCAGCACGCTGCTCTTGCCCGAACCGTTGGCCCCCAGCAGACCAAGGGTCTGTCCTGTGGGCACGTCCAACGAGACGTCCAGATCGCGATCCGCCAGGACCGCGTGCAGTGACAGGCTCATGTCGCCGTCGCCGAACGCCGGGCCAGACCGATGACCAACGCGGCCACGACGACCAGCAGCAGGGACAGCGCGATCGCAGAGTCGGCATCCACCTCGCGTTGCAGGTAGATCTCGAGCGGCAGAGTGCGCGTGGTGCCCTGCAGACTTCCGGCGAAGGTGATCGTGGCGCCGAACTCCCCGAGCGCCCGCGCGAACGAGAGGACGGCGCCGGAGGCCACTGCGGGTAGCACCATCGGAAGAGTGACCCTCCGAAGGACTGTCGTGGGCCGAGCCCCCAGGGTGGCGGCAACGGCCTCGTAGCGCGGCCCCATGGACCGCAGTGCCCCCTCCAGGCTCACTACGAGGAAAGGCATGGCAACGAAGGTCTGTGCCATGATCACCGCTGTCGTGGAGAAGGCGATCTGAACCCCGAACGCTTCGAACGTCTGGCCGAACAGGCCGCGCCGGCCGAAGGTGTACAACAGCGCGATGCCCGCCACCACGGGCGGGAGTACCAGCGGCAGCAGCACAAGAGAGCGGACCACGTCCTGACCGCGGAAGGTGGTACGGGCCAGGACGATCGCCATCGGCACCCCGAACAGAAGGCACAACCCGGTGGCGACGGATGACGTCTTGAGGCTCAGCAGCAAGGCGGTGCGGGCACCCGGCGAGGTGATCAGTTCCGGGAAGTCAGCCCAGTCCACGCGGGTCAGCATGGCGGCCAGCGGCAGGATGATGAACAGGGATCCGGCGACGGCCGGCACGAACAGCCATCCCGGAACGTCGAGTCGCGCAGCGCGTGTGGCCATGGGTCACGGCCCCCCGAACCCGGCATCAGCCAGTACCTGCTGACCCTGCGGGCCGAGCACGAAATCCTGGAAGTGCTCGGCGAGCTCCGGACTGCCACTTCCTGCCAGGACCCCGATCGGGTAGCGGTTGGTCGCGTTCACCGCCACGGGGATCTCGATCGTCTCGACCGTGTCGCCAGCCGCCTTCACGTCGGTGACATAGACGATGCCGGCATCCGCCTCACCGGAGGTGACCTTCCCCAGCACGTCGGTCACCGAACTCTCCTCGCTCACCGGCGACAGCGTGACCCCCGTGTTCTCCTCGATCGCCACGGTCGCGGCGCCGCAGGGCACCTGGGGTGCGCACACGACCACGGTGACGTCAGGATCGGCGAGTGCGGCGAACGAGTCGACGTCCGCGGGATTCCCTGGTGGGACGGCGATCTCCATCGAATTCGTCGCAAAGACCGACGGTTCGCCTGCGATCAGGGCGTCGGTCACGGCCTTGTCCATGGTGACGGTGTCGGCCGACGCGAACAGATCGCCGGGGGCACCCTGCTGCAGTTGTGCAACTAGATCCGACGACCCCCCGAAGTTGAACACTACGGAGGTTCCCGGATTGGCCGCTTCGAACTGCTTCCCCAACTGTGTGAAGGTCTTCTGCAGGGACGCCGCTGCGAACACGGTGATCTCTGCCGTGGGCGAGTTGGCGCTGTTCGCGCAACCGGACGCAGCCATCGCGACCAGCGCGGCGATGACCGCCGGGTAACGCCGAGGCGGCGTCATTCGCCCCTGCCCGTTTCAAGGATGACGTTGGTCGACTTGATCACGGCGACCGCAACCGAG
The DNA here is from genome assembly GCA_937952095.1 of uncultured Micrococcales bacterium. Classification (GTDB taxonomy): domain Bacteria; phylum Actinomycetota; class Actinomycetes; order S36-B12; family UBA10799; genus JADKAV01. Next base: position 11,178 of record CALFYG010000055.1, on the reverse strand, counting down.
CCGGGCTGCAGATCAAGCTCCCGGACGGCCTCCGTGCTCAGCAACGAGACAACCCGATAGGGCCCGCACTGCAGTTCCACCTGCGACATGACGTCGTCGGACTTGATCTCGGTCACGAGACCCACAAACCTGTTGCGCGCCGAACTGCCGACTCCGAGCGGCTCCGGTGTTGCTGCGGCGTTGTCCCGTGCGTACCGCGCCAGGGACAGCCCGTCGATGACTTTGCGACCCGATTCGTCGACCGACGCGGCCAATACATCTGAATCGATGAGCCGACGCACGGTGTCGTCGCTGACTCCTAGGAAGACCGCCGCATCCCTGATCCGCAAGTGAGGCATGAATGCGAGTCTACATACGCATCTGCGGCCAAGAACCCCCTGGAGTTCCGCACTTCAGGAGAGCCTATGCCGACTGCTGGTCCTCGTGCCGCGCCGCGCGGTAGACCAGCGTCCAAGCGGTGAGTAGCCACCATGCGATGAGTCCGATGGCCAGCCAGAAGAAGACCGCGGCCGGTGTCCCTTTGATGAAGAAGACGTCCACCGCCGCCAGCAGGAAGAAGATGACTCCCGCGATTAGCAGGATCACCGAGGTGAGCAGCCATCGCCAGAACTTGCCTCCGAGGGTGCGGAAGTTGACCCCCAGCGCGTTGCGCTGCCCGTCCATGGCGGCGATGGGCAGGAACGGGGTGAGGGCAGCGACGATCAGGACCAGGGCCGGGTGGATCAGGGTCACGACCAGTACCAACAGCCACTGCAACAGCGCCCAGCCCGTGAAGGCACCCACGTGCGCCTTCACCCTCTCGAGCACGGACACACCGTCCCTGTCCACTGCGGACAACGCGCACGATGTGAGCACCGCGTAGAGGATCAAGGCGCTGATCGCAGACACAAGGAAGGCCACCAGGAATCCGAAACTGAAGCCGGACTGGGTGTTGAGCCAGGTCAAGAATCCTTGCACCACGGTGTTGATGACGATGAACAGCAGAGCGGGCCCTGTGGTCCGCCACATGACGGCGAGGGACTTGAACAACACCGAGAACCGGTATCCCGCCGGTGCCGGCCGAGCGACGTCGGTACTCACTTCGCCTCCTGCGCGTTCTCGGCGAGCACAGGCTCGACCTGCCCGTTGAAGATCTCCCTGGCGCCGACCGTCACCTTCAGGGAGACGACTGCGGGCGAGTAGGCCCCGTACTCGGTGGTCGTCGCACCGAAGGCCTCCAGGCTCTTGGCCTCCGACCTGATCTCCTGGCCCGTACGAGTGGTGCCCTTGCAGACGTACAGCTCCCCTTCGAGCCCGCACACCGGCGCGACCCCGATCGGAACCCGTTCCTGCACGAGGACGTCGTTCGTGGCGATTCTCACCGCAGTCACCTCCGCCCCCGCGACGGGCTGCAACTGCGCGATCTGACTGCACGCAGCCAGTGGCAGCAGGGCGACGACAAGCATCAGACGTTTCATGCGCCTGCCCCCTTGGTGTTCTTGAGGACGACCGCTTTTCGTTTCAGGATCTCCTTGTCGAGATCCGCGTCGCTGATCTTCTCGAGATCGAACGGCGCCGGCAGGATCAACTCCACATTCCGGTCGAGGTCCGAGCCCATCAGCGCGAACGGGGTGGCGGTCCAGTCGTTCGATGCGAGTTCCCGGCTCAGCGACGCGATCCCCACCTGAGAGAAATCCCCGTTGGTCCACTGCGCGGGTGAGGCGTGGTCGAGCACGATCGCGAAGATCGACATCGTGCCGTCCCGGTTGTCGCAGATGTCGACCACCTGTTGTTGCTGCGGGTAGTCGATGCAGGATGCCGTGGTGATCTCCCAGAAACCACCGGTCCGGTCCGCGTTGGGATGAGCCTTGATCGTGTTGGTGTGGGTGTGGCCGTTGAGCCACGCGATCATGTTGGGGTACTTCACCAACATGGCGATGAACTCGTCCGCGTGGATGAGCGGTTCCCCCGGGTGGAACGGGGATTCTGCGGTGTTCTCCAGCGTCAGGCTGTTGTGGTGGCTGAGCACGATCGCCAGCTTGTCCTGGGCCACACACTCCTGCAGGCCGGCCTCGAGCCAGTCGAACTGGTTTTTCGGCACCGCGCCATCAGCGCCCGTCAGTCGGTTGCAGGTGTCGAGACCGAACAGTCGCAGGTTAGGACCGATGTCCGTGCTCCAGAAGGTGTTGTTCTGGTCGAGGTTGGTCTGGGTGAAGCCATGGCCCACGGGTCCCGGCCCGCCGCCGGTGTTCTCGAAGTGGGCGGTCATGAAGTCCTGGCCCTGCAGCAAGCGGCGTTCGGGATCGGATCCCACCCGCTTGAATCCGCCGACGAGCCCGAACTGCTGGCGCAGGTAGTCCAGACCCCGCTGCAGCGGACTCGGGTCCGTGGCCATGCCCGTGAACTGGTCGGTCACCCACGAGGGGAAGGACCAGTACTTGGTGTGCCCAGTGGCCAGCGAACGCAGTGAGTCGTCCTGGCCCACGAAGCCGTTCAGCAGGACATCGTGGTTGCCGAACACCGTGTACCAGGGCGCCGGCATGCCGGGACTGGTGATCTCGGTAGTCACGATGGCATCCATCAGCCCCGGGATCTGAGGGAACCCGTACTCCCCCCACATGTCGCCGGACGGGTCGTCCGGGTGGTAGGCGTAGGTGGCCTCGGGCCACACCTCGACTCCCTCGTAAACCCCCTGGGCACCGGAGTCGGCGACCACCGGAACCCCGTCCATCACCTTGATGTACCAGCGGGTCTCCAGATTCGAGATCTGGTCGGAGGAGTCACCGGTGTTGACGACCGCAGCCATCGGGGCACCGGTCACCGGACTGCTTGCCGCATCGTTGAACGCCTGCACCATCTGCGCCTGCACGAACAGTGACATGGACTCCTGCGGGCGGCAGATCCCCGGCATCAACGTGGGGCTGAACTCCATCACCGGCTCCAGGCGCGCCGGCGACTGGGTGTCCTGGATGTGGATGTCGGAGGTGTGTCCCAGGTAGGCGAGCGACCGGCGGCGGGCGACCCGGCCGGGCGACGGTCGATTGACGACCAGGTCCTCCCGGACGATGAACGGCTCACCGGGAGCGGTGAGCAGCGTCCGGTAGGCCCGGTTCCCGGTCGTGGACTGCCGGATCGTCTCGCGCAGAGTCGTCGGGACGTCAGCAGGCGCCAGGGGCGCAGCCAGTGCGCTGCCGACCATCGCTCTCGGCAGACCCAAGGAGGCCGCCGCAGCACTGCTGAACGCGATGAACGATCGTCGGCTCATATGCGCCATGGGCTCTCCTCCAGTCAGCCATGAATGTTCGCCATAGTGGCACAAAGCGGCGGTGCTTTGGCGCCGCTGTCGAGCGCGTCGCCGGGGAATGTGGCTGATCGTCGAGCAGTGACAGGCCTATCGTTTGGCTCCGTTGACATACACGGTCCGTTGTCGGAAGGGCTTGTACGTGTCCGTTGCCGGTGCCGACTGCACGAGGACGACCTTCAGCCCTGGGCGCCCGTACGTGCGGATACTGACCTTTCCCGCCGGCCCGCGGACGATCCGGTAGTAACGCACCTCGCCCTGCGCGGTACTCCCCTTGACACGCACGTCGACGATGGTGTGGATGCGTTGGCCCGCATTCGTCAGCGCGTTGCGGCCGGTGAGGACGGTCGTGCCGGCCACCTTGATGCGGACGGGCGGCTTCCCTCGGGCGTCACGCGGCTTCTGGACCTTCTTGGCGCTGGGCTGCGGCCCAGGGGACGGCGCGGACGGCGTCACCGGGTTGCTGGGTTCGCTCGGTGCGCTTGTCCCGACGGTGTTGGTGGCAGTGACAGTGACGGTGTACGTAGTGCCGTTGAGCAAGCCGGTGATCGTGCAGCCCGTGGCTCCGGTGGTGGTGCAACTGCCACCGCCGGGGGCCGCCGTGGCCGTGTAACCGGTGATCGGCTCACCTCCGGTGAAGTCGGGAGCCGACCAGTTCACGCTCACCTGCGCATCACCCGCTGAAGCTGTCACGGACCTCGGTGGGGATGGCTGGAAGGCCAGCACCGACACAGTGTTGCTGCCTGCGTTCGTGACATAGCCCCGGCTGCCGTCCGGCGTCACGGCCACCGCGGAGGGGTTCAGTCCGACCCCGATCGGAGACCCGGTCACAGCGTTCGTGGCGGTGTCGATGGTCCAGACATCGCTGCTATCGGCGTTGGCCACGTAGACGCGTTTCGCGTCCGGCGACACCGCCACCGCGACCGGCGTGTCACCGACAGGAACCGACGCCGTCACCGTGTTCGTCGCGGTGTCGATCACTGACACCGTGTCGTCGTCGGCGTTGGTCACGTATGCACGATCGCCGTCGCGGGTCACTGCCACAGCGACCGGGTTGACGCCGACAGCCACGGACGTGGTGATCGCCTCCGTGGCGAGATCGATGACGGCCACGGTATTGGTGAAGGTGTTGGTCACGTATGCACGCGTACCGTCCGGTGTGATCGCGATGCCTTGCGGGAGTTCACCGGCTGCGATCGGTGCACCGACAGGGGTGTTCGTGGCGGTGTCGATGACCAGCAGGTTGTCCTTGTCGTTGTTGGTCACATACGCCCGACCGCCGTCCGGCGTGATGGCGACCTCCAACGGCGTATCTGCCTCGAGGCCGAAATCGATCGGGGGGCCCACCGTCCCCGTCGGTATGTCGATGACCGACACCGTGAAGTCCCGTTTGTTGACCACGTACGCCTTGCTGGCGTCGGGTGTGATGGCGATGCCCTTCGGCTCCCAGCCGACGGCGATCGGCGAACCGATCACCGAGTTCGACACCGTGTCGATCACTGAGACGCTGTCGTTTGACAGGTTCGTGACATAGGCACGGGCGCCGTCCGGGGTCACCGCCACTCCTTGCGGGGATTCACCCACGGCCACCGTGTCGACGACGACTGGATCGGCGACCGCCGGACCGCACTGCACGACTGCAAAGATCAGCGATGCTACACAAGCCGGGGCCATTCCCCTTCCACCCATGACAACCTCCCGAAAGCGACAGGATCATAGTGGGGGTCGCGGGCATTAAGCATCTCGGGTCGTGCGTCGGCCGCCGCAGGATTACGCTGACAGTCCCGAGCTTGGATGGGGCCCCAGGCATCAGGCCGCCAGGCGCCGCCGTTGCACCGCCTTGACGACCTCCATGACCACCGGCAGTGCGAACGCGAGCAGTACCGATGCGCCCCACTGGTCGCCGGTCAGCGGTGTCGTTCCCAGGATGTCGTTCATGAATCCGCTCTCCACCGCGAAGACCGTCAGCACTGCGGGGATCCCCATCCACAGGAAGTAGGGCACGAAGTGACCCGTCCACGCCGGAAGGTACTCGCGCCGGGAACTGATCGCCAGGAAGATCGTGCTGATCGCAAGAACGACGAAAGTCATGGACTGCACGGTCGCCAGGCCGAGCTCGCCCAGCCACAGGTACGGAGCAAGGCAGGCTACGGCGGTGACCAGCCCGTAGAGGACCCAGATGCTTCCGCTGCGCAGCGTGAAGATCCGCTGGGCCGGGTCGCGGGGGCGGGTATGCATGATCCCGGGCTCGGTGCTGTCGGTGGAAATGCCCAGCGCCGGGAACAGGCCGATAAGGAACGACACGAACAGCAGTTGCACAGGGTTGAGGACCGCGCCGTTGTTCAGGTTGAGGATCGTGCCGAGCAACATGATTGCGATCAACCCGAACAGCCCGGCCATCACGTAACGGATCTGCGCGGTGACCTTGCCGTAGATGTCCCGGCCCAGTTCGATCGCATGCACCAAGGTGGCGAAGTTGTTGTCCGTCAGGATCATCCGGGCCGACTGCTTGGACACCTCGCTGCCGCTGCCCATCGCTACGCCGATGTCAGCCTTCTTCAGCGCAGCTGCGTCGTTGACCGCGTCTCCGGTCATCGAGACGATCTCACCGCGTTCCTGCATCACACTGACCAACCGCAGCTTGTCCTCCGGCGCCACCCGCCCGAACACGTGCAACTGCGGCAGCCGCTCGTACAACTCGGCGTCGGTCAGCCGCTGGAACTCCGGACCTGTGATCACACCTGGCCCGAGGCCGAGATCTGTGGCGATGGCACGGGCGGTCACCGCGTGATCCCCGGTGATCATCCGCACGTCAATGCCGGCCTCCCCGGCGACCTCCACAGCCTGCTTGGCGCTGGGGCGCAAAGGGTCGATGATGCCGACGAGCGCGACGAACGTCAGCTCTGCCACGGCGGCCATCGGGTCACTCTGCACGTCGGCCAAGGACTCGGTCGGGAACTCGCGCACCGCGAACGACATCACCCGGAGACCCTGTTCGGCCAGTTCTCGGTTGGCGTTCAGGATGTCCTCACGGATCCGGCCGACCTCCACAATCTCATCGCCGAGGTAGGCCTTTGCGCATCTGTCGAGCACGACGTCCGGCGCCCCTTTGACGAGGGCGAGAAGCCGCTGCGCGTCACCGATGGGCGCCACGTGGAATGTCGCCATGAACTTGTACGCCGAGTCGAACGGGACCTCGGCGACTCGCGGATACTCTCTGCGGGAGATCTCGGCGTCGACGCCCATCTTGGCGGCGAGGACGACCAGCGCCGCCTCCGTCGGATCCCCCACGACGGATCCGTCGTCGCCGACCGTGGCATCGCTGCACAGCACGAGCCCATAGCCCAGTGCTTCGAAGTCCGGCTCCTGCTGGCCGGCGGAGTGCAGGATCGCCCCGGACTTCTCGTAACCGTTGCCCTCGATGCTGAACCACTGACCGAAGGCGAACATCTTGGTGGCCGTCATCATGTCCATCGTCAAGGTGCCGGTCTTGTCGCTGTTGATGGCGCTGATGGCCCCGAGCGTCTCCACATCGTTCAGGTTCTTGACCACGGCCTTCGCCTTCGCCAGCCGCTGGGCACCGTAACTGAGCATCGCCGTCAGGAACGTAGGGAGCCCGGACGGGATCGATGCGATCGCCGTCGTCACGCCGAGAAGAACCACGCTGTCGAAATCGCCACCTCGGTACAAGCCGATGGCAACGATGATCGCGACGGCGATCCACGCGATCCAGATGAGCCGGATCGTCAGATGCCCCATCTCCTTCTGCAACGGCGATGGGGCGGGCACGACGGCGTTGAGCATGCCGGCGATCTTGCCCATCTCGGTGCGAGAACCCGTGTCGGTCACGATCAACGTGGCGGTCCCACGGGTCACGGAGGTGTTCTGGAAGAGGACTGAGGATCGGTCACCCAGTGCGGCATCGGGGTCGGTGAGTGGCTCACTGTCCTTGGCGACCGGAGCGCTCTCACCGGTCAATGCGCTCTCGGCCACCTCCAGAGAGGCACTCGTCGCGATGCGGCCGTCCGCCGGCACCAGATCGCCGGCTTCCACCATCACGATGTCTCCGGGCACGAGCGCTTCCGCCGAGATCTCGATGACCGCCCCTTGACGCAGCACGCGCGCGGACGGTGTCTGCAACGAGGACAACGCGGCGACGCTCTCCCGCGCTTTGAGCTCCTGCCGGGCGCCCATGCTCACGTTGAGGATGACCAGGAAGGCCACCAGCAAAGCAGTCTCCTTCTGGCCGATCAGGAAGGACACGGCCGCGACGACCGTGAGCATGATGTTCATCGGCGTCAGCCACTGCTTGGCCGCGATCTGCCAGGCCGTGGGGCGAGGGGCAACGGGAAGGACGTTGGGTCCGAACTCGGCGGTGCGCCGGGTCACCTCGTCGTCGGTGAGTCCGGCGATGAGGTCCGTCCGCAGATCCTGAACCACCTCGGTCACGGGTTCGGTGAACCACTGCCCTTCGGCGCGATCCATGCCTTGAGGGTATTGCGCTGCGGCGTGTCGGCGCGTGATGACAAGCGGCGGCGACTCCGTGTCACCGGCAGTCCTCAGACGTCGAGGCCCGTCCAGGCCCTGCCGAACCAGCGCTGGATCCGGTCACTGCCGAAGGTGGACTTGTCCGCAGCGAGCTCAACGTCCGGGCCTTCCATCCACCCGACCGGACGTGAGCCGCTTTGGAAGGTCACGTCGATCTTCGCGATCTGCTGGCCACCGAACTCCATGTAGCAGATCCCGTGCCCGTCGTACACGGCGTCTGGCTCAGCGTTGTGCACAGTCGCGATGATCGCCGAAGCGACCACCGATGCCTGGCCTTCGGCGAACACCCCAGCCTTGGGCGTCCCGACGCTGGTGACGTCGCCGACGGCATACACCCCCGGGAAGCGGGTCTGCAGAGTCAGCGGATCGACGGGGATCCAGCCGTCCTCGGTCAGACCCGCGTCGACGACCACCGAGGGCGCCCTGTGGACGGGCACCCCGAGGAACAGGTCGTACGGCAACTCGCCACCGTCGCTGAGCACCGCCACCTTCCGAGCCGGGTCCAGCGCTCGCACCAATGTGTTGGGGCGCCAGGTGATCCCTCGCTGCTCGAAGGCGGTGAGGATCGCCTCCGACGCCTGTGGCGACGGCGGGATGGGCAGCGGCAGCGGCATGACCAGTGACACCTCGGAGTGATCACGCAGCCCTCGCTCTTGCAGGAAGTCGTTCACCAGCAGGGTGGTCTCACTCGGTGCGGGCGGGCACTTGAACGGTGTGGAGGTCACGCCGACGAGAACCCGGCCGCCGTCGAACTCATCGAGTACGTCCCGCAACGCGAATGCACCGGCAACGGTGTAGAACTCATGCCCGCCTTCGAGCAGCCCCGGCGTCATCGCCGGGTGAAGATCGGCACCGAGCGCAACGACCAGGATGTCGGCTTCGAACGTCCCTGCCTGCGTGGTGACCACCTTGGCAACCGGGTCGATCGCGGTCACCTCGGCACGCACGAACCGCACGCCGGGCTTCACGCAGTCCTCGAATCTGTGCAGGACATGCGCAGCGTCCGTGAAGCCGAACATCACGTCGAGTTTCGAGAAGCCGAAGACGAAGCCCTCCCCCTTGTCGATCAGCACGACATCGACATCGTCGCCGAACTCCTCGGACAAGCGGGTCGACAGTTCCAGACCGCCGAAGCCGGCGCCGAGGATCACGATGCGCATCGCGCAAGCATAGGGTGTTCACCCGAGCATGCATAGCCCGCCCACAGCGGTCGACTGCAGCCTCTGACGCGTTGCAGGCCTGCCGGATTCTCAGCGGACCGGGAACATGCACGGGCCTGGTTTGCCCCCGCCCGGGCACTTGGTGTCTGAATCGGACGACGGCATCACACTGTTCCTCGTGGCAGGGTAGAAGTTGACGGACGACAGATCGGCGCCGAAGAACCATGTGTTCTGGTTGTAGGTGTTGTTCGGGCCGAACGTCGAGTCGGGGAACTTCACGCCCATGAACTCCGCCGCCGAGAGATCATCGCCGCTGAATGTCGCGTTCGAGCCGCGAGCCCCGTTGAACTTGGCCCGGCCAAGATTGCAGTTGATGAACTTGGCCAACTCCAGGTACGAGTCGGTCAGGTTGACGAAGTAGAGGTCAAGGCCGTCGAAGATGCAGCGCCTCAAGTTCGCCCCGCGCGTCAATGGGTGGTCGCCACATGTTGTTCCCCCGGTCGGCACGAGCCTGCCGGGCGTGCCGTTGGTCGCCACGTCCACAGTGTCGAAATGCGCAGACTCCATCACCTTGCCGGTACCCGCCTTGTTGAAGCGCTGTGTGGCACTCACGCGGATACGCTCAACCTTGGCGACCTTGGCCGCCTTGGCCCTTCCCCAGGACACCCGGAAGTCCATCGTCGCTTTGTCCCCCAAGGCCTTCTCGCGGCGATGGATCCGGCCGAGCGTGACGGCCTTGCCGCTGCCGTCGCTGATTCCGGCCCACACGGTGAAGTGGTTCTCCCCCTTGGTCAACTTCTTCTCGTGCCAGATCACCTTCCCGGTCACGCTGCGGCGGTCCTTGGCGACGCGGACCTTGGTGACGACCACGTCCTGGTTCCGGCTGCTGGTTCCCGCTCCGATCGCGGCATGCCCGACAGGGACAGCGGTGGCTGGTGCCACCGCGAGCATCCCCCCTGCCATCGCCAGGCTTGCCGCACCCACACATGGTCCCCACTTCACGATGCGCCCCTCTCCCCGCAACTCACCTCATTGTCGACCGCCCTGAGACGGGGTGTCGCACGCACGACGAATGGTGACTGATCGTGACGGCGTGCGGGTGACGAAACGGGTTGACGAATCCCTAATGTGAGGGACTATCATGTTTGAAACTGAGTACCCCTCACATCTTGGATGCGCCATGACATCTCGAAGAGCATCCGCGGCCAGCGCCGCCGGCGCGGGCCCGCTACCTGACTCCCGCGCACAGGCTGCGGATAACAAGGCGACAACGCTGCTGCCGCTGGCCGGCACGTGGAACAACTCACGAGGAGGAAATGAAGAATGAAAGCATCCGGTCGCATCGACGACACATTGAGCACCCGAGACGGCCACCTCTACATGGAAGAGGTGGATACCAACGATCTGGTGCAGGAGTACGGCTCACCCATCTTCGTGGTCTCTGAGAACCAGCTGCGCCGCAACATCCGACGCTTCCAGTCCGCCTTCCAGGCGGGGTGGACCGATGGTCCCACCCTCGTCATGCCGGCGGCCAAGGCCAGCTGGAGCGAGGCCATACAGACGATCATCGCCAGCGAGGGCTGCGGCGCCGACGTCTACTCGGCGGGTGAGTTGGCCGTGGCGCTCAAAGCCGGCTTCCGGCCCGAACAGATCTCCGTGAACGGCGTACCGAAGTCAGAAGAGCACATTCGTCACGCCGTGCGCGTCGGTGCCCGGCTGACTATCGACGGCGTCGAGGAGTTCGACATGATCGAGCGCGCCGCACGGGAGTTCGGTCTCGTCGCGAAGGTGCGGCTACGCCTGCGGCCCGCGGTGTCGGGCTTCACCCGCGCGACAACCTTCCTGCCGTATGCGCCGCTCTCGGCCGACGTGGCCGCACTGGTCTACAAGGGTGGCCTGTCCCACGACGCCGCCGTCCGGATCGGCCGCCCGCACGTCGCACCCGAGCATCCGGACGCTGATCTCGCCGGCGCGAACCGGCACGGTCGGTGCCGCGCCGACGAACGCGGTGATCAAGGCCAGGGGGTTCAATCCCTCCTGATGGACGCGCGCGAGAGATACCCATCGACGGAGGAATCCCTCCGCTCGGCCATGCTGTCCTATCAGGCGGCGCTGTGGACCGCGCTGCCCGGCATCGTTCAGTCCTTCGATGCGGAGAAGGTGACGGCGCAGGTGCAGCCATCGGTGCAG
>CALFYG010000054.1 GCA_937952095.1 uncultured Micrococcales bacterium | reverse complement strand
AACGACAAGCCGCTGTCGGACGGGATGCTCTTCAACCTCTGGGCGGCGGGGAACTTCCCCATCCGTGACGGGCTGTCCGATGCGTGGCAGTCCACCCGTACGCATGGTCTGGGCATCGGCATCGGCAAGGCGACCCTGCGCACCCCGCTGCTGCGGCGCATCACCGATATCGAGAAGTACATCGTCAAGGAACTGGCACCCGGCAAGTCCTTCGCGGAGGGCCGGAAGTACCTCATCGGGCGGTTCGGCTCGGAGGATCGGTTCCAGGACCACATCATGCACTTCGCCCGGTCGCTGGTGACCGAGGACCCGAACACCGCGATGCCGGCGCTGACGAACCAGCCGGTCACGAGCGCGGAGTTCCAGGCCACCGCCGAGGTCAACAACCGCGTGTGGGATGCCGCCACCCGAGCACGCATCGAGCAGGGGCAGATCGACGGTCGTGCCGTGTTCGAGCACATGGTCGAGAAGTACAAGGGCACCCGTTCGACCAGCGCCAACAAGACCGGTGGGACCACCGAGGTCACGGGCCGGGTGGAGCGCGAGTGGAACGCCGAGGATCACATCCGCCAGTGGACCGACTGGGCGGACCGGATGGAACAGCTCAACCTCGCGGCTGGCTTCCAGAAGGGCGGGAACCTCGTCATCGGCATCATGGATGGCCTGATGCCCAAGGAACACCTGATGGCTGCCAAGCGCACGCTGGAGGCCATCGCTGGTCCGGACGGCATCATCCCCAAGAACCGCATGGACGAGTTCCTGAACGCCTTCCCGGCGCTCGATGCGGATGTCAACGACCCGTCCAACTTCTTCGCCCGCCTGCGCGCCACCGACTCGGGCCAGGTCCATGTCAAGGCCGCCACCCAGCGTATCGACCGGCTGATGAAGGACCCTCGCACCCTGACCATGCGGGAGTACCTGCACGGCGTGGAGCAGCGGGAGAAGCGTGCCGAGAGCATCGCCCAGAAGAAGGGCACCGTCCTTGATGAGAATGGGATGCCCGATCCCACGCGCGCCCCGGTCATGGGTCAGGCTGCGGTCCTGACGCCCACGCTGAAGGACTCCGTGCGGAAGCAGATGGGGCTGGACGGCCTGACGCTGGAGGATGTCCACACCAGTCGTGGCAACGAGCGGACTCGTGCTGCCGAGGATGACCTTGCTGCGGTCATCGATGAGTCGGGGTTCAACCTCCGTGCTGCCGTGCAGGGCATCGTGTCCCGTGGTGGCAAGAAGGTCACCGCGGTCTCCCTCCATCTCGACTCCCGGACCGACATCGGCTCTCTCGAACTGGCCGGTGCCATCGCCCTTCGACGGACCGGTGCCGACCGCGCCACGGTGCTCTACTCGGGCGTGGAGACGCTGCGGGCGCAGGGCTTGGAGGCCAACGCCGCCCATACCCGGTTCGACATCGGGAAGATGTCCAGTGACGAGGCTTCCCGCGTGCTGGATGCCGCGGTCGAGGCGTTCGATGGGCAGTTCGAGCTGAATGACACCGCCGGCGTGCTGCACGTCGTGGTCAAGCCCGGTCAGGAAGCGATGATCCAGGACCTCACGGACCTCATCGATGGGATCGTGGGCCGTGATAGGGTGAGCGTGAGCCACGAGCCTGCGTGGTTCCAGGTCATCCGGAATGACATGAGGAGTGGTGGACGTGGACGAGCAGCCGCTGGAGAGTCCAGCGCCCGAGCAATCTTCGATGCCGCCCGTGGAGACCTCCGACTCGTCAACTCCGAGCGGAAGTTCTCCGAGCGAGCCATCCGCGCCGCAGAGTACGCCACAGCGACCTCCAAGGGAGCGCGTGACGCCCGAGGAGTTCTGGGCGAGACTAGGCCAGGCTTCACCAGGGGACCCGAGTCGGCGCGCCCCGGACGCGATGATCTGGGTGCCGACCAGCCGGGAGGACTGAAGGCGACTCGGTACGGAAGCCCTGCGGATGTCTCCAAGCCGCAAGGGGCGTACATGAGTCTTGACGGTGATATGCCGTCTGCCCATGCGGAACTCGGAGATGGAACCCAGTACACCGTCAGGCCCCGCAACCCTATCGATGTCACGACCGCAGAACCACCCGGAGCAAGCGCAGGCGTTCGATATCTGAGCATGATCGGAGAGCTGGATGACCTCGCCTCTGCGGGCGGTGTCGAGTTCGGGACGATGTTCGTCAAGAGTCGCGGGACAGCCGAGGGGAAGGCCACTCTGCTGGAGCAGATGTCCCAGCGGTTCCCCGACGTGGAATGGGGGCGCTACAAGGACTCCTACGAGATCCTGGAGGCTTACGCAGGACTACGAGCCAGGGCAAACGGTCATGATGTCATCATCAACCGGGACCCTGTTGATCCGAGTTTCGATGAGGTCGTCGTACTCGACGGTCGCGCCATCAGCGATATCCCCGATGCCTTTCGCCCGGAGGATAGCGCCGAACGTATGGGGATGCGTCACCTATTCTGGGACGAACTGGCTGGCAACCCCATCCCGACCGAGGGACCCCCACCCTTCGATATCCGGGAGACCATCGACTTCGCGCAGGCTAGCGACGGGGTTCCGGAGGGGTCCTTCCGCGACCCCGTCATCGAGGCCCACGATGCTTCCGGCTCGCAGGGTCAGGTCATCTTCCTCGCGGAGGCTGACGACGCTCTCGACGCCCTGACGCCGCGCCTGACCGCCGACCTCAACGGTTCTGACCGTGCGGACCTCGGCGGGCTGGACCCGGTGCAGTTGGAGAAGATCAAGGGGCTGGAGACGGAGCTGCGGCAGTACGACCCGCAGTACCGCATCAAGTTCACCCCCACGCAGGGCAACGTCGCCACGTACTACCCCGGTCAGGGCAACGCCATCAAGGACCTGATGGCGACCTCCCGTGCTGCATCGGACCTCCTGACCTTCAAGCGTTGGGGCAAGGCTGCTGCGTTCTGGGATCTCCTGTTCCGCCCTGTGGAGACGAGCAAACTTGGAGCCGATGCCAAGCAGGCGCTCTACCGCGAGTTGCTTGGACGGACGGCACACCTTGGCGACAAGGAGACCATCCGCATCAAGGACATCGACTCCTTCCTCCAGACCGCGAACGCCGTCGCTCGACAGACCCGCGTGCTGGGTGCCCAGACCTACGCCCGTGGGGAGCTTCTGGACATCAAGACGCTGGCAGCGATCGCTGACGGGTCCTATGCCAAGGACATCGCGAAGGGGTCAGGTGGCATCTTCCCCGGCTTCACGCCTGAGGCGCTGGCTGCCATCGGTGGCGCGAAGAACATCCACAAGATCCTCGACCGCACCGGCTCCCGGTTCTTCCGTGACCTGGAGAAGCGCACCGAGGACAAGGGCTTCCTCGGGGATGCCATCATCGCCGGATACGGTGGTGTGCGGTCCAAGACGGCCACTCCCCGCCACTACATCCGGACGTGGTACCACCTGTTCCGGTTCACCTTCGACCCACGCTTCCACATCCTGAACCACGCGGAAGCGGACGTGCTCGGGGCAATCAAGTACGGCTGGAGCACGACCCGCTGGGGCGGCGCACGGGATGGCATGGCGGGCAAGGAGGGTGCGACCCTCGCGCACTCCCGTGGCGGTGACATGAACGCCGACCGGCTGGCCGATGCGCTCGCTTCCGGTGTGCTGGATGCCCGACATCTCGAAGGCTACATCGGGCGCGGGTCCCAGGTGGACCGCCTCCGCTCCACGCGGGACGTGCTGCGGACCATCGCGGACGAGGACCCGGCTGCCAAGGCGCTGCGGAACCAGTTCGGTGGCACCGTCGATGAATGGGTCGATGGGCTCGAAGAGATGATGTACCAGTTCGACACCAAGGGCGTTGACGGCACCATCCGTGACGCTGCGGAGGCCATCCTTGACGAGGCCGACCGCAAGGCGATGGAGCCGCTTCTCATCAACCTCTACGAGCGGAACCGACAGATCTTCAAGGACGTGAAGTCCACCTTCCACGGCAACACGAACCGCTCCAACATCGAGCGGATCATGAACAGCTACTTCCTGTACTGGCCCATCTCCTACCAGTTGAAGGCTGGCAAGTGGCTCTTCGACGTGCTGACCAAGCAGTCCCTCGGACGCAAGACCAACCTCGGCGGCGCGTGGTATGTCAACAACCTGTACCAGCAGCACATGGAGCGCATGGCACGGGATGAGAACTACCAGCGGATGTTCACCGACAACCCCGCCCTGTGGTTCACCGCGTCGATGCTGCTACCGATGACCCCGTGGGACATGAGCGTCGGGATGTCGCGTGCCACCCGGTACATGCTGGCCGGTGTCGGCATCATCGATGAGCCGAAGTTCGAGGAGGACCCGTTCATGGCAGCCATGCGGCTGGCCCACATCGGTCCTGCCTACACCATCGAACTCGCGGAACGGATGTACCGCGAGAGCAAGGACAAGCCCCGTGACCTGGTGGTCCCGGTGAACTAGACAGAAAGGCACACGCCTACCCGTGACCGACGCCATCGCCGCCCCTGAGCAGCCCAGCACGCCAGCCACGTCGCCCGCGCTGAGCCAGCAGGAGATCGAGGCCCTTATCGAACGGAAGGCACAGGAGATCAGCGACAAGCGTATCGGTGGACTGATGTCCTCGTACGACAAGAAGCTGAAGGCTCTCCAGAAGCAACTCTCCGGTGAGGACGCCGACCCGGCAGAGGACCCCGAGATCGCCGCACTGAAGCGTGAGAACGCCATCCTTCGCGCCGCTGAGCGGTTCCCGAAGGCAGCGCCTCTCTATCGCAAGCTGCTGGAGGTCGAGGACACCGAGGACCAGATCGCCCTCATGGAGTCATGGTTCGCCCAGACCCAGCAGGCAGCGTCCCCGGCACCCACGGCCACTCCGGAACCGGAGGAGCCGAGCGCACCCGTCGATCCCAACAGTCCCCCTCCCACTCTGAACGGTGGCGTGCTTCCCACGCCGGCGGGTGGAGTGTTCACGGACGCCAAGTATGCCGCTGCCTACATCGAGCAGGAGCAGGCTGCATGGGAGACCCGTAACCGGGGCTGACGTTAGCCAGGGGAACCGTTCCCCTGAGCGGTCAAGCACATGGCTAGTACCCAGTCCAGCGCCTTCTCCAGCGCGCTCACGACGAGCGTCCAGAGCAAGGTGCTCACGAACCTCCGCGACAAGCTCATCTGGGCCAATCCCCGGTGGGCCGAGGAGGGGACGTTCAACTCCCAGTCCGATACCCTGACGTTCACGTCGGTGCCGGACCTCACCTACACGTCGGCGCTCACCCCGCTGACCGAGGGCACCCGTCCGACCCCGCGTGCCATCACCATGAACACGCTGACCATCAGCACCGCCCAGTACGGCGATGTGGTCGGCCTCACGGACGTGGCGAAGCTGAAGGGTCCGAAGGGCATCGAGGCCACGGCCACGGAGCGCATCACGCGCGTCGGTCTCCAGGTCATCGACCGGATCACCCGTGACGCCATCTTCCTCGGTGGCACGCCGTTCTTCCCGAACACGGAGACGAACCGCGTCGGTCTCGACAACAACGATTACGTCATCTCGACGGATCTCCAGAAGCTCTACAGCACGATGCGCAAGAACCTCGTGCCGACCTTCGATGACGGGAGCTACATGCTCTTTGTGTCGGAGGAGGTCGCGTACGACCTGAAGCGCGACTCGACCTCGGGCAACAACTGGATCGAGATCAACAAGTACACGACCACCGAGCCCATCATGTCGGGCGAGATCGGGAAGTATCACGGCTTCCGCATCGTCCCGACCACCACCAACCCCACGGTCGCCTCGACCGTCACGGTGTCGCTGTCCCTCGCGGTCGGCAACATCAAGGGCTGGGGTGCGGGCAACCTCCAGACGTTCCGGACCTATCACAAGGCTCCGGGCGGTGACCATGACGACCTCCTGGAGCAGGAGGAGCTGATGGGCTGGAAGGTCATGTTCGGTGTCGCCACCCTGAACAACGACTACTACTACCGGCTGGAGTCCTACGCCTCCACGCTCTAGTAGCGGCGATATAGCAGGGGGGCCGGGTCAGGCCCCCTACGAGTAGAACATGGCTGCTGTCACTCGCCGCAGTCTGGAGGCCCTGCGTTCGACGCAGGTCACCCTGGCGACGGCTGATGACCTCAACGGCACCCAGGACGGTTCGCAGTGGTACGACGTGACCGGCTGCAAGAAGATCTTCATCATCCAGGATAACTCGGGCACCGCCGGCACCGCCGGTATCGATGTCATCGAGATCTCCCGTGATCAGGGTGTCACCTGGTCGGCGGCTCCGGATGTCCTCCCCATCGCGCAGAACGATGTCACGGGCACCGTCCTCGCCACCGATGGCGTGCTGAACGCCGCCGGCGTCGAGCCGACCCGGTATGCGCTCTGGTCGTGCGGTCCCTACGACGGTCCGGTCGCCATCCGCTGCACGCGCCTCGTCACCGACAACGCCAACTCGGCGGCGTGGGTGACCGGTGCGCCGGCGGTGTACGCCTACGCCATCGGTGGTTCGCACAACGGTGGCGCGCTGAGCACCACCCTCCGCTAGGTAGTCGGGTCGGGGAGGGCCTTCGGGTCCTCCCCTGAACCCATTGGAGCGCATCCGTGGCGAACGATCAGGCCACCCTCAACGGCATCCTCGACCTTGCGCTCCGTGATGCGTCCGATGAGACCTGGACGAGCGCGGAGAAAGACGCGGCCATCGCCCGTGCCGTCCGCAATCTGAGTCCCAAGGTCACCCGTCCGCTCGATCATTCGACCTACACCCTGACGCTGGTGGCGGGCACCTACTTCTACTCCCTGAACGCCGCTGTCGTCTACCTCTCCCGCCTCGACCTCGTGGAGAGCGATGGTACCGAGCGCGGACCGCTCGCTGACGGGACGTGGGAGACCGTGGGCGACCTCATGACCGGTGCGGGCAAGGTCCACATCTCCCCGACCGTCGTGGACAAGTGGGACGGCTCCACGCTGCGGTGTGTCGGCTATGGACGCTATGACGTGTCCACCAACTACATCCCTGACGACTACATCGATCTGGTCATCGCCACCGCTGCCACCGACCTCATCAAGAAGCTGCTGGCCGACCGCGCCGCCTTCCTCCAGCACGGTGTGACGCGACAGGACCAGAACATCAGCGTGACGGAGATGGTCACGATGCTCAACGCCTTCGAGCAGTCGATGCGTGAGAAGCGCGCCCAGACCACCACGTTCCGCAAGCCGGTGGCGGGCAGGATCTAGATGATCGGTATCTACGACGACGACCGGACGACCAGGCTCGCCATCGCCTTCAACGGGGTGGCGCTCAACACGCTGACCACCACGGCTGCCGGCGTGCGGTCCCAGCGGTACGGGACCATCACCGAGGTCGTCGGGATGCGCACCGCGATGGACTACCTCTCCGAGCCGAACCAGTGGATGGACGGGCTGGAGCTGTACGGCATCCGGAAGTCCAGCCGCATCGTGGTCCTGCGTGGCTTCACCTATGGCCGGGACATCTCGGAACTGCACGACAACATCAAGGCGCTGGCAGCGGCGACGGACCCGGCCCGCATCGCCTTCCAGAACCCTTCCGACTACTTCCTGCCCCTGACCTTCAGCACCCCCACGCGGGACACGGCGAACTTCGCCAGCGGGTTGGTCCCCAGCAAGTACGTCGGTGTGCCCATCCGGATGATCGAGCCGCAGATGAGCGTGGTCGGTGACGGCCTGTCCGCCGCGTGGGAACTGAACCTCCTGCTGCGCGAGCCGAAGCGGTTCCTCCAGGCGGTCACCACGGTCTCGGGTAACGCCACGTCGAACAACAGCATCGCGGATGACCGGTCATGGCCCACGGTCACCTTCACCCTGTCCGGCGCGGGTTCCTCGACGTTCACCATCGCCAACACCGGAACGTACCAGGGGTCCGTGTCGCTCGTGCTGAACCTGTCGGGCTACTCCAGTGGCTCGTGGGTCGTGGACTTCCGTGAGCGGACCATCACCCAGGACGGGACGAAGCGACCGGATGTCTACGCCTCGGGGACGTGGTGGATGATCGAACCCGGCAACAACGTGATCGCCTATAGCAACACCACGAACACGTCCAGCCGGTCCCTGACCTACTACCCCGCCTTCTCCCTGTGACCTCGACGGCGGACCGCGAGTACCGGGTCATCGTCCATGCCGCATCGGGCAGCACGTTCGCGGTGGGGAACCCCATCGTGGAGTTCGCACATCCTAAGAACATCGGGTACGCCGAGTATCTGAACGATGTCGGAGAGGCGTTCTTCACCATCATGCAGGACGACCCGAACGTGCAGACCCTCCGGTCGTACGTGGGGACGGCACACGTCAAGATCCTGCGCAATGGCAGCGTGATGTGGCGCGGCATCCTGAGCGAGCACGAGGCTACCGCGGATGACGTGATCTTCTACGCCTATGGCTACGAGGGTCCCCTGTTCTGGCTCCAGACCGACTGGAACCAGACGTGGAAGGACGCGCAGATCGACACCATCGTGTCGGCTCTCTGGACGCGCGCCAAGACGGACCTCACCTACAGCCAGCTCGGGTTCGTCACGACCGGCACCATCGAGGCTCCGGTCACCACGTCGGGTGGTGCCACCCCCTTCGTGCTGCCGCTCTACAAGGTCTACTTCAAGCGCATCCTGTTCGCGCTGAAGGAACTGACGGCCATCGCCACCAGCGACACGACCAACGTGTGCTACTTCCAGATGGACTACAGCAGCAGTCCCACGAACAACGCGGTGACGTTCAACTTCTGGAAGAACCGCAGCACCGACCGGAACATCGTGCTGGAGCACGGGGTGAACGTCCGCAACTTCGAGGAGCGGTACGTGCCCATCATGGGACGCAACGACATCCTCGGTGTCGGCTCCGGTGCCCGCAACCAGTTGTACCGGTACCGCGTCACCCAGCAGACCGGCTCCGCTGGCTACGAGGCCGTGGGCCGGCGGCAGGAACCCGTCTACCTCTCGTGGGTCCGTGACGAGGATGACCTTCAGCGGGTCGTCAGGCTCCGGGCTGCACGGGCGCTCCGGTCCGACGTGGACGTGAGCCTCTACATGATGCCTGACTCGCTTCGACCCTGGCGCAGCGGCAGTTCCGGCTACAACCTCGGGGATCGCGTGAGGGTCCGTATCGACCGGGGTGTGACCCAGATCGACAAGCTGATGATGATCGTCGGACAGCAGGTGTTCGCCACGCGGAAGCACGAGGTCGTCATCCCCATCGTGCAGGAGAAGGGTGGCGTCTGATGGACGACATGGCCGAGTTCCGCAACCGGGTCCGGAGGGGACCGTGGACGGGCGGGGATCTCAATGACGTGTTCGCGGCGAGGAGCGCCATCGCCACCGAACCCTCGGGCATCGCGCAGGACATCGGCTTCACGCCGGCACAGGCGTCCCGTGTCCAGACCGGCGTCAGCAACCACAACTTCCGTGACGCCCCTCCCGACACGTCGCTGAACATCGCGGACATCACGAACAAGCTGCCCGAGTGGTCCTTCGTGCAGTCGAGTGGGACCGCCATCACCGCCAAGTGGGTGGCTGACTCCGGGTCCGGTTCTGGTGGCATCCTCCGGTTCGATGTCGCCTCTGGGGCGGCTGGTGACTTCTCCTACATCGAGCAGGTCATCAGCGTCCCGTCCACCCGTGCCCAGACCTGGAACGTGTGGGGCATCGCGAAGTTCCGCAACCGCTCTGCCTCGAAGTCCTTCGTCATCTGGGGGGAGGCCCAGGCGTTGAAGGATGACGGGACCGCCACGGGAACGCCCACCGTGTTCTCCACGGCATGGTCCTCCGCGACGTACACCGATGAGCAGATCACCATCCCCCAGACCTCGGGTGTGCTGCCCTCCGATGCACAGGACATCCGCTTCCGCATCGGCATCAAGCGTGATGCCGCCCTGACCTCGGACACCGGCACCATCGACCTGACCGAGTGTCGGCTGAACATGGCCCAGTCCTTCGGGGTGTTCGCGGACCAGACCCCCGGAGCGACCTACGCCAAGCCCGCGGTCATCACGCAGCGGGACGGTGCGCTCTACATCCACAGCAACTTCGACCCGACGAAGGCCACGACCCCCGGTGCCAGCGCGGGGTCCTATCCGTACATCACGTTCCAGCAGCCCAACATCTCCCCGCCACGGCCCGCCCTCATCACGGACTACCGGACCATCGATGGCGTGCTGGGAAACCACGGATGGGCCATCCGTGCCTACCCGCAGGGTCTCGGTCCCTCCTCCGTCTCGACCTCCTCGACCACGCTGACCAACCAGTACGACGCGATGATCGTCCCCGTGGTGGTTCCCTCCGCGATGAGGGTCGTGTCCATCACGGTCCGTCAGGGCGTCTCTGATGGCACCCAGCGGAACTTCTCCGTGGGGCTGGCGTGTCAGTCCGCCTACAACGCCGGGACGATGGTGATGCTCTCCCAGGCAGGCACCGGCAACTACACCGCCGGCGCGGTGTCGAACGAGACCCTGAACATCGGTGGTGCCACGGGCTACGTCATCATCGAGCCGGGTGTCTACTGGGTCGTCGTCCAGAACCAGCACGCCACGCGGACGCATGTCACCCGTGTGCTGGGTGGTGGTGACTGGGCACCGAACACCGCAGCGACCTCCACGACCATCGGTGACCTGACCGGTCTGGCGGCGAACGGGACCTTCGATGGAACGGCATTCGGGGGGCGGCTCACCGGTATCCCGATGGTCCGCCTGAATGGTGATGTCCTCGGCACGGGAGCGTTCGGATGACCAAGACCGAAGCAGCCGACCTCGCCCTCGCCATCGACCTTCTGGGACAGCTCCGGGAGGACATGAACCACGGCTTCGAGCGGATGACCGAGGCCCAGCAGCAGACCTCCAACCGGGTGACGGTCATCGAGACGCAACTGGCCGCACGGGAGGCCTTGGCGGCACGCTCGACCCAGCGGTTCAGGTGGGCCGTGGGTATCGCCATCACCGCCCTGGTGTCGGTCGCCCTGTTCGCTGGCAAGGAACTTGCACCGATCCTCCTGCACAACTTCTAGAGCATCACTATCTGATATAGCGGAATAGTGGACATCCAGTGTCAACAATCCGCCAGGAGACGGACCACTGAACTGGACGCCCGAACTCGACCGCAAGCTCCACGCGCTCGCCGCTGAAGGAGTCACCACCCCAGCCCTCGCCAAGATGTTCACCGAGGCTACGAATATCCCGGTCACCCGTGACCAGGTGAAGAACCGCCTTGCTCGTATCCGTGAGAACGCGGAGATCGAGGAGGCGGTTCCTGTTGTCCCCGAGAACGAAGAGACCTTCCTTGATGACGAGCCGCCCGATCGGTTCAAGGGTCTCCGTCAGGTGTTCTATGACCTGGAGACCACCGACCTCGGGGCCATCATGGGACGGCTTCTCTGCGCATCGTTCTGCGACCCGTGGGGCAACGTCACGACCCGGCGCATCACCGACTTCCCGCAGTCCTCTCCGCTGGACGACAGCGGCCTTGCCGAGTGGGTGCGTGATGAGCTGGAGCGCCATGACATCAATATCGGCTGGAACAACTTCCAGTTCGACCAGTCCTTCCTGAATGCTCGGCTCCTGCGCTGGGGCAAGCGCCCTGTCGCTGACCGGATGTCCATCGACCCCATGTACAAGGCCCGCTACGGGCGGTACGGGGCGCGCATCGGTAGCAGCAAGCTCGACAACGTGAGCCGCTTCTTCCGGACCAAGGACTCCAAGACGGTCGTGGACTGGGACATCTGGAACCTCGCCAGCATGGGCGATGAGAAGGCGATGGACTACGTGGTGGAGCACTGTGAGGCCGACGTGCTGGTGCTGCGCGACGTGTTCAACCACCTGAAGCCGCTGGTGCGAACGATCCACCGATGAGTAAGAGCGAGCCCTATCGCTGCGCGCGGTGCCTGGAGGAAGGGTCCTACAACGGGTTCCTTCGCTTCCCCGGCGACCCACCGCCCGTATGCAAGAACCACGGCAAGGACGAGGAGCAATGGGTGGAGATGGAACCGGTGGAGGAGAAGGAATGATCCACGACAGGAATACGTGTTCGTTCTGCAAGACGTTCATCAATCCCTACCTCGGTACCGAGGAGGTCGTGGTGAAGCCACCGCCCCAATCCTTCGAGGAACGGGTCGTGGCGCTTGCCAAGGTGCTGCTGGAGAACGCACCGGTCGGTGAGCGTATCAACTCCACACCCGAGTTCCGCTACAAGTGGGGCGATGCCCTCGCTGATGCCACCGACATCATCCTCGCCGCTGACGGCTACATCGAAGGAGACTGCACCTGTGACTGACGAGACCCAGATCATCGAGGAGACCACCGAGGAGCAGCCCGCTCCGGGCGTCACCCTGTTCACGGTCTGGAACGCCTTCTATGAGGCCGTGCTGCTGACGATGGTCGGCAACACGCTGAACAAGGCTGACAAGCAGCAGTACCGCCTGAAGGCTGCCGAGGTCGCTGGCCTGCTGACCCAGATGGAGGTCCGCATCCGTGGATAACCCCACGTACGGAAACGGCCCCACAAAGGTCATCCGCGAGCAGTTCACCGACCCACTGGTTGATAGGTACACGGTGCTGGATAACCTCCGAGCGGCCATCTTCGACCTGCGCCGGTTGCCCGGTAGCCGCGAGAACTCGCTTGCCATCACCAAGGTCGAAGAGGCCATCATGTGGCTGGAGAAGGCATGACGAACCGGTACGTGAAGCCCGAGTACGACAAGGTGCGTGCTGGCGAAATCATCGACATCGATGGTGACCGCTGGTTCGTCAACCGGGTCATCTACCACGAGGACGGTGGTGACCCGTTCACAAGTCGCGTGGAGGGCGTGGCCCGGTCCACCGATGTCCCCGCTCTCCAGTTGGACCTTCTGAAGGTGACCACCGATGCCTAGCCTCACCACCGGCCAGTGGCAGACCATCCTCGTGGTGGCTGCCGTGGTCGTGAACTTCCTGCTGGTCCAGACCGACGTACCGCTCGATCCCGTGGTCAAGCTGGTCCTCGGTGCCCTGAACGTCGCCTTCGCCGCCCTGTCCCCTGCGGCCCTGTCGGCACGAGGGGTGAAGAGTGCCGATTGATCCCCAGTCCTACGTCCCGCCCTATGTGAGCGAGATCAACCGGGAGGTCGATGGCGACCTGGATGACTGCGTGCTGGGTGCGGTCATCTCCCTCGGTGCGCTCTGGACGGGTGGGGAGATCCTGTACAAGCCCGATGGCACCCGGCGCTCCGTCATCGACATGCGCGAGCAGCGGGTCAAGGTGCTGGGCGAGGGGAAGCGTTCCGGTGGCCTGACCCTCCCGGATGCGGACAAGTTCATCCGGTCCTTCGACCCGCGTCTCCCGAAGCTGCCCTACTACCCGATGCAGAAGCCCTACGACGGCACGCTCCGTGTGACGTTCGAGGAGTTCTGGTCGCGCATCTCCAACGGTGAGGCTGGCATCCTGCTGGGCAATCCGTCGCTCGTGAAGGATGCATCCAGTCCCCTTCGCACCAAGCAGGGGAACGACGACTACGGGCACGCCATCATGGTCTACCGTGGTCAGCTCCGTCGTGCCAGGGTCTATGACTCCCTCACCCGTCAGGGTCCCTCGTGGACCGGTGAGTGGGTGCCGAAGGAGGATCTTCAGCAGTTCAGTCGGGCCTACGGTGACCCCACGGCCATCGGCTGTGCGCTCATCGAGATCGGGTCCGAGACGATGGCAGCACGCGAGCAGCGGAAGGCCATCGTGGCGGTGAACGCCCTGAACACCAAGCTGTCCGCCCTGCGCCGGCAGTACGACACGCTGGAGTCCGAGCGGTCCAAGACCGTGGAGGAACTGGTGCAGGCCAACCTGCGCATCTCCACCCTCGCCGCAGACCTGGAGTCCGCCGAGTCCCGTATCGAGATCCTGGAGTCCGGTCAGAACCTCGATGAGGTCCGGAAGGCTGCACGCCAGTCCTTCAAGGATGACGTGCTGGCTATCCCGGCATGAAGGAATGGTCCGAGCCAGCGTCCAAGTACATCGCCGTAGCCGTCCCCGGCAGGATGTACTGGCGGACGTGGGATGACCCATCGATGCCAGCGGCATCGATCGGGTCCCGCAGGGAACCGGCTCGCCCAGCGAGCCGGTAGGGGCCGCTGTCGCGCCGCACGATCCTCCGCAACGCCGCGTTGGCCTCCATCGTCGAG
>CALFYG010000053.1 GCA_937952095.1 uncultured Micrococcales bacterium | reverse complement strand
GGCAGCAATTAAAACTAAAGCTGAAATGTTCATAATAAATTATTAATTTTATTACTTGTTAAATAACAACATAATAAATTAATGAATTATTATAAACAAAAACAAAAAGTTGACGTTTCAAGCGTCTACACTATGCGCGATCTCTTTTAATAATTAATAATATTTATACCGAACGTGTTTCAAAAGTTGGTTTTCGGCTGTGCCAAAGCCCCGGGATTAAACTATGCAAGGCAACATACTAGCGGTCAATAGCGGCAGCTCGTCCCTTAAGATGTCGCTATTTTCCTACACCCTCGAAAAGCTGTGGGAAGAGCACATAAAAAATATCTCGGCCCCGCTCGAAGAAGCCATCGCAGATATTGTCCATAAACGCCGGCCCGCCGACCTGGCGGCCATTGGCCACCGCGTCGTCCACGTGGCCCTGGACGGTGTCGAACTGCTTCTGGCTGATCAGCGATCCCATGTCCGAGCCCCACCCGACCCCGGGCTTAAGCGTCATGGCCTTGACCCGCGCCACGAAGGCCGCGACGAACTCGTCATAGACCTTCTCGTTGATGTACATCCGCTCCATCGAGATGCACAACTGGCCGGCGTTGCTGAAGCAGGCACGCACAGCGATCTCGCTGGCGCGCTCGACGTCCGCGTCGGCCAGAACCAGCATCGCGTTCTTCCCGCCGAGTTCCATCGAGCAGCCGATGAGGTGGCGCCCGCACTGCTCGGCGAGTTCACGGCCGACAGCGGTGGATCCGGTGAACATCAGGTAGTCGGAGTTCTCGACGATCAGCGGACCGAGCTTGGAGCCCGGGCCGACCACTACCTGCACGAGACCCTCCGGGATGCCCGCCTCACGCAACAGCCGGACCGCCCACAGCGCTGTGAAGGCCGTCTGCGAGTCCGGCTTGAGCACGATGCCGTTACCCGCCAGCAGGGCCGGGATGGCATCCGACACCGCGAGGGTCAGCGGGTAGTTCCAGGGCGAGATGACGCCGACAACACCTTTGGCGTGCCGGATCTCGGAGACGGCGGTGAGCAACGGCAGGACACCGCGGTGCTTGACAGCCTTGAGTTTGGCCGGCGCCACTCGCGCGTAGTGGCGGGAGGTGAGCAGGACGTCCAGGAACTCCTCGGAGGCATCCGAGCGGGCCTTGCCCGTCTCGAGCTGGATCAGGTCGAGCGATGCGCTGCGGTTGGCCAGCATGACGTCGTGGAACCGCAGGATGACCCGGGCGCGTTCCTTCGGGGTCCATTGCGCCCACCGTTTCTGTGCGCGCCGGACCGTTTCGAAGGCCATCTCCACGTCTTCGGCGGTGGAGATGGGGATCTCCCCGATGGGCTCGAGCGTGAACGGCGAGATCGATGTCAGTGTCTCGGCCCGCGGCGAGGCGACGACCTGTGCGACCAGGCTTTTCGCATCGATTCCTGCCACAAGGCCAGCCGTTTTCTCCGGCGCGATGGTCATGGGGTCAGCGTAAACCCGGCAGCACGGATTGGACCGCGGAAAGCAGAATCAGGCGTCGGGCCGTTAGTCCCCGGTCCATCCGTTAGTCCCCGGTCCATCCGTTAGTCCCAAACGGCCGCCAACCTCTAACCGGAGTGCCCAACCTCTAACCGGAGTGCCCAAGGTCTAACCGGAGTGCCCAAGCACGCCCCGACCCGGACCCCCCACCGCCCGGTAATCGGAGACTGAGCGGCGCTGGCCGGAAGCCCCACGGATTCCCGCGGTATCGTGGGCAAATGCTCCCAGCCGCCACATGGGTCACCGCTGCCGCGTTGGTGACCCCTGTCGCCTTCGCGCTGGTGAGCAGTCCGGTGGTCGCGGAGCCTGGTCCGGAAACCTCGATCAGCGCCTCCCCCACCGAATCCTCGTCGCCGATCATCTCCGAATCCCCTTCGACGCCGGCCCCCGAGCCGAGCACGACGGCACCCACAGCGCCGCCGGTGAACCCGGTGACCCCCGAACTGCAGATGGAGATGGACCTCGACGCCCTCGGACTGCCGACCGGCAAGGTCGACGGCTACGTCAACGCCTCGACCCGTCGTGCACTGTGCGCCTATCGGGATCTCAACGGCCTCGGGGCGACCCGCGGGCAACCGGGTACGGCCCTCATGTCGAAGATCTCGAGTTCCAGCGATCTGCCGCTGCTGCCCCGGAAACTGTTCGGCGTGAAGGCACTGGTGAGCCTGACCTGCCAGACCGCCTACATCACGAACAACGCCGGGTACATCGTGCGCGTCCTGCCGGTCAGCACGGGTAAGGACAACGGGTACCACGAGACCCGCCGCGGCTTCAAACGCGTCTACTGGAAGTACAACGGGTGGCAGGCGAGTTCGCTGTTCCCGGAGCCCGATGGCAGGCCAGGGCTGTACCGGCCCATCTACTTCGACCGCGGGATCGCTTTCCACGGGGTGCGCAAGCCCGTGAAGACGAAGCCGCAGTCCCACGGGTGCGTACGGACGTGGCCGAAGGATCAGGACTGGCTGTGGAAGCGGCTCAAAGTCCGTGACCGGGTGTTCGTCTACGGCAACTACTGGAGCAAGAAGACCGCATCCCTGGGTGGGTACTCCAAAGCCTGAGCCCCACTCAGTGACTGCGCACCATCTCCACGCGCTGGAAACTCTTGAGGTCGGTGTAACCGCACAAGGCGATGGACCGACGCAGCGCCCCGGTGAGGTTCATCGTGCCGTCGCTGACGTGGGACGGCCCGAAAAGAATCTCCTGCCAACTCCCGAGCGTCTGGAACTCCACCACCTCGCCGCGCGGAAGCTCGCCATGCGTCGCTTCCATCCCCCAGTGCTTGCCGGCACCCGGTGCCTCCTGCGCGCGCGCCAGTGGGGAACCCACCATCGCCGCGTCGGCACCACACGCGATCGCTTTCACGATGTCGCCGCTGCGACCCATCGCACCGTCGGCGATGACGTGCACGTACCGCCCTCCGGACTCGTCGAGGTAGTCCCTGCGAGCGGCAGCGACATCGGCCACAGCTGTCGCCATCGGCACCCTCACCCCAAGGACATCGGCCGTCGTATGGCTCGCACCACCTCCGAAACCGACCAGGACGCCAGCCGCGCCGGCGCGCATCAGATGCAGCGCGGACTGGTAGGTGGCCACCCCACCGACCAGCACGGGGACGTCGAGTTCGTAGATGAACTGCTTGAGGTTCAGGGGCTCGAGCTCGGCACTGACGTGCTCCGCGCTGACGGTGGTGCCCCGGATGACGAAGACGTCCACACCGGCGCTGATCACATCCCGGAAGAAGTCGTGGGTCTTCTGCGGGGACAGGGACCCCGCCACCGTGATGCCGGCCTCACGCATCTGCTGGACGCGCGCGGCGATCAGGTGGGGCTGGATGGGCTGGGCGTACAACTTCTGCAGCACGGGGAGTGCGTCGGAGGGGTCGGCCGCGCGGATCTGGGCGAAGGCATCAGTGGGATCCTCGTACCGGGTCCACAGCCCTTCGAGGTTCAGGACCGCAAGACCGCCTGCCTGCCCCATGGCGATGGCCGTCTCTGGCGACACGATCGAATCCATAGGTGCGGCGACGATGGGCATCTCGAAGGAGTACGCATCCATGTTCCAGTGCAGATCCACTGACTCTGGGTCGCGGGTGCGGCGGTGCGGGGCCACCGCCACGTCGTCGAAGGAGTAGCCGGCGCGCGCCGACTTGGACAGCCCGATCACGATGTCGCTCACGAGAGGACAGCCTAGCCGCCGAGGGGCCCCCGCCACCAAAGCGCGGGGCCACCGCGCCGGTGGTCAGCGCCGGTGGTAGTTGGGCGCCTCGACCGTCATCTGGATGTCGTGGGGGTGGCTCTCCTTGAGACCCGCCGCGGTGATCCGCACGAAACGGCCTTTCTGGTGCAGTTGCGGAATGGAGTCGGCTCCGCTGTACCCCATGGCGGCTCGCAGACCACCGATCAACTGGTGGGCGACCACCGACAACTTCCCCCGGTACGGGACCTGCCCCTCGATACCCTCCGGGACGAGTTTGTCGTCGGAGAGCACATCGTCCTGGAAGTACCGGTCCTTCGAGTACGACTTGGCCTCGCCGCGGCTCTGCATGGCACCGAGTGACCCCATTCCGCGGTACTGCTTGAACTGCTTGCCGCTGACGAACACCACGTCACCGGGAGACTCCTCGCATCCGGCGAGAAGCGATCCGAGCATGACCGTGTCGGCCCCGGCCACCATGGCCTTCGCGATGTCGCCGCTGTACTGCAGACCGCCGTCAGCGATGACCGGCAGGCCGAGTGGTCGCACCGCCGTCGACACCTCGTGAATGGCCGTCACCTGCGGCACCCCGACCCCGGCCACGACGCGGGTGGTGCAGATGCTGCCCGGCCCAACGCCGACCTTCACGGCGTCCGCGCCCGCCTCGGCAAGTGCCAGTGCCGCCTCACCAGTGGCGATGTTCCCCCCGACCACGTCGATCGAGGTCTCCTTCTTGAGCCTGCTCACCATCTCCAGCACGCCGCGGCTGTGCCCGTGAGCGGTGTCCACCACGACGAAGTCCACCCCGGCGTCCACCAGCGTCATCGCTCGCTTGTAGGAGTCCTCACCGACTCCGACCGCAGCCCCGACCACGAGCCGACCGGCGGGGTCCTTGGTGGCGTCCGGGAAGGCCTCGGACTTCAAGAAGTCCTTGACCGTGATGAGACCGCGGACACGGTTGTCCTCGTCGACCAGGGGCAACTTCTCGATCTTGTGCTGGCGCAGCAGGCCGAGCGCCTGCTCGGGGTCGATCCCGAGGTGCCCGGTGACCAGCGGCGCGGGGGTCATGATCTGCGAGACCGCGACGCTGCGGTCCTCCTCGAAGCGCATGTCCCGGTTGGTGACGATCCCGAGCAGATGGCCGGATTCGTCGACGACCGGCAGTCCGGAGATCCGGTACCGGCGGCACATGGCGTCCACTTCGGCCAGGGTGTCGTCGGGGCGACAGGTGACCGGGTTGCTGACCATGCCGGCCTCAGAGCGCTTCACCATGTCGACCTGCAACGCCTGATCCTCGATGGACATGTTGCGGTGCAGGACCCCCACACCGCCGATGCGCGCCATCGCGATGGCCATGCGGGCCTCGGTGACGGTGTCCATGGCACTACTGACCAATGGCACCCGCAACTGCAACGAGCGGGTGAGTTGGGTGGCGGTGGAGACCTCGGACGGGACGACGTCCGATGCACCGGGTACCAGCAGGACGTCGTCGAAGGTCAGACCGATGGGGGCGAAGGGGTCAGCGGGCGAAGGTTGCTCCATGCACCAAGATTACGCGCTGGTGCGGCTGTCAGCTGATGAGTCCCGCACGAAGGCCGACGGCAACCGCCTGCGCACGGTCGGCGGCGCGCAACTTGCGGAACAGACGGCGCGCGTGGGTCTTGATCGTGTCCTCGGAAAGGTACAGCTCGCGGCCGATCTCGCCGTTGGACAGCCCGCGGGACATGCCGGCCAGAACCTGCGTCTCCCGTTCGGACAACTTGAACTGCGGTGTCGGCTCGGCGGTCCGCTGGCCATTGCCGCGGACGTGGTGGATCGCCAGGCCCATCTCGAGGCGCGTGGCGTCCTTGCTGATGTAGCCGGCAGCACCGTTGGCCACGGCTGTCGCCACTGCCTGCGGATCGTCACCTGCGGTGAGCATCACGATGCGCACACTGGGGTCGGAGTGAAGCAGTCGGCGGGCACATTCCAGCCCGCTCATGCCGGGCATCCGGACATCGAGCAGCACCAGATCGGGTCGCTCGGTGAGGCAGCGCGCGAGCGCCTCATCACCACTACTGGCAAGACTCACGCCGTCCACTTCCGGCAGGCTGCTCACGAGTCTGCGCAGTCCGTCACGCACGGCGGGAGCGTCATCGACGATCAAGACCGAAGTCACCTGACACCTCCCGAGTTCGCACTCATGTCCCCCTATCGGCTGAAATTCCGCGGGGCTTGAATGCGCGCTACGAGGCCTCCTTGTGCAGGGCCATGATGTCTGCGCGGGCGTCCCAGCGGCGGGCCAGTTCGCCGGTCAGTCCGTCACGAACGGCCTTGGTGATCTCGCTGGCCTGGACGAAGTGCTGGTGAGCCGCTTGCGGATCGCTGCCTTTGAGAAGCGCGGCGAGAACGGCGTGCGCGGGCCAGGCGACGGCCAAGAAGCCCATGGAGGTGCTCAACATCAGCGATCGACGAAGGCGGGGAATCGCGGAATCCGGACGCCCCACCTGGATCTCGGCCACAGCCACGAAGAGCAGACTCTTGGCGACATGGCGCGGCGCGGTGGCCGCCTCCGCGGCGTCGAGGGCCAATGTCGCGTGTGCGACAGCATCCGGGTAGCGCGACTCCAACAGCGCGACCTCACACTCCACCCACGCCATTCGCACCTGATGCCGCCACCAGAGCGCCGCCGAGCGCGGATCGGCGGCGACCCGGCCCAGCAGGCCACGCGCCTGCGCCAGCGAGCCGGTGGCGGCCGGCACGTCCTCGAGCCCCACGGCGTCCGCGGCGAGTCCGGTCATCGCCTCGATCGCTGCCCCCGGTGTGGCCGCACTGCTCATCGCCTCCCGATCGGCGATCAACGCGAGATCATGGCATCCGATCTGCCGCAACAGACTGCCTCGCAGTGAGCGCGCCATCGAGTATTCGGGAACGTCCGGTGTGATCGATTCGAGCACCTCGAGGGCTTCGCCGTAGCGCCCACATGCCCCAAGGGCCACCGCACGCAGCCACCTCGCGTAGACACCGGGACGCCCCGTCAGGCCGGGCACTTCCTCCAGCAGCGGCAGGGACTCATCGACCGCCCCGTGGAACACGAGCCACTCGGCCCGCTCCAGTACCGGTTCCTGCGCCACCCCTCCAGCGTAGGACTCAGACGTGCGCGCGCACGAAGTTCACTGCCTCCCGCAGGTCAGTCAGTCGAGTGAAAACGGCCGAATCGGGCCAACCCGGACCCGCCAGGGCGAGCACCGGCTTGGGTCGGATGCCAGGCAATTCGTCGAATCCTTGCAGGTCCGCGTTGCCCGGCAACTGCGCCCAGAGGATGATGACGGCGGGCCGCAGGCGGCGGGCGGCCTGCGCGAGCGCGCTGGCAGGGGTGCGCGCTGTGAGTAGTT
>CALFYG010000052.1 GCA_937952095.1 uncultured Micrococcales bacterium | reverse complement strand
AGCACAGTCAGATGCGGATCGTCGCGCATGACCCGCATTTGCACCACATCGCGCAGGAAATCGCGGGCGCCCGGCCGGTCCTCCACCGAGATGGCCAAGTGGTCGAACCCGATATTCCGCCAGCGTCCTTCGGTTTCGGGTTGGCGTTCGAGTTCGACGACGCCGTGATCAAGGTGCTGGCCATCCTCAGCAGCCTGCTCTACCTCATCGCACCGCTGGTGATCCTGCGGCATCTGCTGCGACGCGACGTCGTGGACGCCCGCACGATCCTGGGCGCCATCGCGATCTATCTGATGCTCGGCATGATGTTCGCCTTCACCTACCGCGCGATCTCGTTGTGGCAGACGCAGCCCTTCTTCGGTACCGACGGCCCGGGCAACGGTGCCAACTTCCTCTTCTTCAGCTTCATCACGCTCACGACCACCGGGTACGGAAATCTGGTGCCGGCGGGCAATCCAGGGCAGTCGATCGCCGTTCTCGAGGCGATCATCGGCCAGCTCTTCCTGGTCACCGCCCTGGCCAAGATCGTCAACGCCTGGCGAGTGCCGGGGATCGGCGACGGCTCTGGCGGCACCGGATCGAAGTGACGCGCCACCGGCCTGGCTCATGAGGCAGGCTTGACCCCATGCGGACCCTCGGCATCGACTGCGGCGGCTCCGGGATCAAGGGATCTGTGCTCGACGCAGAAGGCGGATTGCTGGCCGAAAGGGTGCGCATCAAGACGCCGTACCCGCTACCACCGGAGCGGTTCATCGGCGTTCTGCTGGAGATCGCATCGCAATTGCCGGAATTCGACAGAGTGACAGTGGGGTTGCCCGGGATGATCCGCCACGGGGTCGTCATCGTGACACCGCACTATCCGAATCTGCACGGCCCCTACACGCGCAAAGATCCCGAGCTCGACGCCGCCTGGCGGCACTGGGACGCGACGGCCGCACTCGAGGAGGCGTTCGGCAAGCCGGTGCGCGTCCTCAACGATGCAGAGGTGCAAGGGGCAGCGGTCATCCAGCGCACGGGCTTGGAGGTCGTCTTCACGCTCGGCACAGGTCTGGGATGTGCGGTCTACGACGACGGGCGCCTGGCCCCGCATCTGGAACTGTCCCATGCCCCTGTCCGCAAGGACTTCACCTACGACACCTGGATGGGCAAGGCCCAATTGAAGCGCCTCGGCCCGCGAAAGTGGTCGCGCCGGATCCTCGCGACCGTCGACGGCATGCGTCCGGTGTTCCGATGGGACCACCTCTATGTCGGCGGTGGGAACGCGAAGCACCTCATGGTCGACCTCGGCAACGACGTGACCATCGTGCCCAACGTTGCCGGAATCCTCGGGGGAGTGCGTGTCTGGGATCTGGATATGGCACGGTGAGCCTGCGCCGGACGACGCCAACCCCGCTCCCGCGGAACCGGAGATCCCGAAGCTCGACAAGAAGCAGAGCATCATCGCCGGCGCGATCACGATCGTCATCCTGATCATCGTCTTCGCCGGGATTCTGCCGAAGCTGGGCAACTACCAAGACGCATGGGCGTCTGTGCAGGCGATGAGTTGGCGGGACAAAGCGACCTTGGTCGTAGCGATGCGGGTTCCCGGATCACCAGCAGCCACCTAGGCTGACCCCATGCTCGCAGAGTCGCTGCTCGCCCTGTC
This sequence comes from uncultured Micrococcales bacterium, assembly GCA_937952095.1. Classification (GTDB taxonomy): domain Bacteria; phylum Actinomycetota; class Actinomycetes; order S36-B12; family UBA10799; genus JADKAV01. Next base: position 23,347 of record CALFYG010000052.1, on the reverse strand, counting down.
CACCATCGACGTCAAACCCGTGGAGACGGGCCTGTCCGCGCCGACCAGCGTGGTGGCGGCCCCGAATGGGACCCTGTTCGTCACGGAGAAGCAGGGCCGGATCATCAAGATCCCCAAGACCGGCAAGCCCAAGACGTGGTTCCGGATCAACGTCTCCGACGACGGGGAGCGAGGGCTGCTGTCGATGGTGCGCATCGACGCCAAGCGCTTCTACGCCGCCTACACCGACGGCAAAGGGGCGCTACAGGTCTCGCGCTTCACCAAGGGCGGCGGCCAGCGCAAGATCATCAGGATCCCGCACCCGCAATACGCCAACCACAACGGCGGGCAGCTTCAACTGCACAAGGGGTTGCTCTACATCTCCACAGGGGACGGCGGCGGCAGCGGCGACCCCTTCGGCGCTGCCGAGCGGCTGTCCGACCTGCGCGGCAAGATCCTGCGAATCGACCCGACCTGCGGGTCGAAGCGCTACTGCATCCCTGCCGCCAACCCACGCGCGGGTAGTCCGGTGATCGCCTACGGCCTGCGCAATCCTTGGCGTTTCAGCATCGACACGGTCACCGACGAGATCTGGATCGGCGATGTGGGGCAGAACGAGGTCGAGGAGATCGACCGCATGCGCGTGGGCGCGCCTCTGACGGACTTCGGGTGGTCGTGCTTCGAGGGACGTCGTTCCTACAACCCCGATCGTTGCGCCGGACGCGACGTCACGGCGCCGGTGCTGACCTACGGCCGGTCCGAGGGGGAGAGTGTGACCGGGGGGTACGTCTACCGCGGGTCCAAGGTCCCGAAACTGCGTGGCTGGTACGTCTTCGGGGACTTCGTGAGCGGGCGTCTGTGGGCGTACAAGGACGGCACCCGCAAGCGCATCGGCCGGGCGGACGGGGTGACCTCCTTCGGTGTCGACCAGCGTGGTGAACTGCTGCTCACGACCATCGGCGGTCGCGTCCTGCGGATCACGAAATAGGGTTTGATCATGCGATATGCGTTGACCGGGGCAACCGGATTCGTCGGAGGACACCTCGCTCGACAACTGCGCGAAGCCGGCCACGAGGTCGTTGCGGTGGTCCGCAACCCCGCCAAAGCAGCCGACCTGGAGGCCATCGGGGTCGAGGTGGCACCCGGTGACGTCACGTCCCGGTCCTCACTCGTCGCCGCGTTCGGCGGGGTGGACGGGGTCTACCACGTGGCCGGGTGGTACCACCTCGGCAGTGACCACCCGGAGCAGGGATGGGCGGTCAACGTGCAAGGCACCCGCAACACCCTCGACGCCGCGCGGGAGGCGGAGGTCCCGCGCGTCGTCTACACGTCCACGCTGGCGGTGAACTCGGACACCGAGGGGCAGGTGCGCGACGAGACCTACCACTACACGGGAGCCCACCTGTCCGTGTACGACCACACGAAGGCCCAGGCCCACCTGATCGCCGAGGAGTACGCCGGGCGCGGGCTCGACGTGGTCACGGTCATGCCCGGAGGCATCTACGGGCCGGGAGACACCAGCCAGATCGGTGAACTCATCCGGCAGGCCGCCCACGGCAAGCGGGTCCTGGCACCGTCGGGCCTACGCATGTGCATGGCACACGTCGACGACATCGCGACCGGTCACGTGCTGGGGATGGAGAAGGGCCGCGCCGGCGAGGCCTACATGCTCGCCGGTCCCCAGACGACGCTCGTAGAGGTACTGCGGATCACCTCAGAGATCGCGGGAGGCAAGGCCCCTGTCGTGCTTCCGGACATGGCGGTCGGGGCCAGCGAGAAGATGATGGCCGTGCTCGAGCGTGTTGCACCCGTCCCGTCGACCTACCGCGCCGAGTCGCTGCGGGCGTCGCGCGCCTCCTACCTCGGGTCGCCGGCGAAGGCCAACGCCGAGTTGGGCTGGTTCGCCAGGCCATTGCGCATCGGCCTCGCGGAGACGGTCGAGGAGGAACTGCGGGGCTGAGGGCTGCGCTCTCCATTTGCGACGTTGTTGCGGTTTTCCCGCCGTCCAACCCAGCAACGTCGTCACGAACGCAGGCATGATCGCCCATTTGCGACGTTGTTGCCACCACCGGCGCTCGATTGCGACGTTGTTGCCCGAATCAGGGCCTTGGAACGACAACAAGGTCGCACACCGCGCGGGAGGGCGACAACAACGTCGCACGCGGCGACGGCACCCGCATCAATAAATCGCGCCAAAATCGGTGCATCCAAATCACGGCTCCTCCGCGAACTCCTGTATGCAAGCCATTCCCACAGGAGGAGACATGACAATCAAGCGCACGCTGGCCGCGACCACCGCGGTCGCCGCCACCACCGCCCTCGGCGTCGGCCTGGCCGTCGCCCCCGCCACGGCCAAGCAGGGCACCGCCCCGCTGGCCGGCGTACTGGTCGACCAGAACCAGTTCGACAAGAACGGCAGGGACTACGACATCGTCACTGAGGCCGTGCTCGCCGTCCTGGCCAGCAAGCCGCAGAGCCCGGTGTCGGCACTGACCGACGGCAAGGTCCGCCTGACCGCGTTCGTGCCGCAGGACCGCGCCTTCATCAGCCTGGTCACCGCCGTGACCGGTAGCAAGCCCGCCTCCGAGCAGGCCGCGTTCGAGACCATCGCCGGCGCGTTCAGCATCGACGTGATCGAGCAGATCCTCGAGTACCACGTCGTGCCCGGTGCGACCATCACCGCCAAGAAGGCCGTGAAGGCCAACGGGGCCAAGCTGAAGACCGCCGAGGGCAAGACCCTCAAGGTCATCGTGAAGAAGGGCAAGGTGTTCCTGAAGGACAAGACCGCCGTCACGAAGAACGCGCGGGTCGTCCAGGTGGACATCAACAAGGGCAACCGCCAGATCGCTCACGGCATCAACCAGGTGCTGCTGCCGATCAACCCTGCTGGCTGATTCACGAAAGTGCAGTGAGGTGTCTGTCCTAGCAGCGCCCGCTCGCCGAGCCTCCGCCATGTGCGAGACTCGACCCATGCAGGACGTCGACGTCGCCGAAGTAGGGCGACAACTGGCGGCAGGGGAAGAGTCCGCACTGGCGGAGGCTTACGAGCGTTGGTCACGGCTGGTGTACACCGTGGCTCTGCGCTCGGTGGCCACACAGGCCGATGCCGAGGACATCACGCAGGCGGTGTTCATCTCAGCGTGGCGCAGTCGTGCCAGCTTCAACCCCGAGGCCGGCAACGTGCCGGGGTGGCTGTTGGCCATCACCCGGCGCCGGATCGCCGACCACCACCGCAAACGGCGTGATGAGGTCCCCCTCGACAACGCCCCCGAGACCTCCCACGACGCACCGGACATCACCGACCAGGTCAGTGTCGCCGACGAGATCGACGAGCTCGGCGAACCCGCCGGTCAGATCATCCGGTTGGCGTTCTACGACGACCTCACCCACCAGCAGATCGCCGAGCGGCTCAACATGCCACTCGGTACCGTCAAGAGCCATATCCGCCGCTCGCTGCTCAAAATGCGTGCACGATTGGAGGTGACCCATGCAGCAGCACTGTGATTCCGAAGACCTCGCCCTGCTCGCCCTCGGTGAGCCGGTCGATCCGGCGTGCGAGGAGCATGTGTCCGCCTGCCCGCAGTGCAGCGCCGAACTCGCCGACCTGCGCCAGGTCGTGTCCGTCGGTCGAGCCAGTGGTGGCCCCGACGCACTCGAGTCACCGCCGCCACGGGTCTGGGCGGCGATCTCGGACCAGTTGGCCTCGGAGCCGGTTCCCCTGAAACGACCCGACACGGCCCCGCCCCGACGACGCTGGACAGGTTTGGTGGCCGCGGCGGCCGCCGGAATTCTGATCGGTGGTGGCGCAGTCGCGGTGATCACCGGGCAGAACACCCCTGAAACGGTGGTGGCCTCCGCCCAATTGGCACCCATGCCCGACGGCCCGGACCGCGGCGGCTCGGCCGAGGCGACGCTCAACCGCACCGATTCCGGGTACACCGTCACCGTCAAGGCCTCGGGTGTGGCTGGACCGGAGGGCTTCTACGAGGTGTGGTTGCTCGACCCGGAGAACAGCGGCCTGATCGCACTCGGCTCCATCGCAGCCGGCGAACAAGAGGCGACGTTCCCGGTCCCGGACGGGGTGGACCTCGACACGTTCAACGCGGTCGACGTCTCCGACGAACCGCTCGACGGCGATCCGACCCACTCCACGGTCACCGTCCTGCGCGGAACGCTGGAGGCCTAGACAACCTACGTAAGCGTAGGTTACGGTGAGGAAACTTACGGATGCGTAGGGAGCCTCGCGTTGACAGTCACCACCGAGCAGTACACCCGTCCCCCCGAGCCCACCCTGGCCGGCCGCAGCGCAGTCACAGCGATCGTGGTCATCCCCCTGCTCGCGGTGGTCGCTGCGGTGCCGGTGGCTTGGAACCACTGGATCAGTTGGCTCGATGTGGCCCTCGGGGTGGTGCTGTACCTGATCACCGCCGTTGGCATCACCGTCGGCTACCACCGCTACTTCACCCACGGCTCGTTCAAAGCGAAGCCCTGGGTGGCTTTCATGCTCGGGGTGGCCGGGTCGCTGGCCCTTGAGGGGTCGATCTCGTCGTGGGTGGCCGGGCATCGCAAGCACCACGCCAACTCCGACGAGGCCGACGACCCGCACTCCCCGTGGCGGTACGGCACGGGCGCATGGGCGGTCACCAAGGGCTTCCTCTGGTCACACATGGGATGGCTGATCGCTCAGGAACCGATCGATGCCAACCGCTGGGCGCCCGACATGCTGAAGCGCCCCCTCACCGCACGGCTGAGTTCCATGTTCCCGTGGTTCGTCCTTGCGACCTTCCTGCTGCCCGCGGTGCTCGGCGGTCTGCTCACGTGGAGTTGGCAGGGTGCGCTCACCGCGTTCTTCTGGGCCGGGCTCGTGCGGATCGCCCTTGTCCACCATGTGACGTGGAGTATCAACTCGGTGTGCCATATCTGGGGTAAGCAACCGTTCGTCAGCCGTGACGAATCCCGCAACGTCGCCTGGCTGGCGGTGCCGAGCCTCGGGGAGTCCTGGCACAACTTCCACCATGCCGAACCCACCAGCGCCCGTCACGGGGTGTTGCCGCATCAGATCGACCCGTCGGCCGCGATGATCAAGTTCGCGGAGGGCAGGGGCTGGGTCTACAACGTGAAGTGGCCCAAACCGGAGCGGATCGAAGCCAAACTGGCCCGACCCGCCACAATGGGGTCGTGACCAGGGTCCGGATGTCCGCTCAGCAGCGGCGGGAACAGTTGCTGAGCGTGGGGAAGGCGTTGTTCGCCTCTCGCGGGTACGAAGCAGTCACGGTCGAGGAGATCGCCGCCGCGGCGGAGGTCTCCAAGCCGGTGGTGTACGAACACTTCGGGGGCAAGGAGGGCCTGTACGCCGTCGTCGTCGACCGCGAGATGCAGGCACTGTTGCAGCGCATCACCGACGCCTTGACCGGCGACCACCCCCGCCTCCTGCTCGAACAGGCGGGCATGGCGCTGTTCGACTACATCGAGGGCGACACCGACGGGTTCCGGATCCTGGTGCGGGATTCGCCAGTGCCCACCGGGAACTTCGCCAGCCTCATCGTCGAGATCGCCGGCCGCGTCGAGTACCTGATGGCCAAGCAGTTCAAGGCGCGCGGATTCAACACCCGCCTCGCTCCGATGTACTCCCAGATGCTGGTCGGAATGGTCGCGCTGACCGGGCAATGGTGGCTCGATGTGCGCAAGCCCGACAAGGACGAGGTCGTCGCCCACCTGGTGAACCTCACCTACAACGGCTTCAGCCACCTCGAGCACAAGCCGAAGCTCTCGGGCGGCTGAGGCCGCGCGGAGCCGGTGGTCCCCGGTTCATCGGTGAGACCTTTGCTCATCCGTTAGTCCCCGGTTCATCGGTGAGACCTTTGCTCATCCGTTAGTCGAAAACAGCCGCAAACCTCTCACCGGAGTGCACAAGGTCTCACCGGAGCGCGAGACCAACGCAGCGACAAGGCCGGAGCCCCGGCCAACCGAGCCGTCCGGGGGATGGAGGTCCGCCCGTTCGCGGGGCACGCTCAGTGCATGGCCGAGTCGCTGCCGCGTACGGCCCGTGGTGACCCTGACCCTGTCCTTCGACCACCGCTGCATCGACGGTGCGCTCGGCTCCGAGGTCCTCACGCGCATCGCCGGCTTCCTCGCAGATCCGGCAATGGGTCTCGCGGGCGCTACGGCGCCACGTTGAGGCCCGTCAGCACCGCCGCCGCCCGGGTCGCATCCCCCTGCACCACCGCCGTGGCCGGATCGGCGCGCCGGCCGGAGCCCAGGCGCAGGAAGTCCAACGGTTCCATCGTGATCGTCACCTGCGCCGTCCCCGGCTCGACGGCCCGGCCGCGGCCGTCATCACCGACACCGACCCAGGCATCGATCCACCCCGTCACGACGAAGTGCAGCACGTCGCCTGGTTCAGCGCCGGCGCGCTTGACCCAGACGTAGCCAAGACTGTCCGCCATCAGCCCTGCGGCCACGTGGGCACCTTCGCCGAGATCCGGTGCGGGCATGTCCAAGGCATCACGGATGTCGAGGTCGTGCAGGAAGATGTCGAAGCATCGCATGCGCAGGACCCGGCCGAACGACCGCTCGATCCCACCCACGCCCGTGACCCTGCGGTCCGATTCCTGGGGTCCGGTGGTCAGCTGCTCAGCACGGGTCGCGAAGGCCTCTGCAAGTTCCGTGCGCACCTCCGACGGCGTCCACCCCCGGCGGTAGTCGACGCCGATCTCGGTGTAGCGCGAGAACAGGTCGTCGGCATGCGGCAGCGTGTCCCAGTCGGGTTCATGCGCGGGCAAGGGCTCGCCGCTGAGTTCGACTTCGAGGGCAGCGATGTGCGCGATGATGTCGCCGATGGTCCAACCGGGCAGCAGCGATGGAGCGGAGAAGTCGTCATCGGACACCTGCGCCACGGTTTCGGAGAAGGCGGCACTGACCTGCAACCAGGCCGTCACAAGGGGATTCATGGGGGCAATCTAACGGGCCGCACGGCACGCGCCCCTGCTGACGGTGAGAGTCCGGTACCGGCGTGAACCTCAGCGCGTGAAGATCTGTTGATTGAGGACACAGATATTCACACGTTCCCACACGGGGGCAGTACCCACGCCTCACCCGACCGACACCCGCCCGAGCCACTAGCCTGAACCCCATGACCCGTGTGGCAGCAGTGCAACTCGCCCTCACCGACGAGGAGGACCCGTCGACGCGGCGCCACCGGGTGCGACAACTCATCGCGGGGATCGACGCCGAGCTCATCCTGATGCCCGAGTTGTGGGAGGTGGGCCCGTTCGCCGTCGCGGAGAACCTCGACCTCGCCGTTCCACTGGAGACGTGGGTGCGGCACATGTCGGATCTGGCCCCGGGTCGCACCCTGCACGCGGGCTCGTTCCTCGAACGCGACGGCGACGACCTGTACAACACGTCGGTCGTGTTCGGTCCGGACGGCGATGTCCTCGCCACCTACCGCAAGATCCATCTGTTCGGATTCGACACCGGCGAGGCCGTCACCCTCGCAGCGGGTCGCGACATCGTCACGGTCGAAACGCCACTGGGCACAACCGGCCTGGCCACGTGTTACGACCTGCGGTTCCCGGAGATGTTCCGCGCGCTGACCGACGCCGGAGCCACCGCCGTGCTGATGCCGACCGGCTGGCCCGCTGCACGGGTCGGGCACTGGGACCTTCTGGCCGCAGCACGGGCCACCGAGAACCAACTGTGGCTGATCGGCGCCAACTCCACAGGGATCAGCAACGGCACCGCGATGGGTGGTCACACGCTGGTCGCCGACCCGTGGGGAGACGTGACCCTGGCCGACGACGGGGTGCTTCTGATGGACCTCGATCCCGACCGGCCAGCGGCGGTCCGCGCGGAGTTCCCGGTACTGCGCGACCGTCGGCTCTAGATGACCACGACCACCGCGCCGGCCCACAGTGCGGCGGCGAGCAGGCACGAACCGAACTCGATGAGCACCGACCAGCCCGCGCTCTTCATCGCCTGAACGGTCGTCGGCCAGGCGTTCTTGAACGTCTTGAGCCGGATCGCTTCGGCGAGGAACACGCCCGCGATGAAGCCGATGACCAGACCCACGACGGGGATGACGAAGAACCCGATCACCGCACCGACGCCGCCGACGACGAGCACCCAGTTCGGGACGCCACTGGCCTTCATCTGCTTGCCGGGGATCAAGTACTTGAGCAACTGCCCCACGGCGATGATCGCGATCGCGCCGATGGCGATCGCCCACGCGGTCGTGCCGCCGGTGAGGACGGCCCATACGATGATCGCGCCGGCCACGAGCAGGGCTCCGGGCAGGATCGGGACGATGGTGCCCGCGAGCCCGACCAGGATCGCGAGCGCGACCAGGAGATTGGTCATGGATACAGGGTAGGACTCAGCGGTTGTTGAGTTGCTCGAAGGAGCCGAGGACCTGATCGACGCCCTGCATCGACTTGTCGCGGTCCAGTTCCTCGGAGCCCTCGCCCACCAGACGCAGACCGTCGATTCCTTCGGTCAATAGCTTCTTGGCCTGGGGGTCCTCGATCTCGTCGAGACGCGGCTCGAGTTCCGCGGCGACCTCCTGCAGGTGACGGCCCATGGCCTTCATCTTCCCGAACTGCAGCTTTGTGGCCATGTCCTGCAACTGCGCCATCTCGGCCGCGGCGTTACCGAGGTCGGACTGGAGTTGGAAGATGTTCTGCTCGTCGGTGGCGCCGGCTTCGAACGTCGGGGCCGTGTAGTTGGCGTAGGAGGTCGTCGTGGCGAACATGTAGTTGTACGCAGCCGCACCTCCGAGCAGCAGGACGCCCAAGGCGACCAGTGCGAGGACGATCCGACGACTCATACACCCATTGTGCCCACAGGCGACGGTTTCGAAACCCCTACAACCAGATCCCCGAGAAAAGCATGGCGGCGATGACCGCACCCCATCCGATCGCGATCAACACGTCCCACGATCCGCCCGCCAGTCTCCCGGCGAACCGCTGGGGACCGCCGCTGCCCTGCGTCGCAACAAGGCGGTTCGTGCCCACGACGGTGGTGAGCACGGCTGCTGCACACACCGTGCAGAACGGGCACAGCGAACCGATGGCGTAGGCGACTTCGAACATGTACCAGGTCAGGAAGGCCGCGAAGAAGACAGACAGTCCGAGCATGGCGGCATGGAATCCCGCGACCGGCCGGCCGCCAGTGGCGACCACCGCACCGGCGGTGCCGAGGACTGCGAACATGACCACCCCGAGCAAGGCGTTGGGCGGTCCGAGAACGCTGGACTGCCAGGCGAGTAGAACCGGCGTACACCCGACCGTCGAGCTGATGTCGCAGAAGGACCCTGCCGCGGGATCCTTGAGCAGGGCGATCTTGTCCATGATCGTGATCGAGCCCGAGACGATGCCGATGGCACTGGCCACCAGGACCAGCCATCCCCACGGTCGGGCGGACCGTTCCGTAGGTGGAGTGGGGGCGGACTGCACTTCCTCGATGACGCTCATGCCATCAGTATCGGCGCGAACCTCACGGAACTACAGAACCAAAGTTCCGGATGAACAGCGCCTCCGCCAACACCGCCCGCTCGAGCTCGGCGAGGTCCACGCTCTCGTTCGGAGCGTGGATTCGGGCGAGCGGATCCTGGGCACCGAACAGCAGGATCTCGGCATCGGGCACCGCCGCCGTCAGGGAATCGATGAGCGGGATCGAGCCACCCGCACCGATCTCGACCGCGAGTCTGCCGTAGGCCTGCAGCATCGCCTCCCGGGCGGCCGCGTACGCCGGGCCCGTCGTGTCCACGCGGACCCCTTGACCGACCACATCCGGCGTCACGCTGACCTGTACCCCCCAGGGTGCGTGCGTCTCGAGGTGGCGTACCAATGCGTCTCGCGCGGCAAGAGCGTCAAGACCGGGCGGAACGCGCAGCGAGACTCTGGCCTTGGCGTAGGGGATGACAGCGTTGATCGCGCCCTGGGTGGGTGGCGCGTCGATGCCCACCACGTTCACCACCGGCTTGCTGAACAGCCGCGAGGCGATGCTGCCCTTGCCGATCAGCGGTTGGTCCGGGGCGACCCCCGCGAGGTCCCGGAAGTCGGCCTCGTCAAAGTCCGGGCCATCCCAGTCGAAGCCGGTGATCCCGTCGATCGCCGTTTCACCATCGGCGTCGCGGAGCGTGGCCAGCAGGCTGATGAGCGCCATCAGCGCATCGGGGGCCGGACCTCCGAACATCCCCGAGTGCACCGCCCCCGCCAGCGTCCGGCATTCCACGCTGACGGCGGCCATCCCGCGTAGCGCGGTGGTGAACGTCGGCTCGCCGAGCCGAACATTGCCCACATCCGCCACGACGATCGCATCCGCGGCGAAGACCTCGGGATGGGTCCGCGGATAGTCGGCGAACGGCCCACCCCATTCCTCCTCGCCCTCGACGATGACCCGCATCGTGCACGGTGGCTGCCCATCGAAGGCGCGCATGACCGCCGCGTGGATCACCACACCGGACTTGTCGTCGGCCGCGCCGCGACCATAGAGCCGACCGTCACGGACCGTGGGGTCGAACGGCGGGCTGTGCCACAACGACACGTCACCGGCGGGCTGCACGTCGTAGTGCGCGTAGAGCAGCACGGTCGGACTGCCCGGCGGGCCTGGCACTTCGGCCAGCACGGCAGGTTTACCGCCGTCGACGTCGAGTCGCTCCACCCGCGGGAAGCCCGCGGCGCGGTAGATGTCGATCACCGCCTGGCAGGCGCGCTCGATCTCGTCGTCAGGGAAGCCCGGGAAGGCACACCCCGGGATCCGGACAAGTTGTTCGAGGTCAGCGCGGGTGCGGGGGAAGTCGGCGGCGACACGTTCCTTCATGGGACACAGTCTGCCGGTCGGAACCCCTACTCCGCTGCGATCCAGGGCGCTGGCTGCTTGGACAGGAAGGCCATCATCCCGGCCTTCGCCTCGTCGCTGTTGAACAGGTGCGCGGAGACCTCGGCCGTCCACGCGAACGCCTCCGTGCGCGGCATGCCCGGCACCCTGCGCAGGAGGTTCTTGGTGGCGGCCAGTGCCTGCGGGCCACCCTTGGCCAGGGCGTCGACGTATGCGGCAACGGCGGCGTCCACCTCGTCGGCCGGCACCGCCTTGTTGATGAGGCCGGCCTGCGCGACCCGTGTCGCGGGGACCCGCTCGCCGAGCAGCAGCAACTCGATCCCGTCGCGGCGGTTCATGCGGTCCAGGCACACCACGGAGATCACCGCGGGAGCCACACCCACGCGCACCTCCGAGAACGCGAAGTGCACGTCCTCGCTGGCCACCGCGAAGTCGCATGCAGCCACCAGACCGTTGCCGCCACCGGCCACGTGCCCCTCGACCTTCGCGATCGTGGGCTTGGGGCAGTCCAAGAGGTTCTCCAGCACCGCGACCAGGGCCATGGGCCCCTGCGCGGTGAAGGACTCGGCGTCCGCGGTGGACGCGCCCTTCAGGTCAGCTCCCGCGCAGAACGCCCGGCCTTCTGCAGCGAGTACGACCACACGCACCTGCGGGTCGTCGCCGGCGCGGATCAGACCGTCGGACAATGCGGCCATCGTGTCCGCATCGAGGACGTTGCGAGCGTCAGGCTTGTCGAGGGTGAGGGTCGCGACTCCGTCAGCGACCTCGTACCTCACTTGCGGCCCATCCCCTCGAGCAGCGCGATGACGCGCAGCATGACCTCGTCCGCACCGCCTCCGATGGACGTGAGGCGGGAGTCGCGGAAGTAGCGCGCGGGCCACATCTCCTCGGCGTAGCCCATCCCTCCGTGGAACTGCACGCACTTGTCCGCCACCTGCCGCTGCACACGGCCGGCCTTCAGCTTGGCCACCGTCGCCATCCGGGTGACGTCCTCGCCGTTGTTGTAGGCCTCGGCGCAGGTACGGCAGAAGGCCTCAAGGACGTCGACCTCGGCGTAGAGCTCCGCGAGTTCGTACTGAAGGTACTGGTTGGCCAGCAGCGGCTTGCCGAACGCGTTGCGCTGCTGCAGGTAGTCCTTGGTCTTGTCCAGCGCCTTGCGCATGCTGGCCACCGCCATGTAGGCACCGATGAGCCGCTCGTCCTGGAACTGCGACATCTGCTGCTGGAAGCCGCGGCCGACCTCACCGATGGTGTTGCTCACCGGTACCCGGACCTCGTCGAAGACCAGTTCCGCGGTGTCCGAGGAGCGGTTGCCCATCTTCTCGATCTTGCGGCCGACGCTGAACCCCGGCGTCGCGGTCGGGACGACGATCTGACTCATCCCCGCGTAGCCACCCTCGTCGGAGGTGCGCACCAACAAGCAGATCCAATCGGCTTGGGTGCCGTTGGTGATCCACATCTTCCGGCCCGTGATCACCCACTCGTCACCGTCGCGCACGGCCTTGGTGCGGATGCCCGCAACGTCGGAGCCCGCGTCCGGCTCGGAGACGCCGATGGCTGCCACGAGCTCGCCGCGCATCGCGGGCTCGAGGTACTGCTTCTTCAATTCGTGGGTGCCGAACTTCGCCAGTGACGGCGTGGCCATCCCGGCCTGCACGGCGATCGCCATCGGGACGCCGGCACAGTCGATGCGTCCGAGTTCCTCACCCAGGACCAGCGTGAACGAGTGGTCCGCACCCTGGCCTCCGTAGGCGGGGTCGTACTCCAGGCCCAGCGCGCCGATCTCGGCGAGCTTGGAGAAGACCTGCTTGGCCGGGAAGATCCCGGCCTCCTCCCAGTCATCGACGTAGGGGTTGATGTCGTTGTCCACGACCTGGCGTACGGCCTTGCGGAATTGCTCGTGTTCCTCGGTGAACTTCATGAACTTGACGCTAGTGTCAACTTCGGCGGTGGTCAAGCGAAAGTTGCACCGTTGCTGCGCGTTCGGCGCGACTGTTGCACCGTTGCTGAATCCGAACTCCGACAGCGACAACCGCGCGACACTCGTGACCTCGGACCGACAACCGCGCACCATTCGCGGCAGGATTCAGGCCACCGGATCCAATCCGAGGGCGTTCACCCACAGGCTCGTGAGCGTCCGGTTGATGTCATCGGTGAGCGGCCGTTGCCAGTAGCGCGAGAAGCCCTCCACCATCGCGCACAGCGCGGTCGCGGTCACGTCTGCCGGCAGATCCGTGGGTACCCGACCCTGCTCCTGCAACCGCCTGATCGCTGCGCTCACCCGTGCGTGGTACCTGCGACGGAACTCATCGAGCCGGGCACCGAGTTCAGGGGTCGTCACCGCCGCCTGCTCGATCACCTGCAGCAACCGGTGGTTGTCCCGGTAGGCCTGCAGGTAGCGCTTGTTGGCCTCAGCGATGCGCGCCATCGGATCCTTCGCCGAGGTCCGCAGGTCGTCCTGGATCTCCACCAACAACTCGTCGATGACCTGCCCGAGAATCTCCTCCTTGGACTCGAAGTAGGTGTACACGGTCCCGTGCGAGACCCCGGCCGCATCGGCGATGTCGTTCATCCGGCAGTCGTCGAATCCGCGCTCCTCGAAGGCTTCACGCGCAGCGGTCAACAAGGCGCTGCGGGTACGGCGGCCGCGTTCGGTGCGGGGATTCACAACAGGGCCTCGGGGACGTCGATCCAGACCGCGCGCAGTTGCTCGGCCAGGCCCTTGGCCTGCGGGTCACTACGAGTGGTCTCCGACACACCACGACCCAACAGCCCCTTGATCACGACGTTGATCGCGCGCAGCGGGGGGAAGTAGTGGATCTCGACCGGCAGCGTGGCGGCCTCCGGCAGCATCTCCGCCAGCCGTTCCCGGGTCAGGAAATCGCACAACCACTCGTACCGGGCGTCGGCGAGTTCGACCGCTTCGGTGTCGACATCGAGGTCGACGTCGGCCGCCCAGACCTCAGCGGTGTCGTGCGTGGCGTCCACCTGCGGGGCAGTCAGAGCGTCGGCTTCCTGCCAGGCGAGTGCGACCGCGGCGTCCTCGGCCGGGTGGCGCACCCACAGGCCCACGTTGGCGTTGCCGCCCTTGTCGCCACTGCGGGCCCCCACGAACGTCCCGAACCGCCGACGGGCGAACGGTCCGGCGATGATGGCTTCCTGCGGCGGCGACGGCAGGTCGGCCTTGCCGATCGGCGGACCGGACAGGGACGTGCCACCGGCAACCTCTGCTACCTGCTCACCATCGACCTCAACGATCACCGGGACGTCGTCGATGGCCACGGTCGAAGGCCAATAGACGCCGTACGGAGAACCATCAGACGGAGGCGCTGTGGGGAACATGCCCGGGTACGACGCCAGCGCTGATTCGACGGCGGGACGAGTGAAGGCCTTACCGACCTTCTTGGGGTCATCGTCCTTCGCGGTGATCACCAGGCGGCCCTGCGCTGAGGCGACATCGCGGGGATCGTCACTGGCAGGCGGCAGGTACTCGACTGTGAGTTCCCGCACGCCGAGGCGGGAGCGTGCGCCGAGTTCGCCAGGGGCGAGCACCTTCGCTTCCGCAAGCCCCACACCGCAGATCGTCCGCACGGCGATGTCCGCCTTCTCGGCGGTGTCCGCACCGGTGAGGACAAGGGTCATCGAGTTGCGGAAACCACCGAGGTAGTTGATCGCGACCTTCAGCGTCTCCGGCGCACCCTCGCCGCGGACCCCCGACAGACGCACGCGGTCCTTGCCGACCTGATCGATCTCGATGGTGTCGAAGCGCGCGGTCACATCCGGGTTGAGGTAGTGCTCGTCGCCCACTTCGTAGAGCAGCTGCGCCGTCACTGTGCCGGGACTGACGAGACCACCGGTGTCCGGATGTTTCGTGATCACGCTGGTGCCGTCCGCGGCGAGTTCTGCGATCGGGAATCCCACGTGCTCCAACCCGGGCACCTCCCGGAAGAAGGCATAGTTGCCGCCCGAGGCCTGTGCCCCGCACTCGATGACGTGCCCGGCCACCAGGGCGCCGGCCAACGCGTCGAGGCTGTCGACCGAGTCCAGATCCCAGCCGTGCCACCAAGCGGCCGGGCCGATGACCAGAGCGGCGTCGGTGATCCGCCCGGTGACCACGACGTCCGCGCCGGCCTCCAGCGCCGCCACGATCCCGCGTGCGCCGAGGTAGGCGTTGGCGCTCAGCGGGTGACCGGTGAAGGCCTCCCCCGTGTCGAGGTTGGTCCACTGCCCGCCGATCTCGGCGAAGCGCGGCAGCAGGTCGTCACCACTGACCGAGGCGACCTTCGCCCCCGTGCCGAGTTCACGGATCGCCTGCGCCGCGGCCACCGGGTCGAGGCCACCGGCATTGCTGACCACCTTGATGCCCTTCTCCAGGCAGGTGGGAAGGACCTGTTCCATCTGCTGGTGGAAGGTTCGGGCGTACCCGGTGCCATGCTTCATCTTCTGGCGGGCCAGCAGGAGCATGGTCAACTCCGCGAGCCAATCACCGGTCAAGACGTCGATCGGACCGCCCTCGACCATCTCCTGTGCGGCGGCGAGGCGGTCGCCGAAGAACCCTGAACAGTTGGCGATACGGACCGGGCGTCTCATGAACTTGACGCTAGTGTCAAGTTCGGGGACGGTCAAGGGCGCCCCACAACTGGGCCGAGACCGGCCCGGTGCGTGCGGCACGGCCCACTTGTGGGAGCCATTCGTCTCTTATGCGGGCTTTCGAGGGAAGTCCAGGCCCCACAAGTGGGCGAACTCGGGGAGTCCGCGCCCAGTTGTGGGGAAGCAGGCTCACACCTCTTCGATACTGACGACGACTTGGTGGGCGTCCACGGCCTGCCCGGTCCGCACGTGCACAGCCGTCACCACACCGTCGGCGTCGGCGGTGATCGTGTGCTCCATCTTCATGGCCTCGAGCACCACCAGGATCTGCCCGGCTGTCACCTCGTCACCCTCCCCGACCCGCACGTCGGTCACCGTCCCGGGCACCGGGGTGGTCGGGCCACCGCCCTCGGCCGAGTGGGCGTTCTCGTCGAACCGGGGCAAGACCTCGAACGACAGGGTCAGGCCGTCCACGGTCACCGTCCCGTGGTCATCGCCCACGACAGCCACCGGTGTCAGCACCCCGTCCACTTCCACAGTGGTCGGGGTCAGCCGGACGCGTCCCACATCGGTCGGCTCACCCAGCAAGGGATCGCCCTCGACTGTCTCTACGCGCAGACCCTCCCGGTCACGCATCCAGCGAAGGGTCACCGGTGTCCCCGCCACGGTGAGCTGCAGCCACTCAGGAACGGCCGCGACGTTGCGCCAACCGGCCGGTGCCACGGGACCCTGCTGATCACGGGCGGCCAGCACACCCAGGGCGTGGCGCACGCGGTCCTCGACCGGGGCCAGCACCGACTCATGGGTCTCCAGATAGTCGGTGGTCGTCAGCCCCGCGAGGAAGTCCGGCTCGCTCAGCACAGCGGCCAGCGAGTCCTTGTTGGTGACCACGCCCTCAACGCCGGCCTTCTGCAGGTACGCCGCCAGACGCGTGGCCGCAGCGTCGCGGGTGGTCGCGTGCACGATCACCTTCGCGAGCATGGGGTCATAGTTGGCGGTCACGACGTCGCCGGCCACGAAGCCGGTGTCCACCCTGATGTCGTCGGTCGGTTCGACGTCGAAGATCCGCAAGGTGCCGGTGTTGGGGAGATACCCGTTCGCCGGATCCTCCGCGTAGAGCCGCACCTCGATCGCGTGTCCCGACGCTGTGATCTCGTCCTGCGTGGCAGGCAGCGGCTCACCTTGGGCGACCCGGATCTGCCATTCCACGAGGTCCCGCCCGGTGATCGCTTCCGTCACCGGATGCTCCACCTGCAGTCGGGTGTTCATCTCAAGGAAGAAGAACTCGTCGCCAGCGACCATGAACTCGACAGTGCCTGCGCCGACATACCCGATCTCAGCGGCCAGACTCACCGCTGCGGACGTCATCTGGTCACGCAGGTGCGTGGTCACACCGGGCGACGGCGACTCCTCCACGACCTTCTGGTGCCGGCGCTGGATGGAGCACTCCCGCTCGAACAGGTGCACCACGTTGCCGTGGGTGTCCCCGAAGACCTGCACCTCCACGTGCCGCGCCGACTCCAGATACCGCTCGATGAAGACGGTGTCGTCGCCGAAGGCACTGGCCGCTTCCCGTTTGGCCGCTGCCACCGCTTCCTCGAGATCCTCAGGTCGGTCGACTCGGCGCATCCCCTTTCCACCGCCCCCGGCGGAGGCCTTCACGAGGACTGGAAACACATCGGTCCCGCTTGTGAGCAGCGGAACGCCGGCCTTCTCCGCCAGGTTCTTGGCCTCGACCTTGAGCGCCATCGCCCGGATCGAGTCCGGTGTCGGTCCGATCCACGTCAGCCCGGCATCCAGCACGGCCTGCGCGAAGTCGGGGTTCTCGGAGAGGAATCCATATCCGGGGTGGATCGCATCGGCGTCCACGCGGGCGGCTGCGCGCAGGATCTCCTGCGGGTCAAGGTATGAATCGATCGCGACGGCGACATCGGCACTGCGGGTGTGCAAGGCCCCGCGGTCGGCGTCGGTGAACACGGCGACCGTCCCGTGCCCGAGCCGGGCGGCGGTCCGGAACACACGGCAGGCGATCTCTCCACGGTTGGCGACCAGGATCTTCACAAACTTGACGCTAGTGTCAACTTCCGGCTCCGGTCAAGGGCTGCCCGCGCTCAGGCGCTCGCCGGCTTCAGTGCGCCCATGAAGTGGGCCGAGATGCCGATCGCGGCGAAGGCGACCAACAGCATCGTCGCCACGGCGGTCAACGCCTCCCCGGTCTGGCCGTAGAGCCCGGGGATGTACGACAGTGCCAGTCCGTCGAAGAGCAGGGCGCCGGTCATGCCACCCACCACGGCCGACACCGGTTCGACCCCGCGGTTGCCGGCCACGGCACGCAACATCCACACGGTGGGTGGGCCGGCGATGAAGACCACGACGAGCAGCACCAGGTAGCCCACCGGATCGGTGAACACCCCGGCCGGGATCAGGCTGATGATCACCGCGAAGACCGCCGCGACCACGACCCCTACCGCGAACCCCCACGGAAAGCCGGACTTCTGCATCACGCCTCCAGAATGTAGTTGCCGCTACAGTACCAGGGGTTTGAAGTGAGGGCTACACTTCTGCGCGTGGGGTATCGGCATCAGCGGGAGGATCTGCTCGCCGCGGCGGTGGAGGTCGCGCGCGCCGATGGCTTGGGCGCCCTGACCTTCGGACGGGTGGCGCGCCACGTCGGTACCAACGACCGGACCGTCGTGTACTACTTCCCCACCAAGGCCGACCTCATCGGGGCGGTTCTGGTCACCCTGGGCGCGCAACTGCAGGATCTGCTGGCCGAAGCCTTCGGCGAGGACCCGATCGCACCCGACGACCTGGTCAAGCGGGCGTGGCCGGTACTCGCCCGTGCCGACAGCCAGCCGGTCTTCGCGCTGTTTTTCGAGATCATCGGATTGGCGGCGGTGGGAACCGCGCCGTACGACGTCCTGGCACCGACGATGCTGGAGCAGTGGCTGGCATGGCTGGAGCCGCGCATCGCCATCGACGACCCCGCCGAGCGGCGGGCCCAGGCCCTGGCGGTGCTGGCCCGGATCGACGGCCTGCTGCTGGTACGGACCATCGCCGGGGCGGAGGCGGCCGAGCAGGCCGCGCAGGCCAGCGGGCTCACCGACCGGTAGCGCGCTGACCCCCGGTGCGACTACCGTCGCGTCAGTGGAGCACATTCTCGACACCCCTGAGTTCATGCGCACGCTCGCGGAGTTGTCCGAGCAGACCGGGCGGCCCGTGTCGAAGCTCAGCGAGGACGCCCAGTCGTGTCTCAAGGAGATGGCGGTCAAGCCCGGCGGGATGTCCGTGGACATGTGGGACAAGTTCTCCCGCTGGCTGTCGCGGGCGTACAAGGTCGACTACATCCCCGGCGAAGTGGCCGCACTGCGCGAACTCAACAAGACCAGTGGCTTGATCTTCCTGCCCAACCACCGCTCCTACCTCGACCCGCTGGTCCTGCGCTGGGTCCTGGAGCAGTACGGCTTCCCGCCCAACAACACCCTCGGCGGCGCCAACCTGGCGCTGTGGCCGTTTTCCGAGATCGGCCGGCGCAACGGCATCGTGTTCATCCGCCGGGAGTTCCGCGACGACCACGTGTACCGCGCGGTACTCAAGACCTACCTCTCGCACTTGATGGAGCAGCGCCACAACCTCGAGTGGTACATCGAGGGCGGGCGCACACGCACCGGCAAACTGCGCCCGCCGCGCTACGGGATCCTCAGCTACGTCATTGACGCGTTCGCCGAGCACCCCGAGAACGACGTGCACATCATCCCGACGTCGATCATCTACGACCAGCAGCACGAGGTCAGTGCCATCAGTGCAGAGGAGGCCGGCGGCACGAAGAAGGCCGAGTCGTTGTCGTGGCTGTACAACTTCGCGCGCTCCCAGTCCCGGCGCATGGGCAAGGCCTACTTGCGCTTCGGCGAGCCGCTGTCCCTGGCCGAGTCGCTGCAACTGACCGAGGACGCCGAGGGGAACCTGCGGCCCCGTCTGGCCGTGCCCAAGGTCGCCTTCGAAACCGCGAACCGCATCAACGCCGTGACGCCGGTGACGCCGAGCGCGATGCTGACGTTCGCAGTGCTCGACAACGGCGACCGGGCGATCACGGTGGACGAAGGCCGGGCGGTCCTGCAGCCGCTCATCGAGTACATCCAGGCCCGCGACCTCCCCATGACCCAGAACGTGGTGCTCGACGACTACGGACCTCTGCGCGACACATTGCGCAACCTGGTGCAGGAGGGAGTGGTCACCCAGTTCGACGGACCCAGCGAGCGGGTCTTCTACGTGAGCCTGGACCACCAGCATGAGGCTGCCTTCTACCGCAACACCGTCATCCACTTCTTCCTCAACCGCGCGATCGCCGAACTCGCGATCATCCAGGCCGCGGAGGACGGGGCCGAGGACGTGAAAGCCGCCGCGTGGCAGAACGCCGTGCGGATCAAGGACCTGCTCAAGTTCGAGTTCTTCTTCCCCGCAACCCGTGACTTCGCCGGACAGATGGCGGCTGAATATGACCTCATGTACCCGGGCTGGCAGGAGGACCAGTTCACCCCCGAGGTGGTCCTCGAAGAGGCACAGCAGATGAAACTGGTGCTCGCCCACCGGGTCATCGGACCGTTCCTCGAGGCGTACAGCGTGCTCGCTGACGAACTCGCCGCCGCCGGCGACGAGACCGTCGAACAGAAGAGCCTCACAGAGACGTGCCTGAAGTTGGCCAAGCAGCGCTGGCTGCAGAAGACCCTGCACTCCCCGGAATCGATCTCCAAGGACTACTTCGTGAATGCCTTCCAGTTGGCGAAGAACTACAAACTCGTCGAAGGCCGGCCTGGCGTGGGTGTGGAGCGTCAGGCCCTCGCCGATGAGCTGCGAACCATGGTCAGGCGCATCGACGATCTGCGGCACATCGCGCAGAAGTCGGGGCAACCGGTGCTGATCGTGGGGGGTCAGAATGGCTGACATCGAATGGCTCATCGAGGAGATCGAGAACGCGCCAGGAGGTCCCGAGATCGGTGCGTTCTTCGACTTCGACGGCACCCTCATCGACGGCTACTCCGCCGCCGCGTTCTTCAAGTACCGCCTGCGGCGGGGGGAGATCTCGGTCAGCGAGGTCGTGAAGACCGTCCGCGAGGGCATCAACGTCGAGCGCCGCGGGCATGACGTCTCAGAGATGATGCGGGTCGGGATCCAGGGTCAGGCCGGCCGGGAGGCCGACGAGATGGACGCTTGGGCCCGCAATGTCTTCAGCAAGAAGATCGCCGGCATGATCTACCCCGACTCCCGATTGCTCATCGAGGCCCACCTGCGCAAGGGGCACACCGTGGTCGTCGCCTCGTCGGCCACGCGCCCCCAGATCCAGGCCACCGCCGACGACCTCGGCATCGACCACATCGTCTGCACCGAGATGGACGTGGCCGAGGACGGGCGCCTTACAGGCGACCTGGCCACCGACATCCGCTGGGGGCAGGGCAAGGCCGACGGGGTGATCGAGTTCGCCGAGGAGTACGGCATCGACCTCGAAGACTCGTTCGCGTACTCCAACGGCGAGGAGGACCTGCCGTTCCTCGAGCTGGTGGGACACCCCACCGCACTGAACGCGACCGAGGAGCTGCGCGACATCGCCAAGGAACGGGGCTGGCCCGTTGCGCGGCTGAAGACGCCGCCGTCGACATCGGTGCTGGACCTCGGGCGCAGCGCGGCGGCGATGGGGGTGTTCGCGGGCAGTGTGGCCGCTGCCACCGGCCTCGCGATCCTCAACCGCAGTCGTTCCCTGGGCGCGAACATCGCCGCGAGCGCGGGGTCCGACCTCGCGCTGGCAGCAGCCGGCGTGCGGCTGAACGTCGTCGGCGAGGAGAACATCTGGGCGGCGCGGCCGGCGGTCTTCCTGTTCAACCACCAGAGCCAACTCGACGTGTTCGTCCTCGCCGCGCTGCTTCGCAAGGACTTCACAGGGGTGGCTAAGAAGTCCCTCGAGAAGGACCCCTTCTTCGGCCCGATCGGATACCTCGCGGACGTCGCCTACATCGACCGCAGCAACAACGCAGCGGCTCGCGAGGGGCTGGAGCCGGCCGTGGAGGCTCTGCGCAACGGCCGCTCGATCGCGATCGCCCCCGAGGGCACACGCTCCCCCACCCCGCGCCTGCTGCCGTTCAAGAAGGGGCCTTTCCACCTCGCCATGCAGGCCGGAGTACCCGTGGTGCCCATCGTGATGCGCAACTGCGGCGAGATCATGGCCGCGCACTCCATGGTCATCCACGCCGGCACGGTGGATGTGGCGGTGCTGCCGCCGGTGCCCACGGACGACTGGAGCAAGGCCAATCTGGAGGAGAAGATCGCCGAGGTCAGGCAGATGTACCTCGACACCCTGGGCGACTGGCCCGAGGACTGAGCGTACCGAACTGGTTGGAGCGCGGCACGAAAGCCTGATTCCCAACCAGTTACACGCCCCAGACTGGCGTTTCAGCGGCGTGTCGCGTACTGAACTGGTTGAGCGGGTTCGTGCGCCAACCAGTTCGGTACGCATCCGGACTGCAGCAGCGCGCCGCTACATCCGCCAGATGCCGAACGCGGTGGTCCCCGCCACGGGTGCCGAATGGGCAGCCGACAGAGCCATCCCCAGCACGGTCCGGGTGTCCCGCGGGTCGATGATGCCGTCGTCCCAGAGCCGGCCGGTGGCGAACAGCGCGGTCGACTGGTCCTCCACCTGCTTCTCGAAGGCGTCGCGGATCGGCGCGAAGGCCGCCTCGTCGAAAGCGTCCCCCGCCTTCTGCTTGGCGACGATGGTCAGCACGCCCGCGAGTTGCTTGGGCCCCATGACGGCGATCCGGTGGTTGGGCCAGGTGAAGACGAACCTCGGGTCGTATGCGCGCCCGCTCATCCCGTAGTTGCCCGCGCCGTAGGACGCACCGATCATCAGCGTGATGTGGGGGACTGTCGAGTTGGACACGGCGTTGATGAGTTTGGCGCCGTCCTTGATGATGCCGCCCTGCTCGTAGCGGGTGCCGACCATGAAGCCGGTGATGTTCTGCACGAAGATGATCGGCACATCCATCCGGTTGCACATCTGGATGAACTGCGCACCCTTGTGCGACTCCTCGCTGAACAGGATCCCGTTGTTGCCCAGGATCCCGACCGGGTAGCCACTGATGTGCCCCCAACCGGTCACCAACGTCGTCCCGTACAACGGCTTGAACTCCTCGAAGGCGCTGTCGTCGAGGACCCGGGCGAGCACGTCGTGAACGTCGAAAGGCACCCGAACGTCTGCCGACGCGATACCCAGCAGCTCGGCCGGGTCGAACCGAGGCGCCACCGGTGCCTGGTCCGGGCCGGGGCCCTGCTTGCGCCACCGCAGGTGCTGGACGACTTGGCCGTCCGCACGCCGCGGCTCGCGCGCGCGCTCGGCTGGTCGGTGACGGACATCTCGGGCGCACCGCTCGTCTACAATCGCCGTGCGCCGCAGACGGGATCATTCGTGCTCTGCCGCCCCGCCGACCGCATCCGCGTGCTCGCGGCGCTCGGCGCCTACTGGCTGCATGCGCGGCGGGCGGAGCACCCGGTGCTCAATCTCTCGCTGTTCCGGATTCCGACCTACCGGATCGCGGTGCTGGGTGGTTCGCTGTTCCGGATCGCGACCGGCACGATCTCAGCCGACGACCCGGCGCTCGGCCAGGACGGCCTTCACAACACAGCGTTCCTTCGCCGTGACCACCGCCTTCACGCCGGGCAGGGCCTCGGCCTTCGATGTGTCGATGGACTTGATCACGGCATGGGCGTGCGGGCTGCGCAGCACCTTGCCCCAGATCATGCCGGGCATGGTGGTGTCGGCGGCATAGGCCGCCCGCCCCGTGACCTTGTCCGCGCCATCGGGCCGCGGCGTGCGCTTGCCAATCCACTTGTTGTCGGAGGTGTCGGCGGTCATGGCTGTTCGTCCTGTTCGTGCGGTGAGCGTTTCGGAATT
>CALFYG010000051.1 GCA_937952095.1 uncultured Micrococcales bacterium | reverse complement strand
TCGCCTGATGCTTGGTCGTGCGGGGGACCAGAGTCGGGCGCAGGGATTCCACCACACCCACGGACATGGCCAGCAGTCGTGCGGTCTCCACCGTGCCATTGTGGCGGCACATCCTCGATGGCGCGGACTTGCCTCCCACCGGCGTCCCGCGCCACCCTCGGAGGGTGAGCAGAACCCTGACCAGCGACGAGATCGCAGCCCAACTGCCCGACCTGACCGACTGGGCGGGCGACACCGTGGCACTGCGCCGCAGCGTCGAGTTCGCGGACTTCCCCACAGCCATCACCGCCGTGGACAGAGTCGCGGAGGTCGCGGAGGAGATGAGCCACCATCCCGACATCGACATCCGGTGGCGCACTGTGACCTTCGCGTTGTCCACGCACTCCGCCGGTGGCGTCACACAACTCGATGTGGAGTTGGCCCACAGAATAGATGCCATCGCGGCATCCTTGGACTCATGAGCCAGGCCAAGGCCTACAACCGCCTCCTCGAACTCGCGCTCGTCCTCACGGCAGCCGGCACGGTCGGGGTCCGCACCGACGACCTGCGGGATCGTCTCGGCTACGACTCCACCGAGAGCGGCAAGCGCACCCTCATACGCGATCTGGACGATCTGCGGGCCAGCGGCTTGGAGATCGACAACACCGCAGACCCCGGCGAAGAGGCCCGCTACGTGATCAGGCCCGGTGACGTGCGACTGCGGGTCGAGTTCACCCCCGCACAGCGGACCGCCCTGCAGTCGGCCCTCGCCGCGGCGAGCGCGCAGGGTTTGGTTGCCGTACAGCGCAAGGCCTTGCCCGTCGATCTCGACCGCGTGCGCGAAGCCGTACGGCGCCGATGTGTCATGTACTTCGACTACAACGGCAAGACCCGCACAGTCGATCCGTTGAGTTGGGAGTGGTCCGGCCACGACTTGGTCGTCACCGGCCTGGAACACGCGACCAAGATGATCAAGAGTTTCGCCGTTGTCCGCATGGAGAACCTCGAGATCGGCGCCCCCGGGTCGGCGAAGGCGAGTGAAGACGTCGAACGCCCGGGCCTCGACCCGATCACCTGGGAGGTCGACCCACCCGTGGTGGCCGTCCTGCAGTCTCCTGGCTACGCCGACGACGTGATCGCGATGCTCGGCGGAGAGGCCATCGGCGACGAGGTCCACGTGCGGGTCACCAATCGGCTCATCTTCTTCGCCCGCGTGGTCGAACTGGGATCCCGGGTGCGCCTGATCGGTCCTGAGGAGTTGCGCGGGGAACTGCGCTCCATGCTCATGGAGGTCGAGTGACTGCTCCCAAACAGACCCGTGCCGCCGAGTCCTTCGTCCGCCTGTCGAAGGTGCTCAACCTGCTGCACGCACATCCGCGTGGCTTGAGTATCCAGTACCTCGCCGACGAGGTGGGTGTTCCTGAGCAGCGACTGCGCGAAGAGATCCTCGACTTCTACACCGCCGACACCCTCGGCGTTCGGCCTGACACGATCGTTTTCATCAGCGCCGATGGCCGCGAGGAAGACCCTGCGCAGGCCGATGTGGTGCGCGTGGTCAGTGATAGGCCGAGTGCCGAACTCGGCGTGGAACTGCTCTCCCCACAGCGCTGGCTGGAGGTCTACGAGACCGCGAGCCGAGTGGCACAGATGCAACCTGATGACGCCGATCTCGCCGCGGCGGTGGAGATCATCCGCCTGCGCATCCTCGGCGAACTCCCCCGACGGCCGGAGAGCGACACCGGCCGGGCGATTTCGGAAGCCATCAGCGACCGGCGGGTGGTGACGCTGGAGTACTCACGGGCGTGGAAGCCGGGCGTGGTGACAGCCACTGTGCATCCCTTGCGACTCGTGGAGACCACCCGTGGCTGGGAACTCGATGCCATGTATCCCGATGGCGACCTGCGCACGTTCATCGTCGATCGCATCCGACATGTCGAACTCAGTGACGAGAAGTTCACCGTTCCTAAAGGAATCGGTGCCCGGCTGGCCGAACAACGGCAGGTCACGACGGTCGACATCGTGGTGCCGCACGGGTACCGATGGGCCGTCGACAGATACGCCGAGGGCACCGATGTCGTGCTGACCGACGACGGCGAGGAACAGATCCGCGCCGAGTTCCTCCCGCCGGTGGCCGAGCGGGTCGGCCTGGTCCTGGTCACCGCTCCCGACTCGTTCGTGCCCGCCGGCGACTACCAGGATGCGGGCAGGGACGTCGCGCGGATACTCCTCGCCCACCACGGACTGGACTGAAGACCCCATTGCCCTTTGCGCCCTGACTGGCACACTAGGCACCATGCACATCGCCAACGACGTGACCGCACTGATCGGCAACACCCCGCTGGTCCGGATCAACCGGATCTCCGACGGGGCGCAAGCCACCATTGCGGCCAAGCTCGAGTTCTACAACCCTGCCAACAGCGTCAAGGACCGCATCGGTGTGGCCATGATCGACGCCGCACAGGAAGCCGGACTCATCGGCCCCGACACTGTGATCGTGGAGCCCACCAGCGGCAACACCGGCATCGCGCTGGCGATGGTGTGTGCCGCCCGCGGCATCAAGTGTGTGCTGACCATGCCGGAGACGATGAGCAATGAGCGCCGGATGCTGCTGCGCGCGTTCGGGGCCGACCTCGTGCTCACGCCCGGACCGGAGGGTATGGGAGGCGCCATCGCCCGCGCCGAGCAACTTGCCAAGGAGAACCCCAACTACCTGATGCCGCAGCAGTTCGCGAACCCTGCCAACCCGGCGATCCACCGCGCGACCACGGCTGAGGAGCTCTGGAACGACACCGACGGACAGGTCGACATCGTGGTCTCCGGTGTGGGGACAGGGGGCACCATCACGGGGGTCGGTCAGGTCCTCAAGGAGCGCAACCCGTCGGTCCAGATCATCGCCGTGGAGCCGGCCGCATCGCCGGTCCTGTCCGGTGGCACGAAGGGCCCGCACCCGATCCAGGGCATCGGCGCGGGCTTCGTCCCGGAGATCCTCGACACCGACGTGTACGACGAGATCGTTCAGGTGGATGCTGAGGACGCGATGGCGACCGCGCGACGCAGTGCCCGCGAGGAGGGGCTGCTCGTGGGCATCTCCTCGGGTGCGGCGTTGTGGGCCGCCGTTGAGGTCGCCAAGCGACCGGAGAACGCCGGGAAGCTGATCGTGGTGATCATCCCGAGTTTCGGGGAGCGCTACCTGAGCACGGCGCTGTTCGCCGACCTGGCGTAGTTCCGGTCCCGCCTGGAATCCGTGAGACCTTCGCTCAGCCGTTAGAGGTTGTGCACTCCCGTTAGAGGTTCGCGGGGTGTTTTGGACTAACGGATGGACCGGAGACTAACCGCTGCGGCGAAGCGAGCGTCAGATCCCGCCACCGTCGGTGAAGGCCTCCACTTGGGTCCTCGCCTGCGTGACGAAGCTGCCCGGCGGCAGGTCGTTGGTCACCCAGACCCCACCGCCGATCACCGAGCCCTTGCCGATGGTGATGCGCCCGAGCACGGTCGCGCCGGAGTAGATCGTGACGTCGTCCTCGACGATGGGGTGGCGCGGCATGCCCTTGGGAACGCCGTCGAGCTTCTTCGCGCCGAGCGTCACGTGCTGGTACAACCGCACGTTGTCGCCGAGGATCGCGGTCTCGC
>CALFYG010000050.1 GCA_937952095.1 uncultured Micrococcales bacterium | reverse complement strand
CCGACGTTGTCGAAGTACACGTCGATGCCGTCCGGGCAGGTCCGGGACAGCCCCGCGCCGATGTCCTCGCTGCGGTAGTCGATGCAGTCGTCGAAACCGAGCTCGTCGACCACCCAGCGGCACTTCTGCTCCGAACCCGCCAATCCGATGACCTTCGCGCCCATGATCTTCGCGATCTGTCCGGCGATGGATCCGACACCGCCCGCCGCCCCGGAGACCACGACGGTCTCGCCGGCCTGCGGCTTACCGATGTCCTCGAGCCCCACGTACGCGGTCAACCCAGTCACGCCGAAAACACTCAGCGCCTGCTCGTACGTCACGCCCTCCGGGATCGGAACACCGCCGTTGAGCACGGCGTACTCCTGCCATCCGGGCATCCCGAACACGCGCATACCCACGGGGTAGGCCGCGTTGCGGGACTCCAGGACCTCCCCGGCTCCGGCACTGCGGATGACGTCGCCGAGGCCGATCTTCGGCAGGTAGGTGTCATAGGACATCCAGCCACGGATGGTCGGGTCGATCGACAGGTACTCAACGTTCATCAGGAACTCGCCGTCCTGCAGCGCCGGCAGTTCGACCTCGTCGGAGCCGAAGTCCGAGAGCTCGACCTGGTTCTGCGGACGGCGGGCGAGGGTGACTCGTCGAGAGGTGACCATGGCTGAACGATACTTGGGCCATGTCGCTCAGTGTCGCGTTCCTGCTCGCTCTGGCCTTCGGGGCTCTGCTGGGCCTCGGCATGCGCCAGGTGATGGGCAACCGGGTGCGCCTCGGATGGTCGGAAGCCGTCCTGTCGGGGATCGTCGGCTCAGCCATCGGCGCCCTGACGATCTCGCTGATCCGCGGCGGGTACTACCGCGAGCACTGGATCGGCATGCTGCTCGCCTCGGCGCTCGGGACTCTGATCGTGATGCTGATCGTCGGCTACTTCACCCGCCAACGACACCTCACTGCGGCCGAACTCGTGGCGGCCGGCGAGAGCGCGCGGGTCGAGTTCAAGTCCACGGCCCGGTGCAACCTGCACACCGGGCAGCGCGACGACAAGATCGAGATGGTGATCTCCAAGACCGTCGCAGCGCTGGCCAACTCCGGCGGCGGGGACCTGTTGATCGGGGTGGACGACGACGGCAAGGCACTCGGACTCGACGACGACCTGAAGTTCATGAAGCAGCCGGACCTCGACCGGTACGAGCTGTGGCTGCGCGACCACCTCAGCAAGACCCTCGGGTCGACGGCGAGCGCGAACGTCGAGGTCACCTTCCCTGTGCTCGACGGTGTGCCGGTGTGCCACCTGCGCATGCTCGGCGCCTCCCGGCCGGTGTTCCTGTCCCCGGGCAAGGGGCAGCCTGTGCAGATGTGGGTGCGGGTGGGCAACTCGACCCGCCAACTCGGCGTCGACGAAGCCCTCAGCTACGCGGCCGACCGCTGGGGCCGGCGCCGCCTGCGCTGAGTCACTGCCCGGTGAAGCGGGCCTCCCGGCGCTCGAGGAAACTGCGTACTCCCTCCGCGGCGTCCTGCGAGGCCATGATCCGGGGTAGCACCTCCTTGAGGTGCTCGCGGGCAGCGTCCTCGCCGCGGTCCCGCGCGATCCGCGCGTTGGCCAGCGTCTCCTGCACCCCCAAGGGCGCCTGCGCAGCGATGGTCTCGGCGATGGCGAGCGCCCGGTCGAACTGCTCGCCAGGCTTCACCACCTCCTGCACCAGCCCGATGCGGTACGCCTCATCGGCACCGAACTCCTCGGCGGTGAGCAGGAACCGCATCGCGTTGCCCCATCCCAATTGCGCTGCGGCCCGCAGGGTCGCGCCGCCGAACGGGATGATGCCGCGACCGATCTCCAACTGCCGGAAGCGCACGTCGTCGGCGGCGATGACGATGTCGCTGGCCAGCGCGAGTTCGATACTCAGCGTGAACGCGATCCCCTGCACCGCCATCACCACAGGCTTCGGGACAGGCGGCGCCCACATACCGAACGGGTCGAAGGTGTAGTCCCCTGCCAGCGCCGCCGGGCCCACCTGCGCGACTTTGCCGCCCACCTCCGCGAGGTCCAGCCCGGCGCTGAAGTGATCACCCATGGCGTGCACAACACCGACCCGTACATCGGGATCCGTGCCCAGCCGCTCATAGGCGGCCCCGAACTGGTCGATCAGTTCGAGATCGAACGCGTTGCGCTTGTCCGGGCGGTTGATCCCGATCAGCAGCACGTGTCCGCGCTGTTCGACGACTACCTTCATGGGTCCTCCACTCGTGCCTGTGCTGCCTAACCTACGCTGAGGCCCGTGACACGCAGAGGCCGCTGGCAGATCGCCTTCGTGGTGGCTCTGATCGTGCAGGTGTGGTCGCTGTACTGGCCACATCAACCGTCGGTCGACACCGGCCTGCCCCTGGACAAGGTGGTCCACTTCGGACTGTTCTTCGCCGTCACCTACGCGGGACTCAGGGCTGGGTTCTCCCGGTCACTGGTGGTGGGCGCAATGCTCGCTCAGGCCCTGCTCAGCGAGACCCTCCAGCACTTCCTGCTGCCCCAACGCAGCGGCGACGTGTGGGACCTGGTGGCTGATGTGGCGGGGATCACGGTGGCTTGGTGGGTGGCGCGTGACCGGCCTCACAGCGTCGCAGGAGTGCCGGATCCTCAGTAGGGACCTAGCCTGGAAGTGGGAGGTCTTCCCCATGAACCCCTACAGGCACCACGCCGAACAAGCCCCGAAACTGCTGAAAAAGCAGCGTCTTCGGGTCTCACCACTGACACTCAACGACACCGAGGATCTCATCGCACTGGTCGAGCGGTGTTCACCCGAGAGCCGCTTCTTGCGGTTCCACACGGGGATGGCCGCATTGCGCCCATCGATGGCCGAACAACTCGTCGACGTCGACAACGGACTGGCCTTGGGCGTGCGCAGCCGGCGCGGCCGCCTCATCGCCGAGGGCCGCTACATGACCATCGACGACGGCGTGGCCGAAGTCGCTGCACTGGTCGCCGATGACTACCAAGGCCGCGGCGTCGGCCGCGCATTGCTCGCCCTGCTGTTCACGAACGCCGCCGAGAACGGCATCAGGTCGCTGCACGCAGAAGTGCTGCCCAGCAATGACGCGATCCTGAAAGTGCTCGGTGACCTCGCGCCGATCGAGACCCTCGGGGTGCGCGACGGCGTGCGGCAACTGTGTATGCCGCTAGGCCCATCCCCCTGCCCGCAGTGCGCCCAGGATCTCGGTGCGGCCTAGGGCTGGCCCCGCATCTTGCGCATCTCGTCGGCGATCTCCTGTTCGGAGGGGCCACGGTTGCCCGGCCCGAATGTCCCCCAGAGGATGAACAGCGCCGCGATCCCCATCCCGAACATCGCCCAGGCCGGCCAGAAGTAGCCACCACCGGACAGGGCCCAGATCGCCGTCAACAGGATCGAGACGATGACGAAGATGCCTACCGTGCTCAAGGCGTTGCGCTTGTCCTTCAGCCGCTTGACCGCAGCTGCCCGCAGTTGATCCTCGTTGCTCATACTTCGAGGCTAGACCTGCGACCGGCAGGTATCAACGCACCTGCCACGCGCGCAGGGTCATGCCCGCCGCCCGCAGCCGTTCCACCAGATCGTCACCCATCGCACTGGCCGGGGTGAGCACACCACCGGGCCCCTCGGTCGTAGCCAGGCACAGACCCGACTCCGAGAGCATGCGTGACGTGGCCGCGTAGCCAGGGTCACCCTTGCCGATGACCTCGGCGCCGAAGACCCGGCCATCCGGCAGCGAACTGCGGAACTCGATACGGAAGCCACCCTTCTCGCGCGCTTCCGGTCCGGGCCCCTCGCCGGGTTCGGGCAGGAAGCGCGACGCCACCTTGCGCGCTGGAGCCAAGGACAACGCGGCCATGCCGCCCGTCGACGCTGTGGCCAGCAAGGTGGCCCGGGTACGCCCGCCCAGCCCGGGGCCGGTCGCCACGACCTCCTTGTAAGTGAAGTCCCGCCCGTACTCATAGCCGAGCAACATGTTCGAACGCCGCACGACGCGGGTGTTGATCATCGCCATCATGAACGGCCCGGTCCAGGAATCCAGCACCGGCTCGTAGTGGACCCAGATCTGGTCACCCTCATCCGGGCCGGCCTCCCCCGGCGTCAGGGCGTACGGATCCTCCATGACCCTGCGCAGCGCGGGGTCGGCCTTGGCCGCCTCCATCTGACCGATGCCACTGGCGATCGTGCCGCCGCTGAACCCACCGCTGGCCCAGCGCACGGCCATCACGGTCTCCCCCAAGGGCGCTCCCGCAGCGTCGTGGAGCAGGTATACGCCGAGGTCCGATGGGATCGAGTCGAAGCCGCTGGCGTGCACGATGCGGGCGCCGCTCTTCTTAGCTACAGCGTCGTAACGTTCGATGCTTTCGCGCATGAACAGCACCTCGCCGGCGAGGTCGGCGTAGTGGGTCCCCGCCTTCGCGCAGGCCTCGACCAGCGGCAGGCCGTACTTCCAGTACGGACCCACGGTGGTCACCAGCGCGGTGGTCGACTTGGCCAGTTTCGCGAGGGCCTTCGGATCGGCGGCGTCGGCCACGAGGACCGGCCAGTCCACCCCCAGGTCGTCGCGCACCGCCTCGAGCTTCCACTGTGAACGTCCGGCCAAGGCGATCCGTTCCGGTCCGCTGCGTTCAGCCAGATACTGGGCCACGAGCTTGCCGGTGAAGCCACTGGCTCCGTACACCACCAGGTCGAAGTCGCTCATGGCCATACGGTACGGGTAGGTAGGCTGACCCGATGCGCATCCACCGGGCTTGGGCAGTCGCCGCAGTCACATTCCTGGTGCTGCTTGGCTCGGCTGCATTCCGTTCCAGCTACGGACTGATGCTCGTTCCCATCGAGTCCGACATGGGGTGGGCCCGCTCCGCGACCAGTCTCGCGGTGTCGGTGAACCTGATCTTCTACGGATTGACGGCACCGTTCGCGGCCGCGTTGATGGAGCGCGTCGGGATCCGCCGCGTCGCTGCAGGCGCCCTTCTGCTCATTGCAGCTGGCACTGGGCTGACGGTGTTCATGACCCAAGCTTGGCAACTGGTCGTCCTGTGGGGCGTGGTGGCGGGATTGGGTGTGGGCGCCACGGCTCTGGTGTTCGGAGCCCTGGTCACCAACCGCTGGTTCGTCAAGGACCGGGGTTTGGTGATGGGTCTGCTGGGCGCAGCATTCGCCACCGGGCAGTTGATCTTCCTACCGTTGCTCGCCACAGTCATCGAGGATCACGGCTGGCGCAGCGCGTCACTGATCATCTGTGCGATGACCCTCCTACTCATACCTCTGGTCCTGTTGGTGATCCGCGACCGACCCTCGGATGTGGGTCTCCGGCCGTACGGCGCGGACCGGACCGTGACCGAGGACTCGCCGACCCAGGGCGCAGCCCGACGGGCAGTGAGCGTGCTCTCGGATGCGATGAAGAGCCGCCCGTTCTGGCTGCTGGCAGCCACGTTCTTCATCTGCGGCTGGACCACCAACGGGATCGTGAGCACGCATTTCGTGCCCACGGGCCACGATCACGGGATGTCCGCCACCATGGCCGCCTCCATGCTGGCCGTGGTCGGTATCTTCGACATCGTCGGGACCATCGGCTCGGGCTGGCTCACGGACCGGTTCGACCCGCGGGTGCTGCTGGCCGTCTACTACGGGTTCCGCGGCGTGGCGCTGGCGGCGGTTCCGGTGATCCTCGGACCGTCCGTCGAGCCGGGCCTGGTGGTGGTCATGATCTTCATGGGATTGGACTGGGTCGCAACCGTCCCGCCCACCGTGTCGCTGTGCCGAACGTTCTACGGGGTGGAGCGCGGCGCCATCGTATTCGGGTGGGTGTTCGCGGCTCACATGATCGGAGCGGCCTTCGCCGCGACGACCTCGGGGATCCTGCGCGAGGCGAACGGGACCTACACCAGCTCTTGGTGGCTGGCGGCGTCCCTGGCCATCGCCGCGTCTGTCATCGCGTGGGCCATCCCGCGCTCACGCACGACCGAGCGGGAGCCGGCTCACGCCTGAAGCGGTCGCGCCAGAACGTGGTCACACTCGATCGAGTCGGCCACGCAGAAGTTCCGCGTGCCCACGATGCGGAAGCCGAACTTCTCATAGAACCGGAGCGCGCGGCTGTTGGCCTCGTTCGTGCCCAACCAGATCCAGTCATGGCCCTCTCGGGTGGCGAACTCCAGGCTCGTGCGCATCAACTCAGCAGCCACACCTGTGCTGTGCCGATCTGCGTCCACGTAGATTCTGCGCAACTCCACCGGGTTCGACCAGTCGTTGTCGATGGTCGGCGGATCGTGCGCAATCATCACATAGCCGCAGACCTCCCCGCCCTCGGCGTCCACGACGAAGAAGTCGCTGGTGAGCAAGTGTTCGGCGAACCGCTGCGCGTTCAGTTCGTCACGGATGTGGGCTTCGATCGCTTCCGGCGCTGTGGTCGGCGGGCAGGCCAGCGCAAAGGTCCTGGCCGCGAGCCGGGCGATCGCCTCGACGTCGTCAGGCGTTGCTTTGCGGACCATGGCACCAGGCTACGGACCCCCAGGCCGGGGTGAATGGACGACCTCCACCATGAGCGGGGCGCTCGGCACGCGGTCGATGGCGAAGAACGACAGGCACGACGGACCCTCGGGAATGCCCCACAAGGACCAGGTGGTCTCCGTCAGCTGATCGGCGAGGGAGTACTCCTGTGGAGTGGTGCTGCACTGCCCGCTGGGCGACACGTCGACGTGTAGCGTGGCACCCTCCGGCACGGCGACATCGACCTGGTAGTCGTAGTAGTCATCCGGATACTCGGTGATCAACCGCAGGACGGGCGTCGTGGGCGGGGCGATCGCGTACGTGGCGATTCCCCGCACGGCAGCGGACGCCTGTCCGTACTGGTTCTCGAAATGGAATTCGTAGCAGTAGGTGCCGGGCTCCCGGTAGTCGTAGTCGGTCCATTGCCCCGGCCTCACCTGCTCGTAGGTGGTGTCGAGCAGCGCAGCCCCGGAGTCGCCCCGGCATCGACCCTCCTCGAAGACCTCGATCACCGCCACCGAACCGGCCCGGAGGGACTTCGGAGTTGTCCATTGGATCCTCACCGGATCGCCGGAGATGAATCGGACATCCTGCGGCACCGGTGGTTTCGGCTCCAGGGGGCACCACTTCCGCGCGGGTTTTCGGGCCTTACCTCCGTACAGCTTCAGCGCACCTCGTAGATCGTCCTTCGACAGCCACGAGCAGTCGTACAACCACGGCTGTGGGGGATCCGGGCAGTTGCCGAGAACAGTGGGAGTCATGAGTCGGCAGCCGTTGCTGAACACGTGGTCGAGGCCGAGCACGTGTCCGAGTTCGTGGGCCAGGATCTGGGCCGCCACGAGACGTACCTCCGGTCGCAGCGGCCGGTACATCGACTTGTTCATCTCGACGTATGCCCCGGGCTGCCTACCGATCGACGCGTAGCCGCCCGACCCATTGGCGTCGCCGTATCCGATCTTCACCTGCGCACGGGAGGGCGGGACCTTCACGAAACGCACGTTGACCCCGGAGGCGTTCCACGTCTTCACGGCTCGGCGGATACCCCAGTCCCAGGACTTCGGCAACGTCTCGTGGAAGCGGATGGTCTTTCCCGGCCAGCGCGGTCCCGGCGCGTTGTACGCATTCGCCGGAATTGTCGGCAGCGCGATCATTGCGATGAATCCGAACAAGATCATCGCGCGTCGCATGGGCTGAGGCTACGCCGACCTCACCTCACCAGGATCACCCGAACGTCCACCTACTGCGCTTCAGCCACCGCCACGCTCACCACATCGTTGGCCAGACCGTACCGGTTCTGCACACGCACCTCGTAGCAGTAGGGGCCCGCCGGCACCCGCACCCGACCGCGCTGGGCCGACACCTCCACCGTCGCGATCGGCGGCGTCGACACATCGCCGGAACACCGACTGAGATCGAAGGTCTCGACCACCACGCGGGTGCCGGGCAGCCAGGCCTTGGAGACCGACCAGGTGACCCGTTGCGCTTCGAGGATGACCTCGCGCAGTTGCTCGGGGCGGGGCTCGCGCAAGCAGTAGGGGCGCGGCGGTTCGCGGGTCTTGCGACCGTACAGGTGCCTTACACCGCGGATGTCGTCCTTCGACAGCCACTGACAGTCGTAGAGCCACGGCTGCGGGGGTTCGGGGCAGTAGGTCAGCGGTGGGGTGGACATCAGCCGACACTTGTTCGACCGCACGTGGTGCAGGCCGAGGACGTGGCCGAGTTCGTGCGCGAGGACCTGCGATGCGAAGACCCGGTCGCGCTCGCGCAGTGGGCGGTACAGAAGCGAGTTGATCCGCACGAAGGCCCCAGACGTCCGGCCGATCGTAGCCAGACCAGCCGCGCTGCCGAGGTTGCCGTATCCGATGGTCACTTGTGCGCGGTTGCGCGGCACGCGCCGGAAGCGGACGTCGGCACCGCTGCGGTTCCACGTCCGGACGGCCTGATCGATGCTCCAGTTCCAGGCCTTGGGCATCGTGTCGGAGTAGCGGATGGTGTCACCGGGCCAGCGTGGTCCGGGCGCGTTGTAGGCGTGGGCGGGCGCGGCTGCGACCAGGATCAACAGCGCGACGAGGAACACCAACCTCCGCACGCCTTGAGGGTACGTGCGGGGTCACGAGTGTTGCGCCGTTGTCGGCTGCAGCCCGCGAGTGTTGCGCCGTTGTTGTGTCTGTGCCCAGAAACCAGCAACCACGCAACATTCGCGCCGCCGCACCAGCAACAACGCAACACTCGGCGCTCAGCCCAGGAACGTCGCCAACAACTGGTCGGCCGCCACCGCGGGCGGCAGTTCCCCTGCCAGCACGGACGCCTCCACCTGCTCGAGCCTCGCGCGCACCTTCGGGGAGTCCCGGAACTCGTCGATCAGCCGGTCACCGATCAGCGACCACATCCACCCGATCTGCTGGCGCTGTCGGCGCTCCTGCCGTTCCCCGGTCGCCGCGAGCTTGTCACGGTGCGTGACGATCTGCTCCCAGATCTCGGGTAGCCCATCATTGGTCAACGCCGAGCAGGTGAGCACCGGTGGCGTCCACGTGGGCGACGCCGGATTCATCAGATGGATCGCCCGCCGATAGTCCAGCGCCGCCATCCGCGCCCGCTTCACGTTGTCGCCGTCGGCCTTGTTCACCGCGATCAGGTCGGCGATCTCGAGCACGCCGCGCTTGATCCCCTGCAGTTCATCACCCGCCCCGGCGAGCATGAGCACCACGAATATGTCCACCATCTCAGACACCGTCGTCTCGCTCTGGCCCACGCCTACTGTCTCCACGAGCACCACGTCGAAACCGGCCGCCTCGCACAGCAGGATCGATTCCCGGGTGGCGCGCGCAACACCCCCGAGTGAACCACCCGCCGGCGACGGCCGGATGAAGGCGTTCGGATCGACGGACAGCCGTTCCATACGGGTCTTGTCGCCGAGGATCGCGCCGCCGGTGCGCGAACTGCTCGGATCCACAGCGAGCACCGCGACCTTGTGGCCCTCGGCGGTCAGGTTGCTGCCGAACTGGTCGATGAAGGTCGACTTGCCCACACCCGGCACCCCGGTCAGACCCACACGGTCGGCCCCGCCGGTGTCCGGCATGAGCATCGTGAGCAGGTCCGCAGCGGCCTCGCGATGATCGGGCCTGCGGCTCTCGACCAGCGTGATGGCACGCGCGAGCCACATGGTGTCGCCACCGCGGACGAGATCCGCAAGCTCGGCCGGTGCCGGCAGCGGCTGCTTCATGGATTCAATTGCTCCAGCAGCCCCTCGGCCGCCTCCGCGATCACAGTGCCGGGCGGGAAGATCGCCGCCGCTCCCGCCTCCCGCAGGGCCTCGAAGTCCTGCGGCGGAATCACCCCGCCGACCACGACAAGGATGTCCGGACGTCCGAGTTCGGCGAGTGCTTGTTTGAGTTGCGGAACCAGTGTCAGGTGCCCGGCCGCCAGCGACGAGGCACCGACGATGTCCACGTCGTTCTCCACCGCCTGCCGCGCGACCTCTTCCGGAGTCTGGAACAGCGGGCCGATGTCGACGACGAACCCGAGGTCGGCGAACGACGATGCGATGACCTTCTGCCCACGGTCGTGGCCGTCCTGGCCCATCTTCGCGATGAGGATCCGCGGCCGGCGGCCCTCACGTTGCTCGAAGGCCGTGATGCTGCGCTGCACAGTGTCGACCTGTGCGTTGTGGTCACCCATTTCCTGTCGGTACACCCCGGAGATCGAGCGGATATCGGCCTTGTGCCGACCGTACACATTCTCGAGCGCCAAGCTGATCTCACCGACGGTCGCGTGTACGCGCGCGGCCTTCACCGACAGGTCCAGCAGGTTTCCCGAGCCCTCTCGCGCGGCGGTCTCGAGCGCGGCGAGCGCCTCGTCCACGGCGGTCTGGTCGCGCTCGGCCTTGAGCTTCGCGAGCTTGGCCAACTGCCCGGCACGGACCGCGGCGTTGTCGACCTTGAGCACCTCGATGTCCTCGGGCGCCTGGGGACGGAACTTGTTGACGCCGATGACCGCCTGCCGCCCCGAGTCGATACGGGCCTGGGTCCGCGCGGCGGCTTCCTCGATCCGCAGCTTCGGTATACCGGCCTCGATGGCTTTGGCCATACCGCCGAGTTCCTCGACCTCGGTGATGTGCGCCCACGCCCGTTCTGCCAACTGCCTGGTCAGCCGTTCGATGAAGTAGGACCCTCCCCACGGGTCGATGACCCGCGTGGTGCCGCTCTCCTGCTGCAGGAACAGCTGGGTGTTGCGGGCGATGCGCGCGGAGAAGTCGGTCGGCAGCGCCAGCGCCTCGTCCAGTGCGTTGGTGTGCAGGCTCTGAGTG
>CALFYG010000049.1 GCA_937952095.1 uncultured Micrococcales bacterium | reverse complement strand
CCGATCTGGGTGATGATCCGATGTGGCTCAGGTGCGCCCTTCCTCCTCCTGGGCCTGCTCGAGCAGGTCCAGTTGGCGTTCCCCGGGTTCGTCCTGCATCCAGGTGGCATGCAGCACCGGCAGACCCAGCTCGCGCAGGTGGCCGACGACCTTGTCATCGTCGTCGATGACGGCGATGAGGTCATCCTCGCGAGCCAGCGCGGTGATGATGTCGGCCTTGTAGAACCGCGCTGGTCGCCGATCGTGATTGGGCCGCATGTGCAGAACCCCCTGCGGCATCCCGTAGCGACGCAGCCACTCGATCGTGTCCTCGCGGCAACGGCGGGGTCGGCCCGTCACGTACACGATGGTGGATCCGGCTTCCTGGGCTTCGAGGATCGCCCGGCGTCCGGGTTCCAGCACCGGATCGTCCACGGCCGCGGCGAAGAAGGCCTTCCAGTCTTTGGGGCGGGTCTGCAGGTGGTGCAGCCGGTGGCGCACGTCAGCGAGCACTCCGTCGATATCGAAGACTGTCACCGCCACCCCCCCGACGCTATCTGCTCACGACGCGGCGTGGAATGCTCGCACCATGGATTTCGACGCTGTGAAGGCGAGCATGCCGACGCTGGTGCCCATGGTGGGGACCCTGGATCTGGAGTTCCTTGAGCTCGATGAACGGACAGCAGTGCTTCGTCTGCCGGACCAGAAGCCCTACCACAACCACATCGGCGGCCCCCACGCCGGCGCCATGTTCACGCTGGGGGAGTCGGCATCCGGGGCACTGGTGCTGGGGAACTTCGCCGACCACTTGGCCAGGGTCACACCGCTGGCTGTCGAGGCCAACATCGCCTACAAGAAGGTCGCCATGGGTCCGGTGGTGGCGACCGCGGTCATGAGAAGCGAGGCAGGAGACATCCTCGCTGAGCTCGACAACGACGAGCGTCCGGAGTTCCGCGTCGACATCACCATCGCCACCGAGGACGGGACGGTCACCGGTGAGATGTACGTCCTGTGGACCCTGAAGCGCAACAAGGCCGCGTGAGCCGTCGGTACTGCGGTGAGGTGCACAACCGAAGCCCGCAGCCTCCTGGCGGCCGTGCTCATTAGACTGGGGACAACCCCTTCAGGAAGGCGATAGCCCGTGTCCGTCGACGTGATCGTGTCCGGTGAATCCCGCGAGGTACCGGAGGGCGCCACAGCCGCTGACCTGCTCGGAGAGGACCGCCGCGTCCTTGTGGCCAGGGTCAACGGTGAACTCAAGGATCTGGCGTACGTCGTGCGAGACGGCGACGAGATCGAGCCGGTCGGAGCGGACGACCCTGAGGGTCTCGCCGTCCTGCGCCACTCGACCGCGCACGTGATGGCGCAGGCGGTCCAGGACCTGTTCCCCGAGGCGAAGTTGGGGATCGGCCCGCCCATCAAAGACGGGTTCTATTACGACTTCGGGGTAGCCGAACCCTTCCATCCGGAGGATCTGAGCCGCATCGAGAAACGCATGATCGCGATTCTCAAGAGTGGCCAGTCGTTCCAACGGCGCGTCGTCACCGAGGGCGAGGCCCAACACGAGCTCGCCGGTGAGCCCTTCAAAATCGAACTGATCGGCACCAAGGGTGGCAACAGCGACGAGATCATGGAGACCGGCGGCGCTGAACTGACCGTGTACGACAACCTCGACCGGACCGGCGCGGTCTGCTGGTCAGACCTGTGCCGTGGTCCGCACGTGCCCAACACCAAGTACATCCCGCCCAACGCCATCAAGCTCATGCGCAGTGCGGCGGTGTACTGGCTGTCCGATGAGCACAATCCGCAGTTGCAGCGCATCTACGGCACTGCGTGGCCGAGCAAGGAGCAACTCAAGGAGTACCTGACCTTCCTCGAGGAGGCGGCACGGCGCGACCACCGCAAACTGGGTAGCGAGCTGGACCTCTTCTCGTTCCCGGAGGAGATCGGCTCAGGTCTGGCGGTCTTCCATCCCAAGGGCGGCATCGTGCGCAATGTGATGGAGGACTACTCCCGGCAACGCCACATCGAAGCCGGCTACGACTTCGTGAACACCCCGCACGTGACCAAGGCGGCACTCTACGAGAAGTCCGGTCACCTCGATTGGTATGCCGAGGGCATGTACCCGCCGATGGACATGGACAACGCGCAGTACTACCTCAAGCCCATGAACTGCCCGATGCACAACCTCATCTACGGGGCGCGGGGCCGCTCCTATCGGGAACTGCCGTTGCGGCTCTTCGAGTTCGGGACGGTGTACCGCTACGAGAAGTCGGGCGTGGTGCAAGGGTTGA
>CALFYG010000048.1 GCA_937952095.1 uncultured Micrococcales bacterium | reverse complement strand
CATGATACCCCCCTGGGGTTTCCGTCGAGGTCAACATCTGCACGCCACTTCCCCCGCGGCGGCGGTGGATTGATGCCACCGAGTTGCCACGGGTGGCATCGACCCAAGCGTGCCACAGTCAGCACACCACCCTTCATGAGCCCGTGGGTTTGCAGGCTCTGGACAGCGTAGGACGAACAACTCGGGTAGAACTTGCAGCTCGGAGGGGTAAGTGGCGAGATGAATCTCTGGTACAGACGCACCAGGCTGATCATCAGCAGGGAGGGCAGTCGCACGATGAAGTGCAAAACTTTCATAATCTTCCCACCGCTGACTTCACGTTGTCCGAGAGCTGCGCGTATCCGGCGTCGGTGGGTAGCGCACGCACCACGTAGGACCCCGCCGGCAGGCGATCCCAGATCGCCGCGAGCGCATGCCGGACCTGTCGCTGGCGACGATGCCGCTGCACCGCGCCGCCGAACCCCTTACCGACGATGACCGCGGCCTGGGGCCGCGCGGAATCGGCGACATAGTGCACCACGATCGACCCCGATCGCACGCGGCGACCGTGCCTGATCGTGGCACGCACCCGCGATCGGGGCTGCAACCGCTGTCCGTGCGCCAACACGTCAGACCGTGAGGCGAGCGCGGCCCTTGCTGCGGCGGGACGAGATGATGGACCGGCCGGCCCGCGTGCGCATGCGCAGGCGGAAGCCGTGCTTCTTGTGACGGCGCCGGTTGTTCGGCTGGTACGTGCGCTTCATACTGATCCTTCCAAAGCCCTGACGCTGGGGAGCGTGGAATTGGCCCCCATCGACAACCGCCGTCGACGACGCCGGTTCACGACAAGGGCCAGCGCCTCCAGCATACGGCACCGGCTGGTTCCCGGTGCATCCACCCGCGCCACTACACCGCGACACGTCGGAGCCGACGCCCGACACGCCGACCACCTGAAAATCGAACGGTGGAAGTTGTGCACAATCGGTTGTCAGGTGCTGGCGATCGCATTAGCGTCAGCGCATCGGGTACACATCGATTCCCCGCGATGAAAAGCCCGCCCACAGCTTTCCACATGGGTTATCCACATTGTGGAGAACTCATGCCCACCGAGCCAGGGAGTTTCACGTTGGACGTACTGATCGACCTCGGAGACCTGTGGACCCGGGCGAAACAGAGCGTCCCCGACACCCAGCGTGCGTGGGTCGACCTCACCGAACCGGTCGCGCTGACCGATGACGCCCTCGTGGTCGTCACGGGCAACGACTTCACCAAGGACATGCTCGAGACCAAGTTGCGCCCGCACGTGCAGCAGGCGCTTGCCGACCAACTCGGCTACAGCGTCACGATCGAGGTGCTCGTCGACCATGCACGGGCACCGAAGATCCCCGAGGAACTGACAGACGATCTCGCTGACTCGACCTACAGCGAACCGGTCGAGGCCATCAAGGCGCCCGCGAATCAGAACGAGACCCCACTGAACCCGCGGTACACCTTCGACTCGTTCGTCTACGGTCCGAGCAACCGATTCGCGCACGCAGCGGCGATGGCCGTGGCCGAACAGCCGGCCCGTGCCTACAACCCGCTGTTCATCTACGGCGACTCCGGACTGGGCAAGACCCACCTCCTGCACGCCATCGGCCACCACACCCGGCGCATCTTCGCCGGCACACGCGTGCACTATGTGAGTTCGGAGGAGTTCACCAACGACTTCATCAACTCCATCCGTGACCAGGGCCGAGCCGACCTGCACAGGCGCTACCGCGACGTCGACGTCCTGCTTGTCGACGACATCCAGTTCCTGTCCGGCAAGGTGCAGACCCAGGAGGAGTTCTTCCACACCTTCAACACCCTGCACAACGCGAACAAGCAGATCGTGATCACCTCGGATCTGCCCCCGAAACAGCTGCAGGACTTCGAGGACCGTATGCGGTCACGGTTCGAGTGGGGCCTCATCACCGACATCCAGCCGCCCGACCTCGAGACCCGCATCGCGATCCTGCGCAAGAAGACCATGCAGGAACGACGAGAGATCTCTGATGAGGTGTTGGAGTTCATCGCCTCGAAGATCACCTCCAACATCCGCGAACTCGAAGGTGCCCTGATCCGTATCTCGGCATTCGCCAGCCTCAACTCCTCACCGATCAGCGTCGACCTCGCCGAGATCGTGCTCAAGGACCTCATCCCGCACGAATCCGCGCGCGACGTGACCGCCGACGAGATCAAGGCGCAGGCGGCGACCTACTTCGGCATCTCCGTGGACGACCTCGAAGGTCCCTCGCGTTCGAAGACCCTGGTCGGAGCGCGGCAGATCGCCATGTACCTGTGTCGGGAGCTCACGGACTTGTCGCTGCCGGCCATCGGGGCGGAGTTCGGCAACCGTGACCACACCACCGTCATGCACGCGGACCGCAAGATCCGCACCGGGATCGGCGAGAACCGACGGCTCTACGAGCAGGTCGCGGACCTCACCAACAAGATCAAGACATCTGCCTGAGACCTCTTCTTGATCTTTTCGTTACGTAGTGTCAGAGCTTTGTAATCTTCGTCACACTCTGTATCCCCACGTCGTGGAAAGCCTGTGGATAACTGGCTCCTTTCAGTCACTGGCACGCGCTGCGAGGATCGCGTCAGCGCGCTCCCGTTCGGCCAGGACGAAGTCGACCATCGCCTGGCCGTGCTCTGAGACGGTCTGGATGTGGGAGGTGTCGATCGCCACGGACGCCAGTCGCTGCAGGCGCAGGACATCCCCGTCCGGCCGGGCGTCCGGTAACAGCGCGGCCCAGAAGAACCCGCGCTCCTCCGCGATCCGGATCGCTCTGGCGGCCGAGGGGTCGGCCAGTGGGATGTCGAGGTACAGGACCGCGAGTTGTGAGGTGTCCATGCCGGCGACCTCACCTGCGATCCGCTGCAGCGCATCAGGGGCGAGGTTGTCCAGTGAGACCCGAGCACGGCCGATCTGTGCGTTCGTGCTGACCTGCAACCGGGACGTACCGCTGGGTCGCACATCGGCATCGGTCACTTCCCGCTGCAGGCCCATCTGCGCGACCACCTCGCGGTAGATGCCGATGAGCCGCTCCGGCAGGTACGCCACCCGATCCCCCTGCGCGGCCAACGGCAGATACATGGACACCAGGCTGCGGCGGCCCTCGTCTGCCACCTCGAAACCCGCCATCGCGACGGCCTGTGGGGAGGCACCGAGCAACAGCCCGACCTCCGTGCCACCCGCGGCCGCGACCGTCCGCTGTGAGGCCGCATGGTTCGCCACACACTCCGCCCAGGCACCGGCCAATCCCTCATCTCGCGCCTCAGCGAGCAACCTCGCCGCGAGAACGTCCGCGAGCCCATGCCGGCGGAACCGCGGATCCACCATCAACTTCGAGAACTCCGGAACCAGACCGTTCGGATCGGCGGCCAGGGCCTGATGACCCACAACCTCGCCGTCGGGAGCCACGGCCACCCACGAACGCAGGTCGCCGTCCACGAGGGACCTGGCGAGCACCTCGGGGGAGTAGAAGCGCGCATCGACGTAGGTGTACTCGTAGCAGCGATACGTCAGCCGGGTCAGCGCCACAGCATCCTCGACTCCCGCCCTGCGATAGGTGATCGCAGACACCGTCTGCTCGTCGGCCGGTGCCGCGTCGGAGGCCACGACCTGCTCGGTGTCCAACCACGACGGATGCGACGGAACGCCCACGACACATTCGGCGAGGTTGCCGTCACCGAGCGAGAAGCGCAGATCCCGCACGAACCCCAACTGCGCCAGGCGGAAGGAGATGAGCCCGGAGTAGGTCTCACCGACGGCCGGCATCCGGCGGTCGCGCACCTGCACGGTCAGGTCCGAGCCCGTCCTTCTGGCAGTGACCGCGATCGGATCCCGCGTGCCACTGAACGTCTCGCGGGTACGAGCCTCAGAAACCAACTCCCGCACCACAGCCGCCATGCGGTGGGCATCACCAGCCGCGATACCGAGCCCGAGCGCTGCCTGCTCCACCACTGCCGTCGCGGCCGCCACCGGAACGACATCGTCGATCGTCATGTCCACCAGGAGGTCGGGGGTCGCAGGGTCGATCACAGGTGCCTCCTCG
Organism: uncultured Micrococcales bacterium; assembly: GCA_937952095.1. Classification (GTDB taxonomy): domain Bacteria; phylum Actinomycetota; class Actinomycetes; order S36-B12; family UBA10799; genus JADKAV01. The sequence continues at coordinate 7,182 of CALFYG010000048.1, read as the reverse complement.
GCTCTCCACTCGCGGCCCAGACTAGGGCGTGGGCACCTCTGATGGGCCCGGCGTCACTGGTATCGGCCTTCACACACGGTGAACCCCACGGCGTGTCGGTGACGATGCGTGGTCACCGGCCTGTGGACTCCCTGTGGAACAGAGTGGCCGTCGAGGACCCCCGGGGTGCCAGGTCCGTGGACAACCACCCACGCGATTGTGACCCCTACGTGAACAACCCCGACCCGTCCACACCCATCCACACCGACGCGCGGATCCACCCACACCCCTGTGTGCGATGTAATTACCCGCGGACCATCAGGGGGTTCGTCCGTTCATCCACAGCATCCACAGGTGCTACTACGTCTACGTAATCTCTTCACGAAGTACATTCGAGAACCAGATCGGGGGAGGGCGCACCTGTGGAAACACAAACCCCGAGCAACCGACGCGATTCGCCCACTGCGAACGACAAGGTCGTGACACGATGCCCTCAACAAGGAGGAAGTGTGAAGTTTCGCATCGAGAGAGACGTCCTGGCTGACGTGGTGACGTGGGTCTCCCGCACGCTGCCTTCCCGGGTTCCCTTCCCGGCCCTGGCCGGCGTTCTCGTGGAGGCCGGCGAGGACGGGGTCTCCTTCACGACGACCACCCAGGACACCTGGTCACACAACCGGGCCGACGCCGTCATCGGTGAACCGGGCACGGCGCTGATCAGTGGCCGTCTGCTGGTCGAGATCGCCAGATCCCTGCCGGCCCAGCCGGTGAGTTTCGCATTGCAGACCTCGGGCCGGGTGGAGGTCACCTGCGGTGCCTCGTCCTTCCTGCTGCCGACGCTGCCCGGTGACGAGTACCCGCCACTGCCCGATCTGCCGCAGGCCGTGGGATCCGTCGATGCCGGAGTGTTCGCCGCGGCGGTAGCCCAGGTCGCTGTCGCGTCAGCCTCCCCTGACGAGCGCAATCACGCGTATGCGGGGATCCGGATGGAGATCGAACCGGACGGCCGCCTGACGCTGGCTGCCACGGATCGCTACCGGCTCGCGGTGCGCGAACTCCCATGGGAGCCGCTGGCTGCCGACCAACCCATCGCGGTCACGATCCCGGGTCGTGAGTTCCTGGAAGCCACGAAGGCGTTCGCCGATGCCGGCACCGTGACGGTGCACCTCGGGGAGGCGGAGACCTCCCTGTCGCTGACGGCCGGCTCGCGGCAGACCGGTCTGCGCCTCATGGACTCGGCCAACTTCCCCAAGTTCCGTTCACTGCTACCGACGCAGTTCGTCAGTCAGCCGGAGATCGAGGTCGGCGCACTGAAGGAAGCACTCAAGCGCGTGAGTCTGGTGCTCCACCAGGACTCCGCAGTGCGCCTGGTGTTCTCCTCGGAAGAGGTCGTCCTCAAGGCCGGTACCGGCGATGAGGCGACTGCGACCGAAACGATCGGCTGCACGCTGCAGGGCGAGGGACTCGACGTCGCGTTCAACCCGCGGTTCCTGGCAGACGGTCTGGCAGGGCTCACCGAACCGCATGCCCGTCTCAGCCTGCAGTCGGCCGAGAAGGCGGCGGTGCTGACCGGCATCGACCCGGACGGTGGCAGTGAGGTCTTCCGGTATCTGCTGATGCCGGTGCGCCTCAACCGGTGAGGATCTCCCGCCTCGAGCTCACCGACTTCCGCAACTACGAGCACCTCGCGGTCGAGTTCCAGCCGGGCATCAACGTCCTCGTCGGCCCCAACGGGCAGGGCAAGACCAATGTCGTGGAAGCGGTCGCATATCTGGCGACCTTCAGCAGCCATCGCGTCGCCAACGACACCGCGCTGGTGCGGGCGGGATGTGACCGGGCGGTGATCCGCAGCCTCGTGGATCAGGGTGAGCGCACCATGGGCCTCGATGTCCAGATCAATCCAGGACGCGCCAACCGACTGCAGGTCAACCGCGCTCCGGTGCGCCGTACCAGGGACGCCCTCGGCATCGTGCGGGCCGTGATGTTCGCTCCGGAGGACCTCGGCCTGGTGAAGGGGGATCCGGCGGCCAGACGCCGATTCCTCGATCAGTTGCTCGTGCAGACCAACCCCCGTTTCGCCTCGGTCATGGCCGATTACGACAAGACCATCAAACAGCGCAACTCGCTGCTTCGATCCTCGGCGAAGAGCAGCAGCAGTATCGAACGAGAGACCTTGCACAGCACGCTCGACGTCTGGAACGACCGACTCGTGCAGTTCGGGGCCGACATCGTCGCGGGCCGGCTCGCCCTGCTGGACAGGATCGCGCAGCCGACGTCCGAGGCCTATTCGCAGGTGGCCTCGACGCGCAACGACGTCGCCATGGCCTACACGGCGGCGCGGCTGCCGGATCTGTCCGACGACATCGGGCAGCGCATGCGGGAGACGCTCGACGCGATCCGCGGTGAGGAGTTGGCCAGGGGAGTCACCTTGCTCGGACCACACCGCGACGACGTGGAGCTGAGCCTCAATGCGCTGCCCGCCCGGGGGTACGCCTCCCACGGCGAGTCCTGGTCGCTTGCGCTCGCGCTGCGTCTGGCCAGCTACGAGGTCCTGCGTGATGAACAGTCAGGTGACCCGATCCTGATCCTCGACGACGTGTTCGCCGAACTGGACCAGCAGCGCCGGGAGCGGCTCGCGCAGGCCGCTGTGGAGTCACACGGACAGGTACTCATCACCGCGGCCGTGTCGGGTGACGTACCGGAATCGCTGCGCGGGGTTAGATTCTCTGTAGACAGTGGTGCGATCGTTCAGGGGTGATGGTGACAGACGAGTCGGTGAGTGATCTGGCGAATCGGGTTCTGGCCCGTGCCCGCCAGGCCGCCAGGGCTCTGCCCACCGGTAGTTCATCGCCGGCGCGCAAGGAGCCGACATATTCCTCGGCCAGGACCGACGATCGGGATCCGGCCACCATGGCCGACGCGATCGTCTCGCTGGTGACCGATCGGGGCTGGCAGGCGGCCACCAGTATCGGGAAGATCTGGGGCGAGTGGGCATCACTGGTCGGGCCGACGCTGGCCGAGCACGTCAAGCCCGAGGCCTTCGACCGGAACACCGGGCTGCTGACGCTGCGCGCGGACAGCACAGCGTGGGCCACGCAGGTGCGGATGTTGTCCAGTCAGCTGCGCAAACGTCTGCAAGGGGAGATCCCGGGCGGGATCGTCTCGGACATCGCGGTGCTCGGCCCGGACGTCGGTCCGCGGCAACGGGGCCGGCTGAGGGTCAAGGGCCGCGGGCCACGCGACACGTATGGCTGACCGGATCGGCACGTGGGGGGATGCCTGACCTGGGGATAAACGGCTCAGAAGTGGCTTAGAGGCCGTGGAATGAGCGGCCGTTGTCGTAGGACAGGGTAGAATTACCAGTAGTTGAGCGTGTTCAAGGCCCATTCCGGCCGTTTTCGCGCGATGGTCCACCGGCGAAAGGGGCTGTGAGTGTCGTACGACGCCAGCGATATCCAGGTTCTCGAGGGCTTGGAAGCGGTGCGCAAGCGACCCGGCATGTACATCGGCTCCACAGGTGAGCGAGGGTTGCACCACCTCGTCTACGAGGTCGTCGACAACGCCGTCGACGAGGCGCTGGCCGGACACTGCGACACCATCGACATCACACTGCTCGCCGACGGTGGGGTTCGGGTCGTGGACAACGGCCGCGGCATCCCTGTCGACATGCACCCGGTCGAGAAGAAGCCCGCCGTCGAGGTGGTCCTCACGGTGCTGCACGCGGGCGGGAAGTTCGGCGGTGGCGGTTACTCGGTGTCCGGTGGTCTGCACGGCGTCGGTGTCTCGGTGGTCAACGCCCTGTCCACCTCCGTCGACGTCAACATCCACCGCGACGGCCACGAATGGACACAGTCCTACCGGCACGGCGTGCCGCAGGAGCCGCTGGCCAAGGGGGACGCGGTGTCCGACACCGGGACGACCGTGACGTTCTGGGCCGATCCCGACATCTTCGAGACGACGAACTACGACTTCGACACGCTGTCGCGGCGCTTTCAGGAGATGGCGTTCCTCAACCGGGGACTGACCATCAACCTCAGGGACGAACGGCCCCAGGACCCCGACGACGAGGTCGAGACCGAGATCAGCTACTGCTACGCCGGCGGCATCGGGGACTTCGTACGACACCTCAACGCCAACAAGGGCCCGAGTAACCCGTCGGTCATCGAGTTCGAGGCAGAGGACCTGGACAAGGGGATCAGCGCCGAGGTCGCGATGCAGTGGAACAATGGCTTCAGCGAGTCGATCTACACGTTCGCGAACACCATCAACACCACCGAGGGCGGTACCCACGAAGAGGGCTACCGGGCGGCGTTGACCGCGCTGATGAACCGCTTCGCCCGTGAGTGGGGGGTGTTGAAGGAGAAGGACGCGAACCTCACCGGTGACGACATCCGGGAGGGCCTCACCGCGATCATCAGCGTGAAACTGCGCGAGCCGCAGTTCGAGGGCCAGACGAAGACCAAACTCGGCAACACCGAGGCGAAGACGTTCGTGCAGAAACTGGTGAACGACCAGCTCGGTGAGTGGTTCGAGAAGAATCCCGCTGAGGGTAAAGAGATCGCTCGTAAGGCCGTTGCCGCGTCCGTCGCACGGGTGGCTGCCCGGAAGGCCCGGGATCTCGCGCGTAACCGGAAGGGGCTGCTCGGCGGTGGGGGCCTGCCCGGCAAGCTGATCGACTGCTCCTCGACGAACCCGGAGGAGTGCGAACTGTTCATCGTTGAGGGGGACTCGGCCGGTGGCTCGGCACGCAGCGGTCGCGACCCGGCGACCCAGGCGATCCTGCCCATCCGCGGCAAGATCCTCAACGTCGAGAAGGCCCGACTGGACCGGGTGCTGGCCAACAACGAGGTCCAGGCGATGATCTCTGCGCTCGGCACCGGCGTGCAGGACGAGTTCGACCTCAACAAACTGCGCTACCACAAACTCGTCCTCATGGCCGACGCCGACGTCGACGGTCAGCACATCCGGACCTTGCTTCTCACGCTGCTGTTCCGCTTCATGCGCCCCCTGATCATCGAGGGTCACGTGTATCTCGCGCAGCCGCCGCTGTACCTGCTCAAGTGGAGCGGCAAGGAGAACCACGAGTACGCCTACAGCGACCGGGAGCGCGACGCCCTGGTCGAGGCCGGGCACGAAGCGGGCAAGAAGAGTCCGAAGGAGGGCTTCATCCAGCGCTTCAAGGGTCTCGGCGAGATGAACGCCAACGAGTTGTGGGAGACCACGATGGACCCGGATCGTCGGATCCTGCTGCAGGTCACCCTCGAGGACGCCGCGCAGGCCGACGAGGTCTTCAGCATGCTCATGGGCGAGGACGTGGAGAGCCGCCGCAAATTCATCCAGCGCAACGCCAAAGACGTGCGCTTCCTCGACATCTAACGGAGTGATTCAGTGACGCAGACCCCAGACGTCGACCGGATCGAACCGGTCGAACTCCAGGCGGAGATGCAGAAGTCCTACCTCGACTACGCGATGAGCGTGATCGTGGGCCGGGCCCTGCCGGATGTGCGCGACGGCTTGAAGCCCGTGCACCGCCGGATCCTCTACGCGATGTTCGACGGTGGGTACCGCCCCGACCGCGGGTTCTTCAAGTGCGCTTCAGTCGTCGGTGACGTCCTGGGCAGCTACCACCCGCACGGTGACAGCGCGGTCTACGACGCCCTGGTCCGCATGGTGCAGCCGTGGGCGCTGCGTTACCCGCTGGTCGACGGGCAGGGCAACTTCGGTTCCCCGGGCAACGACCCGGCGGCGGCCTACCGGTACACCGAGGCGCGGCTGGCCCAGTTGGCCATGGAGATGGTGCGCGACATCGACGAGGAGACCGTCGATTTCAAACCGAACTTCGACGGCCGCTCGCAGGAGCCGGTGATCCTTCCCAGCCGCTTCCCCAACCTGCTGGTCAACGGCAGCTCGGGGATCGCGGTGGGCATGGCCACGAACATCCCGCCGCACAACCTCACCGAGGTCGCCGACGGCATCGCGTGGGCGCTCGAGCACCCGGACGCCTCCAAGGAGGAGTTGCTCGAGGCGCTCATCGAACGGGTGAAGGGTCCGGACTTCCCGACCGGCGCCTACATCGTGGGCCGCGCCGGGATCGAGGCTGCCTACCGCACCGGACGCGGGTCGATCATCATGCGCGGGGTTGCGGACATCGAGGAGGACGACCGCGGCCGCACCTGTCTGGTGATCACCGAGTTGCCCTACCAGGTGAACCCGGACACCCTCACCGCGAAGATCGCCGAGCTCGCTGACGCCGGCAAGGTCACAGGGATCGCCGACCTGCGCGACGATTCCTCGAGCCGGACCGGACAGCGGCTGGTGGTGGTGCTCAAGCGCGACGCCCAACCACGAGTGGTGCTCTCGCAGTTGTACCGACACACGCAGCTGCAGGAGACCTTCGGGGCGAACATGCTCGCACTGGTCGACGGGGTGCCGCGCACTTTGACCCTCGATGCCTTCGTGACGCATTGGATCGACCACCAGATCGAGGTCATCCAGCGCCGTACCGCGTACCGCCTGAAGAAGGCCGAGGAGCGTGCACACATCCTGCGCGGGTACCTCAAGGCCCTCGACGCGCTCGACGAGGTCATCGCCCTCATCCGCCGCTCGCCCGACGTCGACGAGGCGCGGCAGGGACTCATCAAGCTGCTCGACGTCGACGAGCTGCAGGCCGACGCCATCCTCGCCCTGCAGCTGCGCCGGCTCGCCGCGCTCGAACGGCAGAAGATCTTCGACCGCCTCGCGGAGCTCGAGCGGGAGATCGCCGAGTACAAGGCGATCCTCGCCAGCGAGACGCTGCAGCGCGAGATCATCGTCACCGAGCTCACCGACATCACGGCGAAGTTCGGCGACGAGCGGCGCACCGAGATCCTCATGGGCTTCGACGGCGACATGAGCGTCGAAGACCTCATCCCCGAAGAGGAGATGGTCGTCACCATCACCCGCGGCGGATACATCAAGCGCACCCGCAGCGACAACTACCGCTCGCAGCACCGCGGCGGGCGCGGCGTGCGCGGCGCGCAGCTGCGGGCGGATGACGTCGTCGAGCACTTCTTCGTCACCACGACCCACCACTGGCTGCTGTTCTTCACGAACACCGGCCGGGTCTACCGGGCGAAGGCCTACGAGCTGCCCGACTCCGGCCGTGACGTGAAGGGCCAGCACGTCGCGAACCTGCTCGCGTTCCAGCCCGACGAGCAGATCGCCCAG
>CALFYG010000047.1 GCA_937952095.1 uncultured Micrococcales bacterium | reverse complement strand
CGCTGAACTACCTCGTGACCCCGATGCTGGCCTCGTTCCAGGCGGGGGACTCTGCGGCGGCCACAGTGCGAGAGACGCCGAGCGTGGCCTCGCTGTTGGTCATTTTCCTCGCCGCGGTTCTCGCCCAGAGATACGGACGGCGCCGGGTACTGACCCTGGGTGCACTCACGCTGGCCCTCGGCTCCTTGCTCGTCGCCGCAGCTCCGGTGCTGGCCGTCGCGGTCGCAGGCCTGGCGGTGCAAGCCGTGGGCGCCACGGTCCTGTTGGTCGTGCCGCTGGGGATCATCGGGGCAACCGTACCGGGCCGGTCCGAGCGGGCCCGGGCATTCGCGATCTTCTCCATGGTCAGCCCGGTCGTGTTCGTGGTGCTTCCGGTGGTGACCTCGCTGCTCATGGAGAACCGCTCGTGGCGGGTGGTCGCGTTCACATGGGCCATCGGTGGATTGCTGGCTGTGCTGGCGGCGCGGTGGGCGCTGGGTCCGGATGGAACGGGCGGGACGAAAGCGGAGTTGCTGACACCGCTCTTGGCGGGTGTGGTGTGTATGGGTGTGGCACAGGTGGCGGCGCACGCGAACCTCAGTGTCGCTACGGCTGTGCGGCTCACCATCACTCTGGTGGCGGCAGGGTGGCTGTTCCAGGCCATGCGTCGGGGGAAGCCCCGCTCGCTGGACGTCACGATCCTCCGTCAGCCTGGATTCGCTCTGATGCTGATCGTCGTCGCCCTGTGGTGTTTCACCCAACTCTGGTACTACATGACACTTGCTTACGAGTACGTCTTCGGTCTCAGTGTGCTGGTCGCGGCGCTGCTCATGGTGCCGGCACAACTGGCCGCGGTGGTGGGGGCCCGCTACGCCGGATGGATGGTGGGGCGGCGCGGCATGGTGCGCACCGGGGTGTGGTTCCTCATGGTCACCGGGCTGTCGTTGGCATTGAGCGTTCTCGTAGGCGTCGATTCACCCCTGTGGTGGCCGGTTCTTGTCACCTGCCTCTACAGCTTCGCCTCTGTCGGCGCGGGCGTGCCGATGACGAATGCGTTGATGGACGACGCGGTCGCCGACAATGAGACGGACGCCTCCGCGTACCGGCAGGCGGCGATCGGCGTGGGCACTGCCATCGGTATCGCAATGATCTCCGCCGTGGTCTTCTCGGCGTTCTCAGCCTCATTGACACATCAGCTCGCCGACGCCGGCCTCGACTCCGCACCGGCCACCCAGATCGCCGCTGACCTCCGCTCCGGGGCCAGCGTCCAGCAGGAGTCCTCGCAGTACGCCGTGCCCGTCACAGAAGTGACAAACATCGATGAGGCGCAGAAGAGGGCGCTGCTCGACGGCATGGATGCACACGGTGTCGTGGGTGCATTGCTCAGTGTGATCACCGCCGGCCTGTTCTGGTGGAGTCGGCGTGCGTCTCGGACACCAGCGGCGTCAGGTCACCCATCAGGGTGACTCGATCCGGGACAACACGACGTGTCGTGTCCATTAGCCTGAACTCAAGGTGAACAGGAGTGCCAATGCCTGTGGACGACGGATCCTACCCGGAGATTCCTCCGGAGACGCCCACGTCATTGTGGTCGTCGGCCGACGTCGCGCGGATCGCGATCGAGAATGCGTCGATCGGGATGGCGGTCCTCGACCCGAACACCGGCGTGTTCCTGGAAGTCAACCAGGCATTCTGCGACTTCCTCGGTCGCGCTCGAGAGACGCTGCGGGGGATGTCCTGGCGCAGTCTCACGCATCCCGATGATCTGCCAGCTGACCACGCCCGAGTTCAGAGGGTGCGTGGGGGAGAGATCGATGCCTTCACCTCCCGCAAGCGGTACCTGCTGCCGGACGGCGACGTCGTCTGGGGTGACCTGTCCGTGGTCGGGGTCAGGGATGAACACGGGGACCTGACAGTCATCATCGCCCAAGTCGTCGACGCCACTGAGGCCGTCGAGGCACGCGATGCGCTCGCGACCTCCGAGCAGCGGTATCGGCTGCTCGCTGAGAACGCCGCCGACTTCCTCATGGAGACCGACACGGAAGGGATCGTCAGGTGGGTTTCGCCTGCGGTCGAAGGCGTGCTGGGATGGTCGCCGGAGGATCTGGTCGGTGACCTCCCGTTGCAGGTCGTGTGCCAGGACGTGGAGAACAAGTTCTTCGAGAACCAGGCACTGCTCAACGCGGGGCAGATGGCTGAGGATCGTGTGAAGGTGGTCGGTCGCGACGGCACCTGTCGGTGGGTGGAGATCGTGGCGCGGCCGGTGCTGGATTCCCGAGGTGTCGTGATGTCGCAGTTGTCCGCATGGCGTGACATCACCGCCCAGGTCGAGGCGGAGGAGCGACTTCAGGCCTCCGAGGAGCACTTCCGTCTCCTTGCCGAGAACGCCTCCGATCTGGTGTTCCTGGGTCGTCCGGATTGGTCATTGGCATGGATCTCCCCATCGGTGACGAGAATGCTCGGGTGGGAGCCCGATGAACTCGTCGACTCCGATGTGGTGAGGGATCTGCTTCATCCAGACGACTTTTACAACATCCCGGTGCCGATCGGCGACGATTTGGGTCAGGCCATTGCGTACGAGGCGCGCTTCCGGCGCAAGGACGGCTCCTACCGCTGGATGTCCGTGACGGCCAGGACGCTTCTCGACGACGAGGGGGAGATCACCGGGATCGCAGGTAGTGCCCGGGACGTGGACGCCGAGGTGGCGGCGCGACAGGAACTCGAACTCACGTCGTCGCGACTACAGGCGACCCTCAACTCAATGATTGATCCGCTGGTCGTGCTGCAGGCGGTGCGCGACCAGGACGGAAGGATCGTCGACTTCCTGCACGTGGAGGCCAACGACGCGGCCGGGCGACACACCCACAGGCCCCGTGAAGAACTCGTGGGAACGCTCATGTCGCAGGTCGTGCCCGGCCAGGAGGAAGCGGGCCTGTACGACATGTACCGCAACGTCATTGAGACGGGTGAACCGTGGCTGGTGAGCGCCGTTCCGTACGAGGATGAGATGCAGGAAGGTGCTCTACGACTGTTCGACATGAGCGGTGTCAAGGTGGGGGATGCGGCCTGCCTGACGTTCCGCGACGTGACGGAACGGGAGAAGGCCGCGGCGGCGCTGGCCTCTTCCGAGGCCCGGTTCCGGCTGCTGGCCGTCAACGCCTCGGACATCGTGTTGGAGCACCGCAAGGAGATCGTCTGGGTCTCCAACGCACTGACCGACGCGTTGGGCTGGGAGCCCGAACAGTGGGTCGGTCACCGCCTGTCGGAATTCATTCATCCCGACGATTGGGATCAGCTCGACTTCACGCCGGGGGCCTTCGGCGACAAGGACTCGGTGAAGGGGAACACCTTCCGCGTGGCCAATGCGGACGGCGAGTATCGCTGGATGTCGTCCCGTGCCACAGCCATCCGGGATGAGGAGGGCAACGTCGGCGGTGGTGTCGTCGGACTGCGCGACGTCCATGACGAAGTGCTCACCACGCAGCGGCTCGCTGCGTCCGAGCACCTGTTCCGGACCGCTGTGAGTTCGGCGCCGGTGGGCGTCGTGCTGACCGACCGGGATGGTCGGCCGTCCCTGACCAACCCGGCGTTGTCGGCGATCACTCAGCGGGACCACCGCTGGCTGCGCGCCCACCGGTTGCGGGACGTTCTCCACCCCGAAGAACTCGAGCGCATCGACAAGGTGCGCGAACAGTTCCTGGACGGTTCCCGGTCGATGTTCGCCGACGTTGTCCGACTGGTCCGTGCCGACGGTTCCACAGCCTGGACCAAGGTCGCCGCCGTGCGGCTGGAGGAGACCGAGAACGACTCGGCATTCATGCTGCTGCAAGTGGAGGATGTGACCGCCGAACGTGAGGCTCAGGAAGAACTCGCGTTCCAGGCGTTCCACGATTCGCTGACCGGACTGCGGAACCGGGCCTGGATCATCCAGACCCTGGCGCAGGACATCGAGGACGCCAAAGCACTGCGGCAGCACGTGGGAGTTCTCTTCATCGACCTGGACAACTTCAAAGTCATCAACGACTCCTTGGGCCATATGGCAGGCGACCAGGTGCTGACCGAGATCGGCAACCGACTACAGGCGTGCCTGCACTCCCGGGAACGGCTCGGTCGATTCGGTGGCGATGAGTTCGTGGTGATCGTGCCCGAGGTCGATGACGTCCTGGAGGTCGAACGCACGGCTGAGCGCATCGACGCGGCCATTCGGCAGGATCTCGAGATCCACGGTCATCGCATCGTTCCCACCGGCTCGATCGGGATCGCCATCTCCGACGGCGCATCCAGCGCTGAAGGGCTGTTGCGCGACACGGATGCGGCGCTGTTCCGCGCGAAGTCCGTAGGGCGCGGGCGGTGGCACTTCTTCGACCAGGAGATGCATGAGCACGCCATCGACCGGCTGACGCTCGAGAGCGAGATCCGCCGCGGACTCGACGCGGGCGAGTTCTTCGCGGTCTACCAGCCGATCGTGCGGCTACGGGACCGCCGTGTGACCGGGTACGAGGCGTTGGTGCGATGGCAGCACCCCACCCGGGGGCTCGTCTCGCCGGCGGACTTCCTGCCCGTGGCGGAGGACAGCGGTTTGGTGGTGCCGTTGGGGCAGCAGGTCCTCGAGCATGTGTGCGCGACGTTGCGTGCGCGACACGATCTCGGTGGTCCGATCAGTGTGAACGTGTCGGCCGTGCAACTGGCTTCCCGGGACTGGGCGCGTGGCCTGCTCGCCACGCTGGAGGAGTACGGTGTCAAACCGGAGCAGATCGTTGTCGAGGTCACGGAGACCGCGGTCCTCTCGCAGTTGGACAGCACAGGGGAGGACCTCTTCAAGCTGCGTGACCTGGGGGTGGGGGTTCACGTCGACGACTTCGGGACCGGCTTCTCCTCGATCTCCTTGTTGCGCGATCTGCCGGTGACCGGCTTGAAACTCGACCGCAGCTTCGTCCAGCGCCTCACCAGCGACGACAGCCAGGCCAACGCTCTCTCGGCCGGGGTGGTGGGGTTGGCCCACGGCCTGCATCTGCGGGGGATCGCCGAAGGTGTGGAGACGGAGGCCCAATGGGCCACGCTGCTCGCCCAGGGGTGGGAGTACGGCCAGGGCTACCTGTTCGGCCGGCCCGGATCACTGCCCACCTGAGCGGTCTCCTGCGCTGTGGTGGTCGCCCGTGTCGCCAGCCACGATCCGATCAGGACGATCGGAAAGCCGATGATCATCCCTGTGGTCACCTGCTCCGAGAGCACGACCACGCCGAGCAGCAGCGCCACCGCGGGGTTGACGAATGTGATCACCACGGCGCGCACCGGACCTGCTGCAGCGATCAGCCGTAGGAACAGGACGAAGGCCAGCGCAGTGCACACGAGCCCGAGGACCAGGAGGGAGCCCAGCGTGGACGCCGAGGGTGGCCAGTCTGCGACCAGCGCCGGGCCGCCCAGTGGGATGTACACGATCGACACGACCAGCACGGACAAGGCGATCGTGCCGATGGCCGGGGCGGGGTTCTCGAGTCGGTCAAGGAGGATGGGTCCGACGGCGTAGCAGGTGGCCACGATGAGCATCTCGAGGACGCTGAGGCCGTCCAGATGCCCGTCGAGGGCGTTCAGGCCGACCAGCAGCGCGACGCCGATCATGCCCAGCGCCATCCCGAGGACCCGCACGCCCGCCAGGGTGCGCCGGTCGCCCATGATCGCCAGCACCACTGCCCCGATGATCGGCACAGCGGCGAGCATCAGTCCGGCCAAGGCGCTCGAGATGCGTTGCTCGGCGTGGCCCAGGAGGAGCCACGGGATCCCCATCTCGAGCACGGCGAACACAGCCACCGGGCGCCAGTACCGGGCTGCTTCACGCAGCGCCCCGGAGTGCAGGGCGAGGGGGACCAGGACCAGGGCGGCCAGGGCCGTGCGACCGAGCACCACTGCGGACGGGGGGATCTGTTCCACCGCGATCTTGATGAACAGATACGGCAGGCCCCAGATGACCGACATCGCGGCGAAAAGCGCCCAGGCCTGTCCGGACATGCGGTCATGGTGGTGGTCGGTGCCGATCGGCGCGGCCATGGCCACATCCTAGGTGGCGTGTCCGGGGGATCGAGGCTGCGCGTCGCACAATGGGCACGAGGCAGAAGGAGTCGTGTGGTGGCTGACAGCGAACACGGGATCGCGCGCGAGACTGTCCGGGAAGCCGTGACGATGGCTCTCTACCTGAGTCTGAGTCTGCTCGCCGTCCTGCTTGCGGTGCCGAGCAACACGAGTGAGGAGCCGGTGGCACTGGTGACTCTCACAGCACTGGGATTGCTGGTGGCCCATCTCGTGGCGTTCACGATCTCGTCGCGACTGGTCTCCGAGGGGGTATTCGACGCCGAGTCCCGCCGGGTGGCCAGTGCCCAGATCGCCTCCGGACTCGCGGTCGTGGCCCTGGTCACCGTTCCCATGCTGCTGTTCGACGCGCCGACCAGTCTCTACGTGGCGCAGGCCCTTCTGTTGCTGGTCGTTGCCGGCGTGGGCTATCTGGCCGCCCGCGCTTCTCACGCGTCCGTGCTGCGGTCAGTGGTCTACGTCGCCGTGGTGCTCGTGGTGGTGGCCGGCGTCCTCGCGCTCAAGGCGCTGGTCGGACACTGATCGGGCGCGGGCTCATCGGTCAGCCGGTGACCAACCCGAAGACCCACAGCCCCAGACCGATGCCGACGAGGATCGCGATCAGTTGGAGGGCGGCCATGACGGCCTTGGCGCCGTTCGTGTTGTTCATCCGTCCTCCAGAACCCGCTGTTTGGCTGCGCGGAACTCGTCGTCGGTGAGCGCACCTGCTCTGTGCAGGGCGGCCAGGCGTTCCAAGGCCTCGGGGATCGAGTCGCTGTCCGGCGCTGCCGGGGGCGGCGCCGTCACACGGCGGGCAATGGGTGGAGACGGTGCGTCACGGTACGGATCCACGGGTGTCGCCGACGGTGCATCCGCCCAGAAGAGTTGCGTGGCGATGTCCCGGTTGAACAGACCCAGCAGGGGGAAACCGCCCATGATCACGAACACGATGCCGCAGATGATCCATCCCCAGACGAGTCCGTCGGAGCCGTCCGGAGGGTTCAGCCCGTACTCCCAGAAGTTCCACCCGAGACTGAGGAACAGCGCCGACCAGGTCAGCAGTGTGAGTCGTGGACCGGGCAGTTTGGCCGCGGCCACGCCGTACATCCACAGGCCGAGCAGACCCCCGATGATCCCCGCGGGCATCAACGCCGCGGCCCCCTCGGGGCACTCCTGCGCAATGACGTAAGGGCCTCCGGAAGCGCAGTATCCGCCGATGTCCATGACCGCCCGCATGCTCAGGAAGACCACGGTCAGTCCGGCGGTGACGATCACCAGCCCGACGAACATCTGCACCACCCGGCGCACGGTCGTCGCGTCCATGGTCCCCATCATGCCGATCGGTCAGTCCGCGGTGCGCGCGGCAGCAGCGAGGTCTTCGTAGGTGAGTGTGCGCATCTGCTCGACGCTGACCTCGGACACGTCGCGCAGGCGCCACGCGTGTTCACGCACTGCAGCCTCGAACACGTTGCGCACGGTGCGGGCGTTGCCGAAGTCCTGGTGAGTGGCCAGATCGGCGAACAGTTCACGTACCTGCGATTCGATGCCCGCAGCGAGTGTGTAGTCGGAGTCCTCGCACATCCGCTGCAGGATCCGCAGCAGCTCGTCGGGGGTGTAGTCGGCGAAGGTGATGGTGGTGGGGAAGCGCGACTCGAGGCCGGGGTTGGCCGCAATGAACGTCCGCATGTTCTCGGGGTAGCCGGCCACGATCAGTACGAGATCGTCGCGGTGATCCTCCATGCCTTTGACAAGGGTGTCGATGGCCTCGACGCCGAAGTCGTTGCGGGTCAGTCCGTACGCCTCGTCGATGAACAGGATGCCGCCGAGGGCTGCGGTGATCTGCTCCTTGGTCTTGATGGCTGTCTGCCCCACGTATCCGGCCACGAGTCCGGAGGCGTCGACCTCCACGAGGTGCCCATCACTGACGACCCCGAGCGCGCTGTAGATGCGCCCGACGATGCGGGCCACGGTGGTCTTGCCCGTTCCGGGGTTGCCAACGAAGACCAGGTGTCTACTGACCGTGGGGTTGCGCAAGCCCGCCCTCTCCCGCATCTGTGCGATGCGGATGAGTTGTACCTGCTGGTTGATCTCCCGCTTGGCGTCCTCGAGGCCGACGAGACGCTCGAGGTCGTCGAGTGCCTCTCCCACGGCGGTGGTGTCGGGGCCCCGCTCGGGCGTCACTTCGGCACTGGCGGGTGTGGCGGCTGAGGTGGCGGCCGCCGGTTCCAGTTGTGTGTTGCTGACCGGCGCGGTGCGGGTCACGGTCGCGGCGATCGCGCTGGCCGCGCGCGCGGCGCCGGCGTCGGCGTCGGCGAACTGCACGCACGTCAGGCGGGTGACCTGCACGAGAAACAGCGAATAGGCCTGCACCTGACTGCGGTGACCCGCCGCGATGAGCGCGCGCAGCGTGGGTGGCGCCGACGAGCGGAACACGGTGCCCTGGCCTGCGAGCGCACGTGTCTGGTCGGCCGTCCATCCGAGGT
This sequence comes from uncultured Micrococcales bacterium, assembly GCA_937952095.1. Taxonomy (GTDB): domain Bacteria; phylum Actinomycetota; class Actinomycetes; order S36-B12; family UBA10799; genus JADKAV01. Next base: position 14,946 of record CALFYG010000047.1, on the reverse strand, counting down.
AGTCGGCGAACTGCGTGAGGTTCGTCGCGGCCTCGTCGCCGAGCGCGATGATGGCCGCGGCCGTCTGGAAGGCCTCTCGGGCGGCGGCCTCGGGGTCGTCGAACATGGCGGAGGCTTCCGCCACGAAGCGCTTGAGGTCTGGGACGGGGGAGTCTGCCACGTTGCCGATGCTAGGCATTGGCGCCCGTGCATGGGCCCCCTGCCGGGCTTCCGGCCATGTCAGGTGGAGTGCGGGGGGCCTGCGATGGGTGGGGTGCTCGACCTCGGTAGCCGAATGAGGTACAGTTGGTTAACAACAAGTGAACAGAACGTACTTCGACATTACGGATGCAGGAGGTTCCTCATGAAACTCATCCGCTCGCTTCTCTTCCTCGACTGCACTCCTCGGGTCTTCTGGGCCGAGGTCATCCACGACCGCTGAGGTCACTGAACTCTCGAGAGGCCACTGGGCGCACCACGCGCTCGGTGGCCTCTCGGCGTTTCCGCGCCACTATGCTGGGCAGCCCCACGCACGGGAGTGACCATGGCGTACCAACCCACCTGGGAGTCGGTCTCACAACACCAGGTTCCCCAGTGGTTCGACGACGCAAAACTCGGTGTGTTCCTGCACTGGGGTCTGTATTCGGTCCCGGGCTGGGCACCGCAGGTCCCCGACATCCAGCAGATGCTGCGGACCCAAGGGCCCAACGGCATGCTGCGCAACAACCCCTACGCGGAGTGGTACCTCAACACGATGCAGATCGCCGGGAGCCCGACCTGGGAGCATCATCGCCAGACGTACGGCCCGGACTTCGCGTACGACGACTTCGTCCCCCTCTTCGACCAGCACTCGTCGCACGCTGACCTCGACGCTCTGGCCGGCGTCTGCCGGTCCGCGGGTGCGCAGTACGTGGTGCTCACCACCAAACACCACGAGGGCTTCACGTTGTGGCCCTCGAAGCTCGCGCATCCGCGCAAGGGCCACTACCACGCACAGCGCGATCTGGTCGGCGATCTGACCTCCGCGGTACGCGCCCAGGGGATGCGGATGGGGCTCTACTACTCGGGGGGCTACGACTGGCCCTTCAACGATGCGGTGCTGGCCAGCGCCGGGGATGTCGCGCTGGCCGTGCCACCCGGGAAAGCCTACGCCGACTACGCCGACGCGCATGTGCGTGAACTCATCGATTCCTATGCGCCGTCAGTGCTCTGGAACGACATCTGCTGGCCGCCGGACGCCGACTTGGCTGCGCTGTTCGCCTACTACTACAACCACGTCGACGACGGAGTGGTCAACGATCGGTGGCTGCAGCGGTCGATGCCGCGCAATCCGGTGTCGGACGCCACCGCCCGCGGCGCGGGCAGGCTGCTGCAGGCCGGGTGGCGCGTGGTGCCGGAGAAGTTCAAGAGCCTCACGTTCCCGGCCTCGACCCACTACGACTTCCGCACGCCCGAGTACGCGTCGTTCGACGAGATCGAGACGAAGAAGTGGGAGGCGACGCGCGGGGTGGGGCACTCCTTCGGAGCCAACCGCAACGAGCGTCCGCAGGACATCATCACGGCCACTGGGGTGATCCGGATGTTGTGCGACGTCGTGAGCAAGAACGGCAACCTGTTGATCGGCATCGGCCCGGACCCCGACGGCAGCATCCCCGAACAGCAGCAGGTGCCGCTGCGGGGTCTTGGCGCCTGGTTGGCCGTCAACGGGGAGGCGATCTACGCAAGCCGCCCCTGGACGGTCGCCGCCGCACGAACGACGGAGGGCACCGAGGTCCGCTTCACGCAGCGGGAGGGTCACGTCTACGCGATCCTCCTCGAGCAGCCCGGAGTACGGGAGTTCGGCCTGCGGGGAGTCGATCTCGGCGGCGATGACGTGCGCCTGTTGGGAACGGACGCCCGCCTCCCGCTGGGGTCGGCTGGCGACGTCCGCAGGATCGAACTGCCGCCGCAGATCCCGGTCAGCGCCGCACTGGTCCTGGACCTCGGTACCGATGTGAGGTGGCGGGGATAGGGCGGTTCTCGAATTGGGGGGTGCGGCCGGACCGTGAGCACTTCCAGGATCCGTGAGCGTTGTGACGCCTCCGAATCGCTCCCGGATCGTCGATGTGCTCGCAGATGGTCCTATCGGTCTCGGGGCCAATCAGCGAGTCGGTGCTCCGGGCGGCGAGCGGAAGGGGGAGAATGCCGGAATGAAGCACAGCGAAGAGATGCACAAGGCGGCCGACGGCGCCGAGATCTACCGGCAGCAATGGTTCCCGGACGATGAGCCCCGGGCCGTCGTGTGCCTGGTGCACGGGCTCGGTGAGCACTCCAGCCGGTACGGACACCTGGCGCAACGGTTCACCGATCAGGGCTTCGCGGTGTTCAGCATGGATCTGCGCGGTCACGGCAAGTCCTCGGGCAACCGGGGTGACCTGCGCATCACGCAGGCGATCGAGGACGTCGACGAGCTCCTCGATCAGGCCACGACACAGTTCCCCGGGCTGCCGGTGTTCATCTACGGACACAGCCTCGGCGGCCTCATCACGATGACCTACACGGTGCAGCGCAGGCCCGACATCACCGGCCAGGTCGCCTCCGCGCCGGCGCTGGACAGCGAACTGCGCGAACAGCGCGTCAAGTTCGCCCTGGCCAACCTGCTCGGTGGCGTCGCTCCGGGGATCATCCTGCCGACCGGACTCGACGCCGACGGTGTCAGCCGCGACCCCGCAGTCGTCGCGGCGTACAAGGCCGACCCGTTGGTCCACGACAAGGGATCGACCGGCCTGGCCAAGCAGACGTTCGCGGCGATGGACGCACTCATGGCGCAGACCACCTTCCCGGTTCCGCTGCTCATCATCCACGGCACGTCCGACCGGCTCACCGTGCCGGCCGCGAGCAAGACGTTCGTGAACAACGTCACCGGTGACGTGACGTTGATCGAGTACGACGGTATGTACCACGAACCGCACAACGAGCCCGAGCAGCAAGAGGTGTTCGAGGACGTCCTGGCGTGGATGGAGCCACGACTCTAGGCGTTTCCCGCGATGCCCCAGGTGGCACTGCCCGACGGGCGGGTCGTGGCCTATAGGGAGTACGGCGCTCCTGATGGACAGCCGGTGGTATGCAACCACGGCGGCCTGCTCTGTGGGCAGGACGTCGGACCGGCCGATGCCGCGGCCAAGGACCTGAACCTGCGGTTGATCTCGCCGGATCGTCCCGGCATCGGGTCGTCCACGCCACGGGTGGGCAGGACAACCGGCCAGTGGGCCGGTGACGTCGAGGCGTTGGCTGATGCCTTGGGGCTCGAGACGTTCGGGGCGTTCGGCTGGTCCCTCGGTGGGCAGTACGCGATGGCCCTCGGGGCTCTGGCGCGTCGCACGACAGCCGTGGTCGTCGTGGCAGGCTGCCTGCCCGGTCTGCGGCCCGCGCAGTTGAATCCGACAGACCGCGTCTTCATGCGGATGTCGGTCGATGCACCTCCCGTCGCGGCGATGGTGTTCGGTGCGATGCGCACCGTTGCCAGCCTGGCGCCCGGGGTGATCCTCTCAGCAACGCAGCGATCGCTGTGTCCTTCTGATGTCGCGGCCCTGCATGCCCTCCCGGGCGGTGCCTTCGCGGACTGGATGGCGGCCGCCATGAGCCGGCCGACGGGGATGGTGGAGGAGTATCGGGTGCTTGGGCGACCATGGGGCTTCGCGCCCGCCGACATCGGCGTTCCCACCACGTACTGGCAAGGAGGCCGGGACACCCTGGTGCCCTCGCGCTGGGCGGAGGAGCTCCACGCCGCGACACCCGGTGCCACGCTTCAGGTCGTCCCCGGAGACGGGCACCTCCTGGCGTATGGCCGGTGGCACGAGGTGCTCGGAACCTTCGCCGCATCGTGACGCCCGGCCAACCGCCGCTCGCGCGGGTAGGGTCGGAGCAGGGTCTCGATCTCATCGGAGGGTGGACATGGAGAACGTCAAGGGCAAGGTCGTCCTGATCACCGGGGCAGCGATGGGCCTGGGCAGGCTCTTCGCGGAGAAGGCGGTCGCAGAGGGTGCCGAGGCCGTGGTCCTGTGGGACATCAACGAGCAGGCGCTTGTCGAGACCGCCGACGCTCTGCAGGCCGCGGGTGGCCGGGTGTACGGGTACATCGTGGACGTGTCGTCGGCCGATGAGATCGAAGCCACGGCGGCGATCGTCCGCGAGGAGATCGGGGAGATCGACATCCTCTTCAACAACGCCGGGATCGTGCGCGGCAACTCCTACTTCTGGGAGCTCGACGACGTCAGCCAGATCCAGCTGACCATGGCCATCAACTCGATCGCGCCCATGCTCGTGGCCCGTGAGTTCCTGCCGGGGATGATCGCCAAGACGGGGGAGTGCCGCATCGTCAACATCGCCTCGTCGGCAGGGCTGGTGTCCAATCCACGGATGTCGGTCTATGCGGCGAGCAAGTGGGCGGCGATCGGCTGGTCCGACTCGATCCGCCTCGAACTCGAGCAGGCCGGCCACGACCACATCAGGGTCACCACCGTGTGTCCGACCTACATCAACACCGGAATGTTCGACGGCGCGAAGAAGATGCTGATGACCCCGATGCTCGAGCAGGAGGTCGTCGTCGACGCCACCTGGAAGGAGATGCTGCGGGGAGCGCCGTTCCTGCTCATCCCCTGGACGGCGAAGCTCAACAAGGTGCTCAGTGGCATCCTTCCCGTGGGAATCCGCGACTTCGTCCTCGACAAGGCCGGTGTCTACCACTCCATGGAGGAGTTCCAGGGCCACGACGACCTCAAGTAGGCGTGATGGGCGTCGAGATCGAGCGCAAGTTCCTCGTCGTCGGGGACGACTGGCGATCCGCCGTGTCCTCGTCCACACGGATCGTGCAGGGCTACCTGGCGTCCACCCCCGAGGTGACCGTTCGGGTGCGGGTGCGCGGGGAGAGGGCCTACCTCACGATCAAGGGTCGCAGCAGTGGGATCAGCCGCAGTGAGTACGAGTTCGACATACCGGTCGCTGACGCGGAGGCGATGCTCACCGACCTCGCGCAGGGTCCGGTCATCGAGAAGACCCGTCACCTGCTGGAGGTGGACGGTCACACCTGGGAACTCGATGTGTTCGCCGGCGCCAACGAGGGCCTCGTGATGGCGGAGATCGAACTCGGCTCGGCGGACGAGCAGTTCACCGTCCCGTCGTGGGCCGGTCGGGACGTGTCAGACGATGCCCGTTACTACAACGTCAACCTGGCACGTACTCCGTACTCGCACTGGGCGTGACGAGGAGGACCGATGGCCAAACGCGAGAACGTCACGTCGCGCGAGTACAAAGTCATGCTGCACGCACAGCGGTTCGACGGGGACCAGGCGGCCCTGCAGGCGTCGATCGATGAGTTCTGGACCGATCTGTCGACGGCACTGGACGGCATGGACATCCCCACGGAGGGTGCCTTCTCGCAGGTCAAAGCCCGTCGCCTCATCCGGTTCTTCGACACCGATGAGCATCGGATCAACGCCGACCAGTACATCGTGCGCGAGCGCGAGGACATCGACACCGGCGAACGTGAGGTCACGCTGAAGTTCCGGCACCCCGATCGCTACGTGGCAGCCGATCGGCGGATGGATCCGGCGGATGCTGAGGTGTACAAAACGAAGTTCGAGGAGGACGTCAAACCCCCGTTCGTGAGTGTCTACAGCTTCTCGACCACGCAGCCGCTGCGGTCCGGTTCGGTCCTGCGCCAGGTGCAGGATGTGGCGGATCTGTTCCCCGGACTCACTGAGGATCTCGCGGAACTGCCGAAGGACGCGGCGTTGCTGCTGGTGCGTGACTTCGTGGGCAGGGAGATCGTGCTTGAGGGGGCCTCGCTGCTATTGGGCAAGCGCGACATCCTCAGCGAATGCGCGCTGGTCGTCTGGTACGACGAGGGGGAGGCGGACACCACCCCGGTCGTGGTGGAGTTCAGTTTCAAGTACGGTGACGATGCCGAGGACTACCGCGGCTCTGTCGCACGGGATGCCTACGCCGTGCTGGGAATGCTGCAGAACGACATGTCCTCATGGGTGGACCCGAATCCGGTGACCAAGACGGCCTTCGTCTACGGCTGACCCGATGTCCCGTCAGCCTGGCCGGAGTCCGTGGCGCCGGGCTCGAGGTCCCAGGCCACGGCGTCATCGACTGCCGGCAGTGGTCGACCGGTGACGTACAGTTCCGCGGCCTTCACTGTCTGCGAGATGCTGTGCCACACATGTCCGGTGCCGAGGCTGTCGGTGAAGCCGGAGCGCTCGAGCACCACTCGGGCGGGGTAGTGCAGGCGTGCGATGAACAACTCCACGTCCCGACGGCGCAGCTCGGAGAGGAGATCGGTCAGCATGGTGGCCGTCGTGGTGTCCATCTGCCCCGTCGCCTCGAGGTCCAGCACCAGGGCGCGCACCTGTGAACCGGCGTCGACGGCGTCGAGGATGTGCAGGTGGGTCGTCTCGCAGTTCGCCCAGAACAGGGGAGCGTCGAGTCGCAGCACGAGCACCTCAGGCACCTGGCGACGTTCCGGGTGGCCGGCGGTGGCACCCCATCCGGCCTTCTCGCCGGGGATCCGTCCGAGCGGATCGATGTTGACCCGGCTCGAGCGGTACAGCACACCGAGCAGGGACAGCGCCACCGCGACCAGTAGCCCGTAGAGGGGGCCGAAGAAGAGGACCCCGGCGAGTCCGGCGAGCGCGGAGACGTAGTCGTTTCGACGCACCTTCCGGTAGTAGGTCAATGAGCGGACGTCGAGGAGGAACCACACGCTGGCCACGACGATGACCGACAGCACCATGCGGGGCACCCCGGTCAGCAGGCCCGTGAGGGTGAGGAGGAACAGGACCACGACAACGGCCGCCCACACGCCGGTGATCTGGGTGCGCGCCCCGCTGGTGACCGCCGTCCCCGTGCGGCTCAGGCTGCCGCACACGCTCATGCCTCCGCTGAGACCGGCGCCGATGTTCGCCAGACCGTCACCGAGGAACTCGGAGTCGGCGTTGATCCGATAATCGCCCCGACTGGCGAAGATGCGCGCCGCTGACAGCCCCTCCCCGACGCCGGCCACTGCGACAGCCAATCCGCCGAGCGCGATGGGCCACAGGTCGGCACTGGCGAGGTCGGGGAGGCCGAGTGGCGGCAGGCCGGCAGGCACGGATCCGATGACTTCCACATTGTGACCGCGGGCGTCCCAGAGCCTCCCCAGGGCGATGGCTGCGACCATGAGGATCAGCGGCCACGGCGTGCGGGGCCAGCGCGCCCCACCGATGAAGAGGACCGCGAGGCCTACAGCGGACATGGCCACTGTCACCGGGTTGGCCTGTCCGAGGTGGGCGGCCACGTTCCAGATCCTTTCGACGAAGTGCGTGGACGTCGACGGGATCCCGAGCATGTGGGACAACTCGCCGGTGATGACCGTGATGCCCAGACCGAAGCTGAAGCCCACGATGACCGGACGCGAGATGAAGTCGGTGACCCATCCGAGGCGCAGAATCCCGAACAACGCCAACCAGGCGCCGGCTGCCAGCGCGACGCCTGCGGTCAGTGCTGCGGCGCGTGCGGGGTCCTGGATGCCGTGCATCCCGGCGATGACCGCACCCGACATCAGCGCGACGGTCGAGGTCGGTCCCACGGAGACCTGGCGGGAGGAACCGAAGATCGCGTAGAGGATCAGGGCGGCCGGGAGCGCGTACAAGCCCACCTGCACGGGCACCAGCGCCACTGCGGAGTAGCCCATGGCCGTCGGGATGGCGACCGCTGCGACCGCCAGGCCTGCCAGGGCGTCGGGTGCCAGCCACTGCCGCCGGTAGTGGGGCACCCAGGACACTATCGGCGCGATCCGTCCCAACCGCGTCTGCGGGCCGGCGGCCATCAGCCCACCAGTGCGTAGGAGACGCCGATGGCGGTCGCCAGGCTCACCGCCACCAGCGGGATCCCGAACTTCACGAAGGATCCCATCCGGTAGCGACCCGGCTGCATGACCATGAGGTTGGACTGGTGGCTGAACGGATTGATGAACGTGAAGGAGATGCATGTCCCGATCAGTGCGAGCAGCACGATCGGATCGATGTCGAACGCCGCGGCCAGCGTGAGTCCGATCGGCGTCAGGATCGACGCCGCAGCCGCGTTCGTGGTGATGTTCGTCAGCACGGCGGTGCTCACCGCCAGCGTGATGACCACGGCTGTGAGACTGCCGGCGGACACCGTGGTGATGGCATCCGACAACACCTCGGCGATCCCGCTCTCGACCACGATGGCACCGAGGCCCACCGATCCGGCGAGGATGAACAGGACGTTCCAGTCCAGGGCGCGTACCGCGGCGCGGGGGGTGAGTACGCCGCTGAGCACCATGAGGACCGCCCCTGCAAACGCGGCGACCTCGACCCGGGCCAGTCCGAAGGAGGCCGTGATGATCACTGCCACGAGGATCCCGAGAGCCCACCAGGTGCGGCCCGGCTGCGGGGCCTTGCCGGCGGCATCCTGCCAAAGACCGATGTCGGAGTGCTGCTGCAGGGCCTCCGGGCTCTTGCATGTGAGGTAGACGGTGTCCCCGGGATCGGCCGGTGTCTCCTGCAGGGGTTCGCGGGTGCGGGCGGCGATCACATCGACGTCGCCATGCGCCTCCAGGTCACCCAATGTCCCCCGTTCCCCTGGCGCGAGCGACGCCGCGTAGAGGTGTTGCTCCATGAGCCCGAACCGCGGGCTGCGCCACAGTGCCGCCACCCCGTCCTCGGTGGAGTCGAACACGAGGACATCCCCCGCGGCCAGTGTCTGCTCCGGGCCGACCTCGTCCACACCCCGCCGGATGGCCAACAGCGAGTACTCCTGGGTGCTGGCGATCCCCAGGTCGGCCGCGCGTCGGCCGATCCCGATGGCACTCGGGGCCACGGGCAGTTCGACGCGCCAGTCCTGAACGGTGTCCGGTGCCTCTTCGGCGGCGCTGAACGCGCGCGGAGAGGCGATCAGGAGCCAGACCCAGCCCACGAGGCACACAGGCAGGGCGACCATCGCGAACGAGTACATCCCGACCTCGACGCCCGCGTTCCCGGCGATCCCGGCGATCAGCAGGTTGGAACTGGTACCGACCAACGTGGTCGAGCCGGCGAGGGTCGTGGCGTGGGTGATCGGCAGCAGGACCTGCCGTGCCGGGATGCCCCGGGTCTGCTGCAGCTCCTTCACCGCCGGGATCAGCATCGCCACGATGGGGGTGGTGTTGATGAGGGCGCTGATGACCCCGACCGGGACGATGAGGCGACGCAAGGTCTGGCCTGCGGTGTGCACTGTTCGCAGTAGGCGCCACGCCACGCGGCTCACGACCCCCGTGTGGATGACCCCCTTCGCGATGACGAGCATGGCCGCGACCGTGATCACACCGCCGTTGCTCAACCCGCCGAACAGCGCTGACGGTTCGACGACACCGGTGATCCCCGCCGCCGCCAGTCCGGTGGCCAGCGCGAGGACCGGCGGTACCTTGCCGGAGGCCATCGCCACGAGCGTGAGCACGACGATGGCGGCTGCCCAATAGATCACGACGGTGGTTCCTTCCGGGGTCGGTGCAGGTGAGGGTATCGGGAATCGGGGCGGCGTCACCCGATCTGGGGGAGCCAACAGCAACGTGGCGCCTCTAGGTTTGGTCTGTGAGCGAGCATCCGACGGACGAGGATCCCGACCGTCCGAGCAGTCCGCCGTCGAAGCGGACGAGGACGCGGATCCTGAAGTTCGTGGGGGTCCTCGTCGTGCTCGCCCTGCTCTACTACTCGCTGTTCGTGCTCCTTCCCAGCGAATTGGACTGGGCGACGGTGTGGGCCGATCTGCAAGCCCTGAGTGCCTGGCAGATCGCGGCTCTGGTGGGCTCTGGACTGCTCGCCATCGTCGCACTGGGATGGACCTCCAAGGCGTCCCTGCCCGACCTGACGCTGTATCAGGGCACGGAATCCTCGGCGACCAGTCAGTTGAGCGCGTTCGTCTTCCCTCCGCCAGCCGACATGGCGATCCGATTCGCCATGTACCGGACGTACGGGTTCTCCGACGAACAGTCGGCGGTGGCCGTTCTCATCGCCATGGTTGCGCGCTACGCGATGGTCGTCGTCATGCCGCTGATCGGGATGGCCTTGGTGTTGATCGCCGGACTCGGCACCTGGAGTGCGCTCTGGTGGTTCCTGGGGATCGGGCTGGTGTTCGGGTTGCTGCTGTGGCTGGTGCTGCGGGTCGTGCACAGTGATGCGGCGGCGCACCGTGTTGGGGCCTGGTTGCAGCGGGTCGCGTCGAGGGTGATCCGGTGGTTCCATCGGACACCGCCCGACGACCTCGAGAACAGCGTGGTGGACTTCGGCCGGCGCACGCGTAGCACCGTTGACCGCAACGGCCGCAGTCTGGTCATATCGAACGTGGCATGGGGCCTGTCGAACGCGCTGGTCATGCTGTTGTGCCTTCGCTTCTCGTCCGTCTCGGCGGCCTCCGTGCCGCTGGCCGCAGTCGTCCTGACAGCAGGGTTGATCATGGCCATCAACATGCTTCCCATCCCGGGCAAGGACGCACTTGCGGTCTCGTGGATCGCGGCGATCCTGGGCCTCACATCCAGCACGGACGTGAGCAACCTGGGCACGGCGATGTTGCTCTACCGCCTGGTGACCTGGATCCTTCCCATGCCGGTGGGTGCGGTGTTCTTCCTCCTGTGGCGTGGTCGGGTCCGCCGGAACAAGGCGGCGGAGGTCACGACCGCATGATCCTGCCTCACCCGTCCAGACCGCGGCGCAGAGCCTGCGCGAGCACCTCGCGGGGCTGAGCGCCGGCGACGGCGTACGTGGCGTCGAACACGAAGAAGGGAACCCCGCTGATCCCATAGGCCCGGGCCTATGGGAGGTCGGCCTCGACGTCCGCGGCGAAGGTTCCCGCTTCGAGAGTGGTCCGGACGTCCTGCTCGGGCAGCCCGGCCTCCACCGCCAGGCTCGTCAGGGAGTCGTGGTCGAAGAGGGACCGTCCTTCTGTGAAGTGCCCGGCGAACAGACGAGACGCCGTCGCGTCCTGCAGGTCGTGCTCCTTCGCCAGATGCAGAAGCCGGTGGGCGTCGAGCGTCTGGCCGGTCAGCGACTCCTCCAGGTGGTACTCGAGTCCGACTCCGGCGGCAACGGCGGTGACCTGTCGCATCATCTCCAGTGCCTGGGCGCGTCCGCCCCCGTACTTCTCGGCCAGATGGTCGACCGCAGAGAGCGGCTGCACAGGAGCCGACGGATCCAGAAGGAAGGAGCGGAACACCACCTCGACGTCGTCGGCGTTCCCGGAGTCAGCCAGCGCCGCCTCCAGGTTGGTTTTACCGATGTAGCACCAGGGACACACCACATCGGACCAGATCTCGATCTTCACCGCTCGATCAAACACCATCGCCGTGCATTGCGCCCACTGGAGTCCTGCGCGTGGGCCCGGCAGACTGTCGGGCATGCGAACGCGCCTGGCTGCTCTGGTGTCCCTGCTGGTGGCGTTGACTGGTGTGGCGCCCGCGTCCGCGGACATCGGCGACAACCGGCCGCCGGGTGCAGATCCCACGGTGTGGCGCAACTACGTCGATGGCTACCGCGAGGAACCGGACTGGTCACCGCGCGGCACGATCGTGGCGGATTCGGGCTTCCGCTCACATCCCGACGGCTTCAGCTTCTTCAACACCGGTGTGCCCGACCAGTTCAACAACGCCATGTTCGGGACCCCCTTGTCGGGCCCGAAGGACCTCGATGCCGAGGCGATGCGATCGCTGATGGGCCCCAGGGTGTGTGCCGAGAAGCGCACGACCGGACCGTGCACTCTGACGCTGGCTGCGCAGCAGTGGATGGAGAGCGCCAACGAGTCCATGGCCGGCGGGCACTGTTTCGGATTCGCCAGCACCGCCGCGGAATTGTTCAGCGAGGTGCTGACCCCGCAACAGTTCCAGCCGGGGGTGACCCGAACCTACGACCTGGCGCTGAGGGCGCCCATCTCCCGCAAGATCGCGCGCAACATGGCGGCCCAGTACGCGATGGACGTTCTGGACTACCGGACGTCACCGCGCCAGACAGTGAATCTGCTCAAACGTTCGCTGCGGCCGGGAGCGGTCCCGTACACCCTCTTCATCCTGTGGGAAGGCGGCGGGCATGCGCTGACGCCGTATGCGCTGTTCGACCGCGGGGACGGCAAGTACGACATCGGCGTCTACGACAACAACTACCCGGATGCCGACCGCGCGATCCGCGTCGATACGAAGAACAACACCTACGAGTACTTGGTGATGACCAATCCCAACGGCTCACCGGACATCGCCGACGACGTGATCGGGCTCGTGCCGACCAATGTGATCGCGGATCGCCAGAAGTGCCCGTTCTGCCCCGGTGCCAACGAGACCACCGTGCAGCTCAAGCCGGTGAAGTCGCAGGTGCCGATCGCCACCCGCCTCACCGATCTCGATGGCAAGAAGATCAAGGGGGCCACGGTGAAGAAGCCCACGAACCCCTGGCAACCCGGCCAGCGGTGGGAGTTCCCCACCTACGTGGTTCCCAAGAAACAGGACTTCATCGTCACCATCGATGCCCGTCGCAGCAAGGTGCCCGTCCGTACCAACCTCTTGGCAGTCACCGGCCAGTTCGCGGTCGGTACCCGTGGTGCGACCATCCCTGCGCGTGGGGCGGGGGCCGTGGGGCTGGTCCCGGAACGTGGCCTGATCGTCTACGGCGCGAACAAGGGCAGTGACCTCGGCGCACTGACCTTCGTCGACAGCCGGCCCACACTCCAGGTCGAGGTCCGCGCAAGCACGCAATCGTCGGGTGGCCCGTTCCTGCTGGGCCAGCTGAACGAGCGCAGCAAGAAGGTCGTGCTGTTCACCCCTGACGGCCGCCGCGGGACCGCCCGCGCCGCAGCCGCCCTGCTCTACGTGGGAGCCAACGGCATCCCGGTCGAGGTGCAGGCCCGGGTGGCGACGACACTGCCCCGCAACGCCCGGCTGGTCGTCGACTACGCGTCGTGGGGCCCGAAGGACCGCCCCGGTGTCGACGCTTACGTGAAGCGCAAGGGTACGCGGACCCCGGTCGAGGTGACCTTCCTCCGGTCGTGACCGTGTGACACGGACTGAGGAGGGGTCTGGATTCTCGAGATCATCTGTGCCAGACTCCCACCACCCCCGACACGGACCTGGGAGGGCCTCGTGAATAAGAAGTCGATCTCTTTCGCGGCAGCCGCCGCAGTGACCCTGGCGCCCCTGGCACTGGCGGCCCCGTCACAGGGTGCGGTGGTCGCACCTGCCAAGACGCTGTACGCGTGCCAGAAGAAGAGCAACGGTGCCCTGCGCATCGTCAAGAAGAGCAAGAAGTGCAAGAAGTCCGAGAAGAAGATCTCGTGGAACACCCAGGGACCCAAAGGTGACAAGGGCGACATCGGGACACCCGGTGCTCCCGGACCGGGGGCGACGCCGATCAACGCGAGCCTGACGACCACCAACATGCTGGGCAACACGCAGTCGCAAGAGTTCGCCATGGGCGATTCAACGCTGACCATCCAGTGTGTGTCCTTCCTGGGTGGCGTCGGTTCGTCGGCGAGGATCACCTCCCCGTCGGCAGGGACCTACCAGACCCGGGGTTCATGGCTGAACAACCCGAACAACGCTGAGGGTGACTACAATGTGGCCCCGTTCCGCGACAGCAAGGACGGCTCGTTCAACGCCAACACCGTCACGACGATGGCGCAGCAGACGCTGCAGGTCATCGTCACTGCAGGTGACGCCAACCGCAACATCGGCGTCATGAACTACACCATCACCAACGGTTCGGGCACGTACTTCGTGACCTACGTGGCCACGACGGTCGGGCAGGAGAACCCGCCGACGGCTTCGCCGAAGGGTTCCTGCGACGTGACCGGCTGGTGGTCCAAGCTGTCCTGAGCGCAACGGACGTGGGGGACGGGACGCACTGGCCCGTCCCCCACGTCCGCGCCGCGGCCGGAGCGGGAGGGCTTCACGTATGGGGTGGAACCGTTATGTCGCCATCGGCGACTCCTTCACCGAGGGCATCGGTGATCCACGGCCGGATGGCCGGGATCGCGGGTGGGCCGATCGGCTCGCCGAGAGTCTGACGCACGACAACCCGGGACTCGAGTACGCCAACCTCGCCATCCGGGGTCGGCGCCTCGCGGCGATCGTCGATGAGCAAGTGCCGGAGGCGGTGGACCTCCGTCCGGACCTTGTGACCTTCGCCGGTGGGGTCAACGATGCATTGCGACGCCATTGGGACCTGGCCACCATGGCTGAATCGCTCGATCGCGGCATCGGGCTCCTCGCGAGCACCGGGGCCGATGTGGTGATCGTGACCTACGGTCGTCCCTCACGCCGCTCGCGTGTGATGGGCGTCGTCGAGGGCAGGCTCGCGGAGTACCGGGACGTCACCTACGAACTCGCAGGTCGCTACGGCTGCCGGGTGGTCGACTTCTGGGAGTACTCGGTGTTCAACGATCCCCGGTTCTGGTCCGAGGATCGCCTTCACCTGAACCCCGTCGGGCACGAGCGGGTGGCGATGGCTGTGCAGGAAAGCCTGGGCACGCCCGCCCCCCGGCCCTGGTGGCAACCTCTGCCGCAGGTGCGTCCGGCATCCCCGGTGCACAGGATCGCGCGCGATGTCACGTGGGCGGGCAAGCACCTCGCGCCGTGGGTGGGGAGGCGCCTCACCGGGCGCAGCTCCGGCGACGGGATCGCGCCGAAACGGCCCCGACCCGCTCCGGTCAGTAGTTGACGATGTAGAGCAGCGCCGCGGCGACCGCTCCGACGATCGGACCCACGATGGGCACCCAGGCGTAACCCCAGTCGATCTTCTCCTTGCCGTGCAACGGCAGGAGCGCGTACGCGATCCGGGGTCCGAGGTCACGCGCGGGGTTGATCGCGTACCCGGTGGCCCCACCGAGTCCGGCACCGATCGCGATCACGGCGAACGCGACGCCGGCGTAGCCCAGACCGATGTTGCCCAGGTTGGGGGCCTGTCCCTC
>CALFYG010000046.1 GCA_937952095.1 uncultured Micrococcales bacterium | reverse complement strand
GCACAGTTCCGCCTGCAGGGCCTGAGCCTGCCAGACTCTGCGGTCACAACGATGTCTATGCTGGTCCGCAGTGAGTTGGTTGCGACCCATTCATTCCTCACCGTGATGTACGGCTCGATCCTGCGATTCGGCAACTTTCCCGCGTCCTTCCGCGTTCTCCCGATCGATCTGCCGTCGGGGATTCCCGTCGGCATGTTTCGCGTGAGGGGTCGCACGCTTGCGCCCAGCACCGAGGTGTTCATGCAAACGCTGCGCGACGTCATCCGGCCCATGCAGTCGTTGAGGGCAAAGCACTTACGGGGAAAGAGCCTCTGACGCCGACGATCGCATGGGTGCGAGCCATAAACATCAGGAAGCATGATGTCTGCTTCTGGCCGAGTGTGTGAGATTACGAACGGCCGCTTCGTAGAAGCGAAACATGAAAAGCGATGGCTCGCCGTCCGGCTGCTTCGGAGCAAGCCGGCTGGCAGGTTTGGGTCGATCTCGTACAGCCAGGGTGGCCGCTCGAACGATCGCGATCTGAACACACCAGTCCTTCGCGCGGGTTCGGCCAACGCCCTTCGTGGCCATCGCCGAGGCCGGGGCTCTGCGGTCCCAGCGATCCCAGAAGGTTGCTCCGGAACCCTCATGGACGGTTCGTCGAGGTCCGCCGGCACGGCCGCCGCCTGCATATACGGCGGCGGCCGGCAACACTGGCAAGCCGATGACGGAAAGCCGCCGGTTCAAAGCGCGCTGAGAAACGCCATCAACTTGTCCTCCGGCCGATAGCGCCTGGCCTGCACACCGGGAGGCGCGACCTTGTCCAGCACACGCTCCTTCAACGTCAGATCGGCATCGAGGTAAATCTGGGTGGTCTCCAGCGATTCGTGGCCAAGCCACAGCGCGATCACCGACCGGTCGACTCCAGCCTGAAGGAGTTCCATCGCCGTGGTGTGACGCAACACATGTGGCGTCACGCGCTTGCGCGTCAAGGATGGGCAGGCCCGGCCGGCTGTGGCAACGTGCTTGGCCACGAGGTACTGGACGCCGTCAGCGCTGAGGCGGCTGCCTCTGGCACTCGGGAACAGTGTGACGGGCTCGGGTCCTAAGTCCCTGCTCATCCATGACCGCAACACGACCTGTGTCTGGTTGGCCAGCGGCGTGCAGCGCTCTTTGCGTCCTTTGCCGAGCACGTGGACGTGGGCGCCCGTGCCGAACCTGACATCGGCGGCTCGTAGGCCGGTTATCTCGGACAGACGCAGCCCGGTCTGGACCGCAAGCAACAACAGGACATGGTCACGCCGTCCCGACCATGTGGTCCGATCGGGTGCCGCAAGTAGGGCTTCGACCTCTTCGCGCGTCAGGTGGCAGACCTGCTTGCGGGTGCATCGCTTGCTGGGAATCGCCAGGACGCGCTGGATCAGGCCCGCATGTCCAGGCGATTCAAAGGCGGCGTACCGAAAGAAGGACCGAATAGCGCTCTGCCGCAGGTTCCGGCTTCTGGCACCTACGCCGCGTTCGTGCTCCAGGTCGGCAAGGAACGCCGCGATCAGCGGCGCGTCGAGTTGCTCCAACGCCAGCGCGCTCGGTGCAACCTTGAGGCGCTTCTCGGCGAACCGGAGGAAGAGGCGGAAGGTGTCACGATAGGACGCGATCGTATGCGCGCTCGCCTGCCGCTGCTGCATGAGTCTTCGGGTGAAGAACCCCTCCAGCAGCACAGCGAGATTGCCAGTCGCGGCCGTCATGACAGCTTCTCCCAGTGACGCTCGAACCGGGCGAGCGCGTGGCCCATCAACTCGGGGCACGTGCTGAGGTACCAGTAGGTGTGCTCGATGCGCACGTGACCCAGAAAGGTTGACAAGGTCGGCAGGTGGCGCTCGACATCCTGGCCGGATCGGTACCAGCGCAGCAACGTTTGGATGGCAAAGCGGTGGCGCAGGTCATGCAACCGAGGGCGTGGAACACCCACGGGGGCATGCACCTCCGCCTGGTCGAGCAGCTGATAGAAGGTCCGATGGATGTGTCCCGGGTCGAGTGCCGTCCGCCGACCCGAGATGAAGAACTGCGGCGGCGCCAACCGTTTGGCGAAGCGATCGCGGTGCGCGCGGTATTCCGCGAGTGCCGACCTGGTCGAGTCAGCAATCGGAGCCAGCCGAGACTTGCCGAACTTCGTCTGCCGAATGGTCAGCAAGCCTTGGTCGAGATCAACATCGCCGACCTCGAGACGGATCGCCTCACCGAGCCGCATCCCGGTGACGCTGAGCAGCCCCAAGAGGCAGTGGTAGGTCGCCCCTCGCAGGCCATCTGTAGGAGGCAGCGTCAACGCGCGAGCCATCAAGCGAGCAAGCTCATCGTCCGAGTACAGGTACGGTTGTCGCCGATGTCGATGTGAAGGAAGGA
Source organism: uncultured Micrococcales bacterium (assembly GCA_937952095.1). Lineage (GTDB taxonomy): Bacteria > Actinomycetota > Actinomycetes > S36-B12 > UBA10799 > JADKAV01. The sequence continues at coordinate 2,296 of CALFYG010000046.1, read as the reverse complement.
GGTCGGCAGGGGTGACCTCCGTGGCGGGGTCAAGCAACCGGTGGTGGAGCGTGAAGCCGCGAATTCGACGGAGCCGATCGGCGGCGAAGCCAGGACGCGTGGATGGTTTGCTCAGGGCCCACTCTACGGCGGCGGCTGCCGTGATGGTCGTGACGCCGCGCCCGTCGAGAAAGTCCGTGAACTCGATCAGCGCATCTTCGTTCGCCCGAAGCTTGAACCCGAGCGCTCGCCGAAGTGCAAGGTAGTCGGTGGCGGCCCGTCTCAGCGGCGTCATTGCGCACCTCCCGGCCAAGAAGGAGCGATGGCCCGCAGGGAGGGAAAGTCCACCTTCGCATAGATCGTCGTTGTCTGCTGCTGGCGGTGACGCAGCACTTCGCCGATCTCGGGCAGTGACGACCCCTCGCGCAGCAGTCGTGTGGCCAACGTATGACGGAGCACATGGGCTCCCTTGCTCGGCGCATCGACACCGGCGCGCTCAAGCGCGCGGCGGACGATCGCTGCAACAGCAGTTCCGCTGGAGAACCCCTCCATCGGCGCCTGTGCTCGGAGGAAGACCTGCCGGGAGGAACAGCGTGGTCGAGCCTCGCTCAAGTATTGCGCCAGCGCTTGGCCCACTTCGTATGGAAGCGGGAGGCGATCGACTCGGGTTTGTCCATTGCGAACCAGTAACTCGCCGGTGTGCCAGTCGATGTCCTCCAGTTGTAGAGCTACCACCTCGCCAGCCCGCAGCCCGAGCCGCGCAAGTAGGAGGATGACCGCGTAGTCACGACAGCCACTCGGTGTAGCCTGATCGCATTGAGCGATGGTGCGCAGAACCTGATCGTCCTGGAGCGAGCGGGGAATCGATGACTGCGACCAAACAGCCGGCGCCGGTATATGCGCAGACAAATCGGTGTCGAGCCAGCCGCGGTAAAGCGCGAACCGTAGGAAGGCCCGAACTCCACCGACGACTCTGCATGCAGAGTTCGGACGGCACGCCTTCGTCGTCAGCCTGATGTGGGCCATGACGTCCCGCGCCGCAACGCTGTCGAACGTCAAAGGCCCACCGGCGAAGAGAAACGTCAACAGATTCCTGGCCGTGATCCGGTTGGAGCGGATGGTCGCAGGCGCCAGATTGCGCTCGTAGCGCATGTAGTCGACATACTCGGCCTCGATCTGCTCAATCGCGGTTGGATCGCGCTCAGGTGAGTGTGTGGAGATGATGCCCTGTGCCGCGAGATGCGCGAGCAGCCGCAGCAGCGTCGAACGGTCTTCGGCCCTCGGGGCGCGACGGCGCCTGCGGCCACGCAAGAAGGCATCGACCAAGTCTTCGGCTACTGCCGCGGCGGCTACGCCGCGTCCGTCCAACCAGCGGCTGAAGTCTCCAACCAACCATGCGGCGCGGCGTCGCGAGTCGCGGCTATAGCCCTTTGCTGCCAATGAACCGATGAAGGTATCGATGCACATGCCCAGCGGGCCTTCGCGCATCCGCGTCAGTGCGCGCGGGCGCACAAACAACTCTTCCATGAGGGTCTCCTTCCGGGGAAACCGTCCCCGGCGGAGCCGAACATATGGCCGCGAGGCGCTACCGTGAACCCGTGTAGTTCGTGTCACCGATGGGCAGCATCGATGCCCGCTCGCGGCTCGACCCGCATGGCGTCGAGGTCGATGATTGCATCTGCCATCGCCGCGAGGTGCGGGGTCTGGGTGATGAAGAACTCCTGCCGGTAGCCGCCGAGCCGAAGGACCTCGCGCTTCATCGCCATGAACATGCGCTTGTGTTCTGGATCGAGTGGCCCATCGGCCTCGTCGGAGAAGAGCGTATCGAATCGCCGTCCGGTGTTCTGGGCCAGGTACAGGGCGATCGCGCGCGTCAGGCAGGCGTCGATGAAGGTTCGCTCACCACCGCTCATCAGGCTGAGGCTCTTGCCACCGCGCGCGTCAGGGCTCATCGTCCCGGATCCCGGCGTGTTATGCCGCATCGCTTCGCAGGTACCTGCGGCGCAGTTGCAGGGGCCGGGACGCCTGCCGGATCGCGCACTCGGCATATCCGGGTTCTCGGCATAGTGGATCTCATGCCGTGACCGGCATGAGATCCAGACCCTCTCGCCGCCGCTCATCGCCGTGACGCTCTTGTCCTCGCCCGACTCTGCGTCGTAGACGCGGATGTCGAAGCCCTCGCGCTGCTCTCCCTTGGCCGTCTCCTGCAGGGTCTCGATGGCCACCGTGAAGCGCGGGCCATAGCAGGCCAGCAGCAGATCGTTCACCAGGCCGGACAAGGTCGGCCCCGCATCGTCGATGGCCAGCGCGATCAGGC
>CALFYG010000045.1 GCA_937952095.1 uncultured Micrococcales bacterium | reverse complement strand
CGTGGTCGCCGAAGCGGGAGTCGTAGAGGCGCTGCACGGTGTCGTAGTGGTACAGGCCCTCCTGCGCCCGGGTGGTGCTCTTGACGTGCCACGTGATGAGCGGCATGTCCAGCGCCTCGGCCACGGCTTCGGCCAGCAATGTCTTGCCCGTACCCGGCTCGCCGCGCACCAGCAGCGGCTTCTCCAGCACAAGGGCGCAGCGCACAGCCGCCTCGAGTGCGGGGTTGGTCAGATACGCCTGGGTGCCGGTGAACTCCACGGGTTCGAGCGTACGTGCCGGGCCTCGCTCCCCATAACTGGGCCTGAGTCGGCGCTCCCGGCCCAGTTGTGGGGGCCAGCCTCGGCACCAAAGGCCGCAATCCAGACATCCCAACCCCATAAGTGGGCCGATTCCAGACCTGGGCGACGTCGGCGGCCCAGTTGTGGGGAACGGTCAGGCGAGACCCTCGAACACATCGGTCAGTCCTGACTGCCCCGGTGGCCACGCGACGACGTAGTGCTCGCGGCTGACCGCGCGGGCCCAATCGGCGTCGGACATGGAACCGATCACGTGCGCTTGGCTGCGGTGTTCCCGCAAGCCCGCGACGATGCGATCGGCAACCGATCTGACGTCGACCGTCATACCGATCTGATCGTCCGGGACACCACGCAGGTGGTACACCTCGGTCGGATCCCACGCGGACTCCCCGCGACGCACCCGCGAGGCGTTCCAGCGCTGGAACACCGACTCCGGCATCGCGCCGTGGAGCAGTCGCTTGAATCCCGGCCCGCCATCACCTGCGAAGCGGTGGAACGCCGCGTCGGTGGCCGCGCCCACGGCGATGTGGTCAGGATGTCCTGTCATCCCATCCGGGCCGAAGGTCCCCACCACATCCGGACGCTCCTGCGCGAGGATCCCCGCGACGCGGTCCGTGAGGTCCTCGGCCTGAGCCACCTGCCCGTCCGGGTAGCCGAGCCATTCGTGGCGATCGGGCACCCGGCCCAACGCGACCCAGGCCCGCCGGTCCTCCTCCCGGCGGATGGCCCCCAGCGTCTCCCGTGTCGCAGGGAACCCGGGCGCGATCTCGCCAGCCCCACCATCGGTCGCGTGGATCAGCACATACCGGAAGTCGGGATGATCGGCGTACAGGGCGACCGTCCCCGCCACCCCGTACGCATCGTCGTCCGGATGTGCCACTACCAGCGCCAGCGTGCCGGCCATGCGCGCATTGTGTTCACGCGGCGCCGGGACTAGACTCGCCTGCGTGGCAGAGCGCAGACTTTCCCCAGCGGACGCAGCATGGCTCTACAGCGAGTGGGAGAAGAACAACCAGACCGTCTCATCGCTGATGTGGCTCGACCGCGAGATCGACCCAGACCTCTTCACACAGATCGTCCAGGAACGCATCGTCGACAAGTACCCCACGTTCAGCCAGCGCCTGCGACCCTCCCGCAATCCGTTGTACCTGCCGCACTGGGAGGACGACCCCGAGTTCGACATCACCAACCACATCGAGGTCCTCATCCTCGAGACGGGCACGAAGGAGGAACTCGCAGAACTGGTCTCGGCACAGCGTTCGCAACTGCTCGACCGGGAGCGGCCGCTGTGGAAGATGTACGTCATCCAGAACTACCGGGGTGGCACCACGGCGGTGCACAGCCGCATCCAGCACAGCATCGCCGACGGCTGGGCGCTGGTCCGGCTGGTGTTGAGTCTGTGCGACGAGACCGAGACCGTCGACCGCCCCACCACCGTGGACAAACCCCGCCGCCGCAAGCGTGACCTCGTCGGCAAGGCCACGAAACCGGTCGTGGACATCGTGCGCAGCCCGCTCGATTTCGTGCAGGAGACCCTCTCGGTCGCGTTGCACCCCAAGCGCTTCATCGAGTTCGGCACCGACGTGATCGGGGTGGCAGAGGACACCACGGAAGCGTCGAAGAACGCCGTCGAGTTCCTCTTCGCGCCGCGGCCCGGCAAGACGATCCTGCACGGCGAGGTCAGCGGCGAGAAGAAGGTCGACTGGATCGAGCCGGTCGACCTACAGCCGATCAAGGACATCGGCCGCGCCACCGGCACCACGATCAACGACGTCCTGCTTGCCGTACTCACCAACTCTCTGCGCAAGTATCTGGTCGAGAACGACGGCCTCACCGTCGACGACCTCTTCACCGCAGTGCCGGTGAGTTTGCGGCGGCCGGACGCGGACCTACCCCGCACGCTGGGCAACCGCTTCGGGCTGATCCCCGTTCTACTCCCGGTGAGCATCGAGGACCCGGTGGAGCAGTTGCAGGAGATCCATCGCCGGGTTGAAGAGCTCAAGGATTCGCAGATGCCGATCGTGTCCTTCGGGCTGATCTCGGTGTCGTCGCTGATGACCCCCGACCTCGAACGCGCATTGCACAAGGTCACGCAGGAGCATTCGATCGGAGTGACCACCAACGTCCCCGGCCCGCGGCACCCCATCTACGTCGCCGGCGGCAAGGTGCTCGGCAGTTGGGGCATGGGTGGTTTGAGCGGCAACATGAACCTGTCGTTCGGCATTTACAGCCTCAACGGCCAGCTCAACTTCTCGGTCCACTCCGACACCGGGATCACCGACGACCCGGAACGGATCCTCGACCACTTCTTGGAATCGATCGACGAACTACGGGAACTTGTCCTCGATGATCAGTGAACTCGAAACCGACGACCCGTCGCTCGCAGCGGATGTCAAAGCGGCCTTCACCCGCCGCAAGCACTGCACGATGGCGACCCTGCGGGCCGACGGCGCACCCCGCATCAGTGGCACCGAGGTGGAGTTCACCGACGGCCAGGTCTACATCGGCACCCCCGACGATGCCCGCAAAGCCCTCGACCTGCGGCGCGATCCGCGGGTGGCGATCCACAGCCCGACGATCGACCCGATCGGCGATGACTGGGAGGGCGAGGCCAAGTTCTCCGGCGTCGCTGTGGAGGTGAGCCCCGGTCGTTTCCGGATCGACGTGACGTCGGTGGTCTTCACCGGGCTGACCGACGAGACCCCACCGCGCCTGCGAATCCGGCTGTGGCGCCCGGCCCGGGGCGTGGAGACGATGTTCCGCGCCTAGGGCAACAAGCCCCACGACTGCAGGGCCGCGCGGGCGATCGGCTCGCCGTGCTCCTGCACGAAATGCCCGGCCTCCACTCGCATCGGTTCCGGGCAGCCCTTGATGAACTTGTGCATCAGGTTCATGACCTGCTCGCCGAGCACCGGGTCCTGCATGCCGATCGCCATGAAGGACTCGCCGTCGAACTCGCTGGCCCACCACATCGCGGCCGCGCGAGAGACCTCGACGCCGTCGGCGTCCTCGGTGGTCGGTACCAGCATCGGGAACCGGCGGACACCGGCCTTGTACCGGTGGTCGGGGAAGGGTGCGTCGTAGGCCGCGACCTCCGCCGGGGTCAGGCTCGGCTCGGCGCGGCCCATCAGTTCACCGACGTTGAAGTCCGGGGTGTTGGCGACGTAGTCACGCCACGCGAGGAAGCCGTCGGTGGGTTTGGTGCCCACACCGAACCCGGTGTTCATGATGAGCAGCCGCTGGATCATCTCCGGGTGGCTCACGGGCAGCGTGAGCCCGAGCAGGCCACCCCAGTCCTGGACCACCAGGGTCACGTTCTCGAGACCCAGCGACTCCACGAACCGCAACATCGACGAGTGGTGGAAGTCCCACGTGTAGTCGGCGTCGGCCTCGGGTTTGTCGCTGCGACCGAAACCGAACCAGTCCGGAGCCACCACCCGCATCCCCGCCTCGAGGAACACCGGGATCATCTTGCGGTACAGGTAACTCCACGTCGGTTCCCCGTGCAGGCACAGCACGGTCTGCTCCCCCTCACCCTCATCGACGTAGGCCATCCGCATGCCGTTGATGTCCACATACTTCGGCTGCCACGGGAAGTCGGGCAGGTCGGCGAATCGGTCGTCGGGGGTGCGCAAGATCTCCATAGCTCGACGGTAGTGGTCACCGCACGTACTGAACTGGTTGGCCGAAGCAGTCGGTCAGCGCGACACGCCGATTGGTGCACACCGCGGACGGCGTGTCGCGACCCGAGTCAACCAGTTCGGTACGCCACGGTCACCCGACCTCGATCACTGCTTTGCCCCGAAGCCGGCCGGCAGCCATGTCGTTGAGCGCCTGCCCGGCCTGCTCCAACGGATAGCGGGCACCGATCACCGGGTGCACCGATCCCGCCACGACCATGTCCATCAGGACCTGCAGATCCTCGCCGGACTCCTTGGACACCAGCATTCCCATGCGCTGACCGACCAGGGGGTTCCACATCACCGCCCGGATCTGCCGGCCGATCCCCAGGATCTGCCCACCGCCTTCACCTCCGATCACGAGCAGGACGCCACGCTCGGTGAGCATCGCCCGCAGCGACCTGACCGGCAGGTTGCCGCCGATGGCGAACACCACGTCGAAGGCACCCTGCGGCATCGGGTTCGCGTAGTCGAGCACTTCGTCGGCGCCGAGTTCCCGGACGAGAGCGGCCTTGGCGGGGCTGCACACCGCCGTCACGTGGGCACCTGCCGCGTGGGCGATCTGGACCACGTAGATGCCCACACCCCCGGAGGCTCCGAGCACCGCAACCCGTTGCCCAGCGCGAACCCCCGCCTCGCGCACCGCCTGCAGGCCGGTGAGTCCAGAGATCGGTAGCGCCGCCGCCTCGTCGAATCCCAGGTCGGCGGGCTTGTGCACCACCTTGGCAGCGGGGGCGGCTGCGAGTTCGGCGAAGGACCCGCGCGCGATGCCGCACACCTCGTCGCCGACGGCGAAGCCGCTGACCGCAGAGCCCACCTCTGCCACACGTCCGGCGACATCGAGTCCGAGCACCGGGTTCTTGGGTCGCCGAAGACCGAACACGAGCCGCAGCGCGTAGGGGGTGCCTTCCCACAGGTGCAGCACGCCGCGGTCGAGTCCCGCAGCGCGCACCTCCACGAGCACCTCGTCGTCGGCGATCTGCGGCGGGTCGACCTGCTCGATGGCGACCGGCCCGCCATAGGTGTGTCTCACTGCTGCGCGCATCTGGACAGTCTGGCACCGATTGCGCACCGGCCCCACCACTGCGACGGTGGGTAGATGGGTGTTGAAGTGGCGCTGGCTCCGCTCGCGGGGCAGGTCCGGGAGATCCTCTCGGGGCGCACCGACGGTGCCAGTGAGGTCGCGCGCGCGATTTCACAGCCGCCCGGCGCCCCGGGGTGGTTTGTCCCCGGCGACGCGATCTGGACGGTGCACGGGTCGGTGGCGACGTTCCTCGGCGGGATCCGCTCGCTGCTGCTGCAGGCGCTGCATCCTCTCGCGCTCGCCGGTGTGGACCGGCACTCGACGTACCGCGAGGACCCCTTCGGGCGGCTGCAGCGCACCGGGGCCTTCATCGCCGCGACGACCTATGGCTCAGAGTCGCTGGCCGAGCAGACGATCGGTGCGATCCAGTCGATGCACGCCCGTGTGCAGGGCACCGCGCCGGACGGCCGGCCGTACTCTGCGCAGGACCCCCGGTTGCTGCTGTGGGTGCATATCGCGCTGACCGATTCGATGCTGCGCGCGTACCTCGACTACGGCCGCGACGGCCGGATCGATCCCGATGCCTACGTGCGCGACATGGCGGTGGTCGCGCGCGCGATGGGCGTCCTGGACCCACCGACAACCGTCGCGGAGTTGGTCGATGCCTTCAACGACTTCCGCCCGGAGCTGCGCGTGGACGCAGATGTGCGCCGGACCCAGCGCTTCATCCTCGAGGCGCCGATGCCGCTGACTCTCAAGCCGGGGTACCGGGTGCTGGCCCGCGCGGCATGGAACAGCCTGCCGCCGTGGGCGTTGGACATGTTGGACTCGTCGCCGAGGTTGGCGGCCGTGGACAGGGTGTTGGCCGATGCCTCCCTGCGAATGCTGAGGTTCGCCCTGGTCGCCTCGCCGGCGCGACTGGCCGGGGAGCAACGGCTGTCCGCCTGATCCTTGCTGCGCTGTTGGGAAGACTCGCCCGCGTGTCGCCCAACTTGGCAACAACTACGGAAGACCGGCGTCAGCCCGAGCCCAGGATCCGATCCTTGTAGCGGGCCTTGACCAAGGCCCCTGCCGCCCGCTGCGCCAGGGACGGGCCCTTGGCGAAGTCGTCGGAGTGCTCGGCGAACCATTGCGCCACGCTCATCGGCTGCTGACCGGTGATCTCCTCAACGGTGGTCGTCACGACATCGGCCCGACCGTCGCGCCAGGCGCGAAGGTGGCTCATGATCAAACGCTCGATCACCTCCGGGTCCTGCCGGCCGTACTGCACCATCAACTTCGTCAGCTCATCCTCGTCGAGGTCGATGTAGTCGACACTGCGGCCGATGGCCGACGACAGGTGCGCGACCACCGTCGGCATATCGATCGCCTCCGGACCTGTGCAGACGTACTCCTGCCCGGCGTGACCACCCTCGGCGATGATCGTGGCCAGCACCCGCATGATGTCGGAAGCGGCGACGAACCCGATGGGTGCGTTCCCGGAGATCCCGAACACCACCCCGGCCATCTGGATCTGCGGTGGCAGCGCGGCGAAGGAGAAGTCCATCATCGACACCGGGTGCACGATCGTCCACGGGTTGCCGGCGGCCTTGATGTGGTCCATGACCTCGTGATGCTCGGGGTCGAGTTCGTTGGCGATGAACAGGACGTGCTCGTCGTCGAGTGCGTCCACGAGGGCCTTCGCACGCGTCGTCGCTTCGGCGTCGGTAGGCATCGTGACAAGCACGTGGCTGTGGGAGCCCGGCTCAAGATCGCCGTGGTCGATCAGCGCAGTGACCTCGACCCCGTGCTTCGTGATGAGCGACTCGATCAACTTGCCGACGAACTCGTTGTCGCCGTTGGAGACGAGCAGGTTGGCCATGGCTCAACGGTAGGCCAGGTGGTGGCTACGGGACACTGCGGATGAACCGCACCAGGATCCCCGCCAGCACCATGACCACCGCGGTCGCGCCGAACAGCGCGGGGTACCCCAACAGCGTCACCAGGGGCGCGGCGAGCACCGGGGCGATGATCTGCGGGGCGGTGTTCGCGATGTTGATGACACCGAGGTCGCGAGCGCGGTCCTCAGCGGCCGGCAGGACCTGCGTGATCAGCGCCTGGTCGACAGCGAGGTACACCCCGTACCCGGTGCCGAGCAGGAAGGCACCGATGCAGGCGGCCGCGAACACCGGGACAAGGGCCAGGATGAGAACCGACAAGCCCATCACGATCGACGCCACGATCACGTAGATCTTGCGCTTCCCGCTCTTGTCCGACAGGCGGCCACCGATCACCGCCGTCACGATCGTCCCCAGCCCGTACAGCCCGATCAGCGTGGTCTGCCCCTGCTCCGGCTGTGGGTACTCCAGGAAGTCCTGGAGGTAGAACAACAGGTAGATGGTGGCCAGCGCCGTCCCGAGCCAGACGAGGAACCGTGTGATCCACGCCCAGGCGAAGTCGGGGTACTGCTTCGGGCTCACCCAGAAGCCGGACCAGAACCGCCCCCAGTGGAAGGGCGCGATCGCCTCCTTGGGCAGCCGCGCATCCGGGATGAGCGTGACCATCGGGATCAGCAGGACGACCATCACCCCAGCGACCAGCCAGGTGCCCTGTTGTAGATCCGGCACGACGTAGGAGACCAACGCGACACCAACCACCACGCCGAGCACCTGCGCGAGCCCAACGAACCCTGACACCAAACCGCGCTGATCGACGGGGACCTGATCAGGGATGTAGGCGGTCATCGCGGAGAACGCCATGTTCGCCGCGGCCAGCACCAGGAACCACAGGACCGCCAGCCCGAGGATGCTGTCCTGATAGGACATCACCACCATCAACCCCGCTGCCACGAGTGCACCACCGATGATCCAGGGCCGGCGTCGACCGAGCCGGGACGACGTGCGGTCGGAGAAGGCGCCGGCCAACGGGTTGAAGACCATCGCCGCGACGGCCCCGAGGCCACTCACCCACGCAAGCGCCGCTTCTTTGCCGTCACCGCCGGTGATCGCGTCGGCATAGCGGGGCAGCAGGTTGTTCAACGGGGTGATCAGGACCATGAGGATCCCGATGTTGGCGAGCGTGATGCTGACCAAGAAGATCCAGTTCACCTTCTTGGTCGGCTCCTGGAGGGCTGCGACCTGCGTGGTCCCCGACACGACCCGACCATAACGCCACCGGCGTCGCGAATGCCCGCTTCGCGAGGATCGTCCGGAGTAGCCTCGTAGGCGTCGCCACCCTGGAGGGTCCATGATTCGGGTCGGATTCATCGGCTGCGGTCGCATAAGTGATCTGCACGCTGCGGCGTACCTACACTCCACACACGCCACGATCACCGCCGTCGCAGATCCCGACGAAACCAACCGCACCACTCGGGGAGACGCGTGGGGCGTACCAGCGTCGGGCCAGCACGCCGACGCCGCCGACCTCCTCGCGCGGAGCCACGATCGCGCATCGCGCCTGATCGCCCAGTTCAAGGCGGTCGCCATCGACCAAACGAGCGAGCGGCGCCGCACGTTTACACTCGATGAGATGTTTGAGGAACTCCTGGCGCCGTTTCGCCCCCAACTCCGCGCGGCGAACGTCACCATTCAGTTGGAACTCGAAGGGGCGATCTCCCTTGATTCTTACCCGGGGCCGCTGGAGCAGGTGTTCGCAAACCTGATTCAAAACGCGCTCCTCCACGCCTACGTGGACCCCGACCGCACCGACGTGGGGACGATTACCATCCGCGCGTCCTGCCGAAATTCGCTCGTACAGATTCGCTTTGCCGACGACGGCGTGGGCATGACAGACGCCGTCGCGGCGCGCGCCTTCGAGCCCTTTTACACGACGAAGCTCGGTGCCGGTGGCTCGGGGCTCGGACTTGCAATTGTTCGAAACATCGTTCGCGGAGTTCTCGGTGGAGAAATTGTGTTTGATGGCAAGCGCCGCGAGAGCGATTCGTCCGGGACCGCGTTCGTTCTTCGGTTGCCTACCGTCGCTCCGCGGCGCGAGGAGGGGG
>CALFYG010000044.1 GCA_937952095.1 uncultured Micrococcales bacterium | reverse complement strand
CGGCCGGTTCCGCGCCCACGCGAGAAATTTCGGCGCGGCGCAGGATCGCCTTGATCCGCGCGATCAGCAGCCGCTGGGAAAAGGGCTTGGCGACATAATCGTCCGCCCCCATGGCAAGGCCCAGCGCCTGGCGGCGGGTCGGTGCCGGGTTCCCGGCCTTGTCGTTCACATCGGTCATATCCGGTCTCGCGGTCGGCCCCGACCTGTTCTACGCTCAGGACAGGGACAAGTTACGCACCAGCATATAGATCGCCACGACAATAATGACGACTGCGAACACAATGTTGAGCGCGCCGCGCCGTTCCGACAGCGATTTGGCAGAACGGGTGCCGGCGAGCCCACCCAGGATACCGCCGGCCACGAACAGCCCGGCCACCAGGAAGGCCATCGTGATGACGTGCGAGAAGGTGATCATCGCCAGGGGCTGGAAAAGGACCTGGCCGATGTCGTTCATCTCCGCGCGGTTGGTCTCAGGATTGAACGTGTAGCCGACCGGGTGCTGCATGAACGAGTTGGCGGCCAGGATGAAGTACGCGCTGATCAGGGTGCCACTGGCGGCCAGCCAGATGGTCGCCAGGTGCAGTTTCTTCGGCAATCGGTCCCAGCCGAAGATCCACAGGCCCAAGAACGTGGACTCGAGGAAGAACGCCAGCAGGCCCTCCATGGCCAGCGGAGCTCCGAAGACGTCCCCGACGAACCGGCTGTAGTCACTCCAGTTCATGCCGAACTGGAACTCCTGCACGATGCCGGTCACAACCCCCATCGCGAAGTTGATGAGGAAGAGCTTTCCGAAGAATTTCGTAGCTCGCAGCCACTTTTCGTCCCCGGTCCGTACCCACGCGGTCTGCATGCCGGCGACCAGGAACGATGTTCCGATGGTGATGGGCACGAAGAAGAAGTGGTACACGGTGGTGATGGCGAACTGCCACTGCGACAGATTCAGCGCGTTCATAGCTGTCAGTCTGACGTAAAGAATTTGTTAATTCCACCAATGTAAGCCTTACCTTATGGGCTGCCATATGGGGTTCCCACAACGGATTCAGTGGCAAATGGGGCAATACGGCCACGGAATGGGAAGTTTTCACCCGGTTTAATCTCTTTGTCCAGCTCCCTGACCCCCGGTTGCGGAGGGTATGACCTAGGTCACACCGGGTAACAACGCGGCTCGGAGCCAGTCCCAGCGCGCCTCCGTCCCGCCACCCGAACCAGTAGCGTGCCCTCGTGACCCTGCGCGCCCGCATCTGGCTCCTGCTGCTGGTGGCCGTGATCCTCGTGCTGGTCGCAGCTGTGGCGTTGCGTTCGGGCTACACGACCGTCGCTACGACCACCAGCGACGTCACCTCCCGACTGCAGCCCGCGGCCCAGGGGGTGTCCTCGTTGAACACGGCCCTGGCCGAGATGGATTCGGCCGTGACCGCCTACGCGCTCACCGAGGATGTCGTCGATCTCAGCAGCTACGTCGAGGGCACGGCCCGTGCCGACGCCGAGTTCGCGCGCCTGAAGACACTGTTCGAGGGTCAGCCGCAGCTCACGCGCCTGCTCGGCGACACCCGCGACGCGTACCGCACCTGGAAGCGTCAGGGAACCCGGCCCATCATCGAAGCCACGCGGGCCGGTGACCGGGTGGCGGCCAGAACGCTCGTGCGCACCGGGACCAGTCGCAATCTGTACAACGATGTCCGCACGTTCACCCACGCCCTCGAGGATCAGATCCGCGTTCAGACGGAGTTGGCCGCAGCGATCCAGGAGGACCAGTTCGTGCGGCTGTCCCGCATCCTGAACATCAGCATCCTGACGTTCTTCGGGCTGCTGGCGGTCTTCTCCGTGCTGTTGCTGCGGGGGGTTCTGCGGCCTTTGCGGGAGTTGCAGGACCAGCTCGTCGCCGTGGCCCAGGAGGGCCACCATGAGGAGCCGATCGTGCCCTCCGGCCCGCCGGAGTTGCGCGACGTGGGCCAGGACGCGGAGACCATGCGGCGCACACTCACCCGAGAGGTCGATCGAGCCCGGCAGGCCGATGAGGGACTGGCCCAGCAGGGTCCGGTCGTCGCGGCCATCCGGGAGGAACTCGCGGACAGCCATTCCGAGCCCGTGGCCGGGCTCGACTTCGCCGGGGTGCAGGAGCCGGCCGAGGGAGTGCTGGCGGGAGACTGGTGGAGCGCCCAGGTGCTCTACGACGGACAGTTGGCGATCGCGCTGACCGATGTCAGCGGACATGGCCCCGAAGCCGGCATGGAGGCTCTGCGGCTCAAGCACGTCCTCGAACTGTCCCTGGCGCAGAACGCCGACCCGGCCCTGGCCCTAAGCCACGCCGCGAGCGGCTTCCGCGTTGCCTCCCGCTTCGCCACGTGCATCGTCGTGGTGATCGAGCCGCAGACCGGATTCCTCACGTGGGCCAACGCCGGGCACCCGCCTGCATGGCTCATCACGGACAGCGCGACGACTGAACTCGTGGGGACCGGGCCCTTGTTGAGCGTGCTGGGTGGCACGTGGACCAACCAGCACACCCATCTGGACATCGGCGCACTGCTGCTGCTGTGGACCGATGGACTGACCGAGTCGCACGATGAGCAGCGCGCGGAACTCGGCGACGACGGCCTGGCGGTGCTGGTATCCGACGCGATCACCCAGGAGGAGACCAGCGCGGGGATCATCGCCCATCTACTGGCGGCGGCACGGGCACGGTCGGCGGACTGGCGGCGCGACGACGTCACCTGCGTGGCGGTGCGCCGGGTCTAGGTGTGATGCCGGTGTGCAATGTCCAATGTCCACTCAGTCAGCGATAAGACCCGCCCCTGCGGACAGCCGCGCCACATCTGCGAACTGCTCGTGCAGAGCGGCCACCGCTCCGACCACCACGATCGACGGCGCCCGCACGCCGGCATCCGCGGCTGTCTGCACCACCGTGGCAAGGCTGGCGGTGACCGTCCTCTGCTCGGGCGTCCACCCGCGCTCGATGATCGCGCACGGGGTGTCAGGGTCGCGTTCGGCGAGCAGGACATCCACCACCATCTGCAGCGACCTCACGCCCATGAGCAAGACGATGGTGATCTCCGGTGGGATCGCCGCGAGGTGCGCGACGAGTGCTGGGTCCTCGCCGTGTGCCGTCGCCACCAGGAACCCGGTGGCCATCCCACGGTGCGTGACAGGAATACCGGCAGCCGCGGGCACGGCCACCGCGGAGGTTATTCCGGGAACGACCTCGACCTCGATTCCGGCCGCAAGGCACGCCGCCAGTTCCTCCCCGCCACGGCCGAGCACGAACGGGTCACCGCCCTTGAGTCGCACGACCCGGCAACCGGCGCGCGCCTCGGCGACCAGGATCTCGTTGATGTCCTCCTGACCGACTGTGTGATCCCCTGGGCTCTTTCCCACGTGCACGATCCGCCCGTGGGTCAGGTCCAGTGCCGCGCGCGGGGCGAGCCGATCGGCCACAACGACGTCCGCGGCTGCGAGGAGGTCCCGCGCGCGCACGGTCAACAGATCGGGATCCCCCGGCCCGGCACCGACCAATGCGACGCTGCCGGGTCCCGGCCGCTGCGGGCGCAGGTCGATACCGGACAGCGCCCGTGCGAGTTCGGACTGCAGGAGTCTGGCCCGGCCCGGGTCGCCCCCGCCCGACACCGCGATCGCCACCCCGTCGGGGCCGGTGACCACCGAACCGGTCCACGCCGGGGACGTCGCGGCATCGGCGGCATCGACGCACCAGACCCGACGGTGCTCACAGGCCTGCACGACTTCCGCGTTCACCTCGGCGGGAGCGCATGCCTGAACCAGCCACATCCCCTCCACATCTGCTGCCTCGAAGGCGCGCTCGTGCAACTCGATGTCAGTGCGGGCTGCCAGCCTCGCGGTGGGGGACGGAGCCACGACGCTCACCCGCGCGCCCGCCTCCAGCAAGCGTTCCACCCGTCGGGTCCCCACCTGACCACCGCCGACCACGAGCACGTGTCGGCCTCGAAGGCGCAGGAAGAGCGGGTACATACCGTCGATGGTCGCAGCACCCACAGGCAGCCGGGGACACCCCTCCGGGTCTGCGGCAACACCGGTCGCCCGTAGTCACGACCCGCGGACCGGGCGTACCCTGTTCGAGTGGATCTTGCGACCGCCATCCTGACCGGGCTCGGCCTTGCCGCCGCGGCCGGTCTCAACGCGTACATCCCGCTGGTGATCGTCGGATTCCTGCAGTTCTTCGACGTCGTCGACTTCGGCGCCCCGTTCGACAACCTCGCCAACCCCTGGGTGCTCGGGGTCTTGGTGGTCCTTCTGCTCGTCGAAGTGCTCGCCGACAAGATCCCCGCCGTCGACTCCGTCAACGACGTGATCCAGACCGTCGTGCGACCCGCCGCCGGCGCGGTGCTCTTCGCGGCGAGCACGAGTCTGGGCACTGACATCCCACCTGTGGTCGCGCTCATCGCCGGCCTGATCACCGCCGGTACCGTTCACGGGACGAAGGCCGCGATGCGCCCGGTGCTCAACGCGGGCACCGCCGGCGCGGCCGCCCCGGTGGTGAGCACCGGCGAGGACATCGCATCGACAGCACTGGCCTTCGCCGCAATCCTGGCGCCGATCCTGATCCTCGTGGCCCTGGTCGTCTTCGTGTGGCTGGTCGTGAGGTGGCTGCGCCGTCGGCGACGCGAACCGGTGACGACCTGAGGTCTGCCCGGCCCCATCCGCGAGCAGTCCGGGGATCTGCGAGCCCGCGGCACCCGCAACGCTCCCGGATTTCCGAAGTGCTCCCGGATTCTGCGTGACGACCTAGGACGCCTCGACCACCAGCACCGGATTGCCCGGTTGCCATGCGTCGTCGCTGGTCAGCGTCACATTCGCGCTGGAACCCGGCGCCACCTCACCCGTGCTGCCCGTGGCGACCGCGACCGCCTTACCGTCGACGTAGTAGTAGACCGTCAGTTCGGTGCTCGCGGCCTTCGACCCGGAGTTCTGCACCGTGCCGTTGATCACGAGGTTGCCGTTGTCCTGCGAGATCGCGTACTGCGACAGCAGCCAGTCGCCGGAGCGGAGTTGATCCGAGCCGGGGAAGGCCGGCGCCTCCTGCGGCTGCGGGGTCTGCGCGGGCTCGCTGGCAGTGGCGTCGGGCCCGGTGGGTGTGGTCGAGTCACCGTCGAGTGCGCTGAAGCCGAGGAAACCGACGACGAGCGCCATCAGGCCCGCGGCCACGATCGCGGCCGGTTTGCGCCAACCGCCGACTGCTGCATCCTGCCGCACCGGGGCAACCGGGCGGATCGGCTGGGTGGTGTGCGCGGGAGGCATTCGCAGATCCACGGTCCGGTCGTCGCCACTGCCCACCGCGCGCGCGATGTCGAGCACCTCGCGCGCGCTGGGACGCTGCGTGGGGTCCTTGGCCAGCATCCGCTTGAGCAGCGCCGTGCGGGTCGGGTCGATGCCGGCGAGATCGGGCTCACCGCGCTGGATGTTCATGAGCACCGCGACCGTGGCGCCCTGCCCGAACGGCGGCCGGGCGGTGGCGGCGAAGACCAGCAGCGACCCGAGGGAGAACACATCGCTGGCAGCGGAGAGGTCGTCGAGGTTGGCCTGCTCGGGCGACAGCCACGCGGGGCTGCCGGTCACGATGCCGGTGGCGGTCAGGGACGTCGCATCCTCGGGATGGGCGATGCCGAAGTCGATGAGCACCGGGCCGCGATCGGCCATGATGACGTTGGCCGGCTTGATGTCGCGATGGGCGATCCCATGGATCTCCAGAACCGCCAGTGCCTGTGCCAGCCCGCGAGCGAGCTCCCACCAGCGCTGCGAGGTCAACGGACCCCAGATCGACAACGCGTCCCGGAGGTTGGGTCCCGGAATGTACTCGGTGGCCAGCCACGCGGGGGTGCCGGCGATGTCGGCGTCGAGGAACCGGCTGATGTGGGTGTCCTGCACCGAGCGCAGGACCTGGGCCTCACGCTCGAACCGCGCCGCGACCTGCGGGTCGTCCAGCAGACCCGGGCGGACGACTTTGACCGCGGCGACCTCATCACCGCAGACGGCCTTGTAGACCACGCCCATGCCACCGGAACCGATGCGGGCCTGGACGTCCCACGCGCCGAGCCGGCGGGGATCGACGTCGGTGAGTTGCGCTGCGGGCGAGCCGTTCAGCATGGCAACTCCTTGGGTGAGGGGACACCTCCAGTGTAGATCGGCCTATGACAACGGCCCCGGGATCGAACCGCGTGAGAATCGTCACCCCTGGCAGGAAGGGCACCAGTACGTGACGCGGTCGCGCGGGGCGCGCCCCACCCGGCCCGAGCGGATCGGCGCGCCGCACACGCGGCAGGGCTGTCCGGTGCGCTCGAACACCATCATTGCCGGCCGCGCCCCCCGCACAGCGGTGAGCATCTTGGTGCGCGTGCTCTCAATGGCTCCCGACGCGTCGGCAGATCCCAGGGGGGTGAAGGGCGACAGTCCCAGACCGAAGGCGGTCTCCGCCGCCCAGATCGTGCCCATCCCCGCGATCACGCGTTGATCCAGCAGCATCTCGACCAGAGGCCGGTCCGTGGGCAACGGCAGGCCGGGATCGAAGTCCTCGCCGAGGATGTCGGGGCCCAGATGCCCGACCCATCGGGACTCCTCGGTGGTGCGAGCGACCTCGACCATGGCCAGCCGCACTCCGATCGCGGCCGAATCGCCGGTGCGCAGGACCACGCGGATCTGGTGCCCGGGCCCGGTTCGCAGGTGCGGCGGACCTGTGACCCAACGGCCCTCCATGCGCCGGTGACTGTGCAGGGTGAGCCCGGCATCGGTGCGGGTGAGCAGGTGCTTGCCGACTGCCCGCGTTCCGAGCACCGTCTGGCCGGTCAGGTCCACTGTGGCGAACCGGGGCACGCGGATATCACACGCCTCGAGCACTCTGTCGGCCAGCGCGGCGTCGAGCGAACGCGCGGTGCGGCGTACGGCGTCCCCTTCCGGCATGACCCCATCGTGCGGGACGCACATGCCTGCGGGCAACGCAACCCGGTCCATCGATGGTTGCCGAGACGGTGGACAGCCCGTTCACCCCAGGTCGAGCCGACCGTCTCCGTACCGGCTGATCACCTGCGCGACCACCACCTCGTAGCCGGCGTACCAGCGCTGGTACTGGCCTTTGGCCTGCAGGTGGGCCGCCGACCGGGAGAAGTCCTTGAGATTGTCCAGATGCTCCCAGCTGTAGACGGCGTTGAGCACACGCCCGTCGGCCGAGTGCCACGTCCGCGACCCTTGGTACCCCGGGGTGGCGTGTGCGATGGCGTCGATCTCGGCGTCGAGCCGATGGAACTCCTCGTCGTAGTCCCCGGGGCGGAAGATGAATGAGATCTCGTACACGGTGTATCAGACTACTCTATGCAGTGCATTATGATGCACTCATGGATGAAGAGGCCGCCGCGCTCGGTTCGCTGATCGGTGAGCGGGTCCGCGGGGAACGAAAGCGCCGCTCCTGGACGCTGGACCAACTAGCCCAGCGTTCCGGGGTGAGCCGGCGAATGCTCGTCACGATCGAGCAGGGCGCCACCAACCCCAGCATCGCGACTCTGCTTCGACTCAGCGATGCACTCGGCGTCGGCCTTCCGGCGCTGGTCGCACCGGGACCGCAGTCAGCGGTGACGATCACGCGCAAGGCCGACCGGGCGGCGCTGTGGAGCAGCGAGGCCGGTGGGGCAGCCTACCTCGCCGCCGGGACCGAGCCCCCCGATGTCGTCGAGCTGTGGGACTGGCACCTCGGTCCCGGCGACGACCACAGCAGCGAGGCCCACAGCGCCGGAACGGTCGAAATGCTGACCGTCCTCAAGGGGAGCGTGCGTTTGAGTGTCGGCGAGCAGTCCTGGATCCTGCGAGCCGGCGACGCCGCCTCGTTCCCCGGCGACGCCCCGCACGGCTACGCCAACCCCGGCAATGGGCCTGCCCGCTTCATCCTGACCGTCTACGAACCCCACGTTGGAGCCCGATCATGAACGCACTCACCGAGTCCGGCCGCACCGCCCTGGATTCCGCACACATCGACCCAGCGGTCCGCGAGCTGCGGCCCGACTACCGGGTCCTTCTACTCGTGGCCGAGAACCTGCAGTCGGGGTTCGACGTCGACGATCTGGTGGTTCGGGCCGAGGAGCACGCACGGTCGATGCTGGCCGCCTCACCGGTGGAGGAACTGCCGCACATCGCGGCCTGGCGGGAGGCCTTCCGCAGTTTCGGGGCCAAGCCCCAGCGCACCCGCAACAGCCTGGAGGCGCTCACCCGCCGCGCGCCGGACGGGCTACCTCGCATCAACGCGCTGACCGACGCCTACAACGCCATCTCCGTGCTGCACCAGGTCCCGATCGGGGGCGAGAACCTCGACGCCTACGTGGGCGCGGCGCACCTCGTCCGGGCCGCGGGCGACGAACCCTTCGAGACCATGGCAGCCGGCGAGACCGTGATCGAGCACCCCAAGCCCGGGGAGGTCGTGTGGCGAGACAGCGCCGGGATCACCTGTCGCATCTGGAACTGGCGGCAGTGCACGCGCACGCAGTTGCGCCCCGACACGCGCACTGCGCTGTTCATCCTCGATGCCCTCGCGCCCATGTCCGACGATGCGTTGAAGGCCGCCGGCGAACACCTTCTGGAGGTCCTTCGGCAGGGGTCTGCGGAGACTGCGACCGGAATGCGGCTGCTGCAATGACACAACGGGTGCCCGCATGGACCCTGGCGGTGGCCGCGATGCTCAGCGTCCAGATCGGGGCGGCACTGTCGGTGGGTCTGTTCGACCAGGTCGGGGCGGGCGGCACCGCCTGGCTGCGGCTGACCGCCGGGGCGGTGATCTTCCTGCTCATCAGCCGCCCGCAGCTACGAGGTCTGCGATGGCCGGACCTGCGCGCCGCGCTGGCCCTCGGCGTGGCCACAGGCCTGATCACCACCAGCTTCCTGGCCGCGATCGAGCGGATCCCCCTCGGCACCGCAGTGGCGATCGAGTTCCTCGGTCCACTGGGCGTCGCCGTCCTGCGCAGCCGCAGCCGGGCCCTGCTCGTGTGGCCTGCGCTGGCGCTGTCGGGGGTCCTGTTGCTGACCCAGCCCTGGCGCGGCTCCGTGGACCCGGTGGGCATCGCACTGGCGGCCGTCGCCGCCGTCGGGTGGGGCACCTACATCGTCCTCACGCAGCACATCGGCGACCGCTTCGCCGGGCTGCAGGGCCTGTCGATCACGATTCCCGTGGCCGCGGTGACGGCATCGGTCATCGGGGTCCCGCAGGCTCTTGGCAACATCACGTGGCAGGTGGTCGCCGCCGCCTTCGGTCTCGCGCTGCTGCTGCCGGTGATCCCCTTCTCCTTGGAGATGCTGGCACTGCGGCGCCTGACCACAGCGGCGTTCGGGACCCTGATGTCGCTCGAGCCCGCGTTCGGCCTGCTGATGGGTTTGCTGCTGCTCTCACAGATCCCGGACGCGGGCCAGGTCGTCGGCGTGGCGCTTGTGGTCGCCGCCGGGATCGGGGCGGAACGCTCGGGCCACCGCGAGGTGGATCCGATGGTGCCGCTGGTCGAGTGAGTTGTCGCTGCGCCACCCAAAGGCGCCGCACCCAGCCTTGGGTGCCCAGAACGCAACTCACCCTCTGTGCGCTAGAGGGGATGGACCGCCCGTCGAACATCCGTGAACCGCTGCAGGATCGACGGCTTGGCCCCAGCCTCGACTGTGCGCGACCGCCCGGAATCCCACTGCGGCAGTTCACCGGTCAACGTCCACGCCGCCTGCCGCGCCGCGCCCGCAGCGACGTACTCACCGGGCTCGGGCACGACGACGGGCAGCCCGAACACCTCCGCGGCGATCTGCGCAACAGCTGTCGACTGCGCTCCTCCTCCTACCAGCAACACCCGCCTGCAAGCCACCCCCGCATCCTGCAGCGCCGTCAGACCGGCAGCGAGTCCGCAGATCATGCCCTCCACCGCAGCACGCGCGAAACGGGCGGGCGTGGAGTTCGCGCGTGTGACGCCGTGCAAGGAGGCGGTGGCGTCGGGCAGGTTCGGGGTGCGCTCGCCCTCGAGATACGGAAGGAAGACCAGACCGCCGGCGTCTGGCACCGATAGCGCCAGCGCGTCGAACTCGGCATAGTCGACCCCGAGCACCGCACCCATGGCGTCCAGCACCCGCGAGGCATTCAGGGTGCACACCAGCGGCAGATACCCCCCGAGGGCGTCAGCG
>CALFYG010000043.1 GCA_937952095.1 uncultured Micrococcales bacterium | reverse complement strand
TTTTACTCTGGCTTTATGGTCATGCTTTCTTTCCGCCAAAGAAACAAGCTTCGAAATTTCGGCTCCATGATTAATTGGGTTTTACGTGACGAGTCTCTTCACTTAAAATTCGGTATGAATCTTATAATGAATATACTTGAAGAAAACTCCGAACTTTTGACCGAAGAATTTGCCAACGAAATTCGCGACATTGTAATTGAAGGAGTTGATCTTGAAGTTAACTACAACAAAGATCTTTTTCCAAAAGGAATACTCGGTCTAAATGCTGATTACGTAAATCAATATGTACAGTATGTCGCTGACCGGCGCCTTGAAGAACTCGGTTTGCCTGTTCATTACAATGTCACCAATCCGGCCAAGTGGATGACAACAGCAACTGACGTTTACGAACTTGTGAATTTCTTTGAACAACAAAATACATCATACGAAGTAAACGCAAGAGCGGACGGTAAAAAAGAAGAATAGCAGATTTAAAGAAAAAGTAGCGCCTTTAAGCGCTACTTTTTCATGTATGTGTTTGTACCTGTAAGCCGGATTCTGTACCTCGACCGAAGCCGAGGCGACGACCATCTGTCTGGGGCCACCGTCACCGGTGACCTCGATGCGGCCCACCCGCAGACATCGAGCGGGCAGCTCGTCTGCGCAGGGACCGAAGTCCCCTCTTGGCCTTGCTCCGGACGGGGTTTACCCAGCCGCCGATGTCGCCACCGGCGCTGGTGGTCTCTTACACCACCGTTTCACCCTTACCAGCCGAAGCTGGCGGTCTACTTTCTGTTGCACGTGCCCGCGGGTCACCCCGGGTGGGTGTTACCCACCGTCCTGCCCTGTGGAGTCCGGACTTTCCTCGACTGTTCCCAGGGGATCAGCCGCGGTCGTCCGACCGACTCGCCTCCGCCAGTGTACGGGTACCCCGCGTCCCGATGACTGCGACAAGTGCCAGCACCGCGATCACGGCCGTGGTCGGCGCCCACACCATTCGTTCCTTGGCAGACGGGGTCGCGACGTTCAGTACCACCCCAAGGACGCTGTAGACGACGGTGAACCAGGCGAGCACGGCGATGACGCGGCGTGGCAAGGCAGCCATCGGTCCCACCTCAATGCGCGCGAGCAATGCGCCCGCCATCACCAACAGGAGGACCGCCGAGACGGCTGCGACGGCGCGTTGTCCAGCCGGCAGGGAACCCGCGGTCGAGCCCCCTTGCGTGTACTCACCCCACGGCGCTCCAAGGACGAGGGCGACCTGGAACAGGGCGACGCCAGCCAATATGGCGGCGGCGAGCATCGCCGCGACTCGTGTAGCCACCTGGTCAGTATGGCTGGGACAAGCCCCGAATGCTGCGAACGAGAGCGCTACATCAGGACTGCACCGCTGCGTTGGCCAGCATCATCTGCAGCCTCCCGATCTCCTCGGTGTGGGTTGCCACGACCCGTTGCGCGAACGCCAGCAACTCTCCTTTGGCCGACGAGCCCTGCACCTGTCGGGCCATGGCGACAGCCCCCCGGTGGTGAGCGATCATGGCCTGCATCCAGAGTTGGTTGAACCTCGCCGCGTCCGCGGTGCGCACCCGGGCCATCTGTTCGGCGGACAGCATGCCCAACGCCCCCGCCTCGCCATTGGGAACAGCGTGGCCCCAGGCACCGAGCCAGTCGCGCAGGGTCTGCGATCCCGCCTCGGCCTCGCGCTTGTTCGCCGTCGCCACCTGTCGGACCTCCAACGACGCGATCGGCAGGGTCAGGGCCAAGTCGTCGAGTTCGATCGCTTGTCGTTGATGGGCGTACATCGCCTTGGCGAATGCCGTTTCCGTTCGCGAGCCCGGGGCTGCAGTGGCGGGCGCGGGTGGCCCGCTGGCGAACTGGGCGCTCCCAGTGGTCACACTGTCCGGTTGCGCGCAGCCGACGACCGAGAGCAGGACAACAACCATGAGAATGACGCGCACCCCGGTGACTACCCGCCAACATGGCGCCGACACATGCGAAGGCCCCCAACACATGGATGAGGGGCTCCTCTCAGTATGGGTGAGAGGAGCCCCTCTACGTTCGGGCTCCGAGGATGGCGGTGAGTTGCCGAGTGTCCTTTGGGCGAACCGTGTCGCTCATCGCCTTTATCGCGATCTCAGGGACTCTCGCGGAGTTCCGGCCTCGTCTTTGGATTTCTCCTATGTTGGTGAGCTTGTCGCTCTTCCTCAGTGGTGACTTGGCTTCGGATCTCCTATGTACCTTCCTCTTCGGCCGAACGTGTAGTTCAGGTCTACGCCGGGTCCGCAGCGGTCGCAACCGGCTCGACCGACAATCATCCGTTCAGTCAGACTGAGCCGCCTGATCGGCTGGAACGAATCGCACCACCCGCCGATCGACATCGGCCTCAACAAGACGTACTGACACCCGCGTACCAAGCGGCAACTCGGACTCGCACCGGGCAATGACTGCCGGCTCCTGCAACTGGATCAACGAGGTGTCCTTGCGGTTGTCGAGGACGACGGCGTCGAAGTGCTCACCGACCCTGCCGTGCAACACGAAGGCCTCCACCAGGTCGACGTTGGCCCGGTCCAGGGCTCGCGCCCGCCTCCCACCTTCGCCCATCAGGTCCGGGACCGACGCCAGGCTCGTTGTGACCCATTCCGGGACCGCCGCCTCGTCGCTGAGCGACAGGCAGATCTGCAGACCCCAGCGGTCCACCAAACGCCGCAGCGGAGCGGTGACGTGTGCGTACGGAGCGGCGACCGCAGAGTGCGTGGTCAACTCGGGAAGCGCACCGTCGAAGGCCGAGTAGCCGGCGCCTCGCAGCAGGACGGGCGCGGCATTGAGCAGTGCCGCCTCGGCCGGGACGGTGGGATCCATCTGCGCAATGATCTCGGCGTACCCGACCGCCTTGGGCCACTCGATCCCCAGCGATCTGGCGACCGCCCTGACTCGCCCGATGTCGGCAGGTGATGGCTCCGGCATCGTCCGCAGGATGCCGATCCCACCGTCGATCATCATCCGAGCCGCGGCCCGGCCGGCGAGCAGGGAAACCTGCGCGTTCCAGCCTTCGACCGGCAGCGGTTCACGCATGACCAACTCGACGGATTCACCGTCCGTGTGGATCTCCTGCTCCGCTCCCGGCAGTGACACTCCCCCACGCGCCCGTTCTTGCTCCTGCAACAACAGACCCACCTCCCGCAGAAGGTGCAGGTTCTCGTCGGCCACGCCGCCGTCGATCTGCTCCTGCACCTCTTCGTAGGTGAGCTTCGCCCGGGATCGGACCCTTGACCGGCGCAGGGCCACCGTGCGCAGTCCCGCGTCGCTGTCCAGATCGATCCGCCAGACCAGCGCCGGACGGACCTCGCCGGGCAGAAGGCTGGCCGCCCCTTCACTGAGGACGGTCGGGTGCAGTGGGACTTTACGGTCCGGGCTGTACATGGTCATCACCCGCTCGCGGACCTCGAGGTCGAGGGCGGAACCGGCACCGAGGAAACCCGGGACATCCGCGATCGCGTAGTGGACGCGGTATCCGGGGCCGACCCGCTGGATGAAGACGGCTTGATCGAGGTCCATCGCACCGGGCGGATCGATCGTCACGAACGGGAGATCGGTGGCATCCGCCGGCGGATCGGGCGGTCGAGCCGCAGCAGCGCGGGCCTCCGACATGGCCTGAGGTCCGAACGCCTCGGGCACCCCCAACTCCTGGCGGATCTGGTCGAATCCGGCCGTCAGCGTGTCCCGGCCATCGGCCATGGAGAGGTATCGGGACGCCACACCGATCACCGTAGACGAGTCGTCGATCCGCTCGCCGCAGGCTCAGCCGACCGTGGTGACGGCCACCAGGGTCGCGTCGTCGGGCTGCTCGTAGCGGACCTGCAGGCGGCCGAGTTCGCGCAGTGCTGTGACATGGGTGCCACCGCATGCGATGCGGTACGTGCCCTCGGGAACGTGGCAGCACCAGTAGCGCATGTCCGTGAGATGCGGTCCGGTGACCTCGACCTCGACGTTGGCATCGGCGGCGATCCACTCGGCCACTTTGGCCTCCACCAAGCGCGGCAGATCGGGGAGCCTGTCCACCAGCCCAGCGGTGTCGAAACCCTTCTTGCGCAGGGACTTGCCGAGCCGGTAGGTGTCGCGCGCCTCGTCCGGGGTCATGCGCGATGACGTGAGCGCGAGGCGGTCGAAGTCCGGATTGCCGATCCCATCGATCGCCACGTCCTTGCGCCACAGATCGGCGACCACCGCGTTCAACGCGAGGGCGCTCACGTGGCACCCGGTGTGTGCCCGGCTCAGGCCCGCACGTCGCGAGGCGTCCACCTGCAGCTCGACCACTGCTCCGGGCTGCGGCGGCTCTCCGTCAACGACATGCACGACGACCCAGTCGAAGCCCTCATCCCCGCGGCGGGCTGTGATCCCCGCATCCACCGCCACCGCCCCGTCGGGATCCACTGTGCCCACCAGGCAACCCACCACGGGCGCCCCGTCGAGGGTGCCGAAGTCCGCAGGCTGATCTGGCCACGTCGGGTCGACCGGGTGGAACGGCGTGCGGTCGGTGACCACGCCCTTCCGGTCGCCGACCGGTACCACCAACAGGACGCTGCCGGTACCGTGCACGACGCCGGCCGGGAAATCGACGACGGTACCGCTCACAGGCCGGACTCCTCGGTGCGCACCATGATGGCGCCGCACTCCTCACACCTCACCACTTCATCGGCAGCCATCTCACGGATCCGGCTGAGGTCGGAGGCGCTGAGTTGCAACTGGCAGGCACCGCACCGTCCATGGCGTAGCAGACCCGCACCGACGCCGGACCGGTCACGGACCTTCTCGTAGAGAGCGACCAGGTCGTCCGGAAGAGCCTCAACCAACTCCGCGCGCCTACCTTGTAGGGCTACCGTCTCAGAGGCGATCTCATCGGAGCGCCTGTCCCACTGGGCCGCCGTCTCCTCGGCCCGCCTCCGGCTCTCATCCAACAGGCTCTCTGCAGAGGCCAGCCCGGAGGTCGCCTCCTCCATCCGCTCCATGATCTCGAGTTCGACGTCTTCGAGTTCCGCCTGGCGACGGCCCAGGCTCTCCAACTCGTGCTGAATGTCGGTGAGTTGTTTCGGGGTCGCGGCACCCGAGTCGAGCGTCTGCTGATCCCGGGCGATGCGGGACCGCACGGTCTCGACATCGTTCTCAGCCCGTGCCACCTCCCGTTCGAGGTCCTTGATACGCGTCCGGGTGACGACGAGCGCTTCCTCCGCGGAGACCACCGCCTGTCGGGCCTGCGTGGCATTGGTCTTCAACTCAGAAGTGGATGACTCCTTGGCCAGCTGCGCCAACTTGCGGTCCACCACCGGCAACTCGAGGAGGTCCTCTTGCACCTGCGGATCAGCTTTCATTGCTTCCTCCCACGTGACCGGTCCAGGGGTCGGTCACCAGTTCACTGACGTGTGTCTGCAATCCGAGGTCCGACAGTCGTCGCGCGGTCTGCGGGCACCAGGGCCATTCACTGGCCCAATGCGCGACATCGACCACGGCGCAACCACCATCGGCGAGGTGTTCATCGACGGTGTGATGCTTGAGATCGGCGGTGACGAGGACGTCGGCGGCCCGCGATGCGGCGCCGAGTTCGGACGCGCCCGAGCCGCCCACCACGGCGACCCGGCGCACGGACGTGTCGGCCGGCCCTGCGAACCGGACACCGGCCGCGGTCGCCGGCAAGGCACTGGCCACCAGCCCTGCGAACTCGGCGAGGGACTGCAGTGGCACCGTCCCTACGCGGCCGAGACCGGTTCCCGAGACGACCCGGGTCACGGGAGTGAAGTCGTAGGCAGGCTCCTCGTACGGGTGCGCGGCCAGCAGCGCTGCGGCGACCGCGTCCCGGCTGCTGAGCGCAAGCACCATCTCCAACCGGTCCTCAGCCACCTGCTCGATCCGGCCCACTTCACCCACGTGCGGCACCGCACCCGAGAGCGGACGGAAGGTACCCGTTCCGGGCGTCGTGTAGGCGCATCGGTCGTAATCACCGATCGCACCGGCCCCCGCCCTGGCAAGCGCATCGATGAGCCTCTCGCGGTGGGAGGCGGGGATGAACACGGTGAGGCGTAGGAAGTCCTCGGTGACAGTCTCGAGGGGAACCACGTCGGCCAGGCCCAAGGCGGCGGCCAAGGCATCGTTGACGCCCGGCTGGGCGCGGTCGGCATTGGTGTGGGCGTTGAACAGCGCGACACCCGCCCGGATCAGGTCTTGGGCCAAGCGGCCTTTGGCACCACGCAGGGCGGTCACCGGCGACAGCCACAGAGGGTGGTGCGTCAGCAACAGATCCACCCCGAGATCCCGCGCCTGCGAGGCCACTTCCGCGGTGGGGTCGACGGCGAGCAGGACCGAGCGTACTTCCGCCTGCGGGTCGCCGAAACTGAGTCCGATGGAGTCCCAGGATTCGGCCAGGGCGGGCGGGAACCACTCATCGAGCACCTTCACCACGTCAACCAGCCGCACGTGGGCCCGGCCGGACTCGAACCGACGACCTTCCCGGTGTAAGCGGGGCGCGCTACCAACTGCGCTACGGGCCCAGTACAGGGTATCGGTGCCGACGGGAAGGCGATGCGTCCCCGTCCGGGCCTGACGACGACGCACCGCCTTGCCCCAATCGTGGGGCCGATCCGGCGATCGCGCATTCGCAGACGGTCCTGGCCGCGGGGCAGGCATGGGTGCGCCGGACATTTGCGGTTGACGCCGGTGCCGTGCCAACCGCACATGGTCGCCGCAGGCGCAGAAACAGGCCGCGAGACGACCATTTGGGGTCCAGAATGCGGGCCGAGCCCGCCGGTTCAACCGCAAGTGTCCGGCAGCCGGGGCTTCCCCCACGCACCACCATTCATGGTCAACTTCGCCGCAAGACTTGCAACTGAGCGCCTCGTTGTGTGGACTACTCCTGTGTCCGGTGTAGACCAACCCGTTCCTAGCCCATGAGCACACAGGCTTCCGACCGCTTGCCACTCGGCCTGACCGAGGGACAAGTCGTGATGGAGATCGGTTTCGACTCCGACTGTGATGACGCCATCCGAGCTGCCTTCACCACCGCGATCGGCGCTGAACTCCTCGACGAGGACAGCGACGAGATCGTAGAGGCCGTACTGCTGTGGTGGAGGGACGACGACGGTGACCTTGTCGACGGCCTCATGGATGCACTAGGCCCTCTTGCCGACAACGGCGTCATCTGGCTGCTCACCCCGAAACCGGGTCGCGACGGTCACATCGACCCCTCGGAGATCGCCGAGGCGGCACCGACCGCCGGCCTGCAGCCCACCCGCACGATCAGCGCAAGCGGCAACTGGCAGGGCACCCGCTTGGTCGCGCCCCGCTCGGGCCGCCGCTGACTCTGGTCATCGCTGCGCGCGTCGCTAGCACTGTCGCCGGAGTCCCCGCGCGACTAGGGTCGAAGCAATACGAAAGGCGGTGGCTGGCGTGAAGCCTGGTGGCATTCCGACGCAGTACGTGGACTCCGACCCCGAGGAGAGCCGGGAGTGGATCGAATCCCTCGACGCGACCATCGATGCGGCGGGGCCTACTCGCGCCCGCTTCCTGGTCCGGGAACTCCTGCGTCGTGCCGCTGAGCGCAGCATCGGCATCGCCGACCTGCGACAGACCGACTACATCAACACGATCCACCCCGAGGATGAGCCGGCGTTCCCCGGCGACGAAGAGGTCGAGCACCGCATCCGCGCCTATTGCCGCTGGAACGCCGCGATCATGGTCCACCGCGCACAGCGTCCGGGCATCGGAGTCGGCGGGCACATCAGTTCCTACGCCTCGTCCGCTTCGCTGTACGAGGTCGGCTTCAACCACTTCTTCAACGGTCCCGAGGTGGACGGCGGAGACCAGATCTTCTACCAGGGGCATGCCAGCCCGGGCATCTACGCCCGCGCCTTCCTCGAGGGCCGCATCAGCGAGGACCGCATGGACGGGTTCCGGCAGGAGCTCAGCCACGGCGGCTTCGGCCACGGTCTGCCCAGCTACCCGCACCCCCGCCTCATGGGTGACTTCTGGCAGTTCCCGACGGTGTCCATGGGCCTCGGACCGGACGCGGCGATCTACCAGGCCCGCTTCAACCGGTACCTGCACAACCGCGGCATCAAGGACACCTCTCGACAGCACGTGTGGGCCTTCCTCGGCGACGGCGAGACCGATGAGCCGGAGGCCCTCGGCCACCTTGACGAAGCCGCTCGCGAGGGCCTCGACAACCTGACGTTCGTCGTCAACTGCAACCTGCAGCGTCTCGACGGCCCGGTCCGCGGCAACGGCAAGATCATCCAGGAACTCGAGTCGATCTTCCGCGGTGCCGGGTGGAACGTCATCAAGGTGGTTTGGGGCCGGGAGTGGGACGACCTGCTCGCCGCGGACACCGAAGGCGCATTGGTCTCGTTGATGAACGAGACCGTGGACGGCGACTACCAGACGTTCAAGGGCGAGTCGGGGCTGTACGTCCGGGAGAACTTCTTCAACAAGGACCCCCGCGTGGCAGCCATGGTCAAGGACTACACCGATGACCGGATCTGGAAGCTCAAGCGCGGCGGCCACGACTACCTGAAGCTCTACGCGGCCTACAAGTCGGCCATGGAGCACAAGGGGCAGCCGACGGTGATCCTGGCCAAGACCGTCAAAGGCTGGACCCTGGGCTCCCACTTCGAGTCGCGGAACTCCACCCACCAGATGAAGAAGCTCACGCTGGAGGACCTGCTGGCGTTCCGGGACCGACTGCAGATCCCGTTCACCGACGACCAGATCGACGCGAAACTCCCCCCGTACTACCACCCCGGCCCGGAGCACCCCCACATCAAGTACATGCTGGACCGGCGCCGCGAACTCGGCGGCTCGCTGCCCGCGCGCCGACAGAAGTCCCGGCCCCTCGCCCTGCCCGACGACACGCCGTACGAAGTCGTACGGCGGGGGTCCGGGTCGCAAGAAGTCGCCACCACCATGGCCTTCGTGCGCCTGTTCAAGGAGTTGCTGAAGGACCCCGAGATCGGCAAGCGGTTCGTGCCGATCATCCCGGACGAGGCCCGTACGTTCGGCATGGACGCGATGTTCCCCGTGCAGAAGATCTACAACCCTGCCGGGCAGCTTTACCAATCGGTCGACCGGGAGCTCTTCTTGTCCTACAAGGAGGCGGTCGACGGTCAGATCCTGCACGAAGGGATCAACGAGGCGGGTTCGGCATCCTCGTTCCAGGCCGCCGGTTCCTCGTACTCGACTCACGACGAGCCGATGATCCCCGTCTACATCTTCTACTCGATGTTCGGGTTCCAGCGCACCGCCGACCAGTTCTGGGCATGCATGGACCAGAAGGTGCGCGGATTCCTGCTCGGCGCGACCGCGGGCCGCACCACGCTCAACGGCGAGGGTCTGCAGCACGAGGACGGACACTCGCATCTACTGGCCTCGACGAATCCTGCGGTGGTGGCCTACGACCCGGCATTCGCCTTCGAGATCGCTCACATCGTGAAGGCCGGTCTGCGTCGGATGTACGGGGAGGACTCCGAGGATCTCTTCTACTACCTCACGGTGTACAACGAGCCGATCGTGCAGCCGGCGGAGCCGGACAACGCCGACGTCGAGGGGATCCTGAAGGGCATGCACCTGTGGTCGCGCGGCGAGGGCGACGGACCCCGTGTGCAGTTGCTGGCCTCAGGCGTCGCCGTGCCGTGGGCGATGAAGGCGCAGTCCCTGCTGCATTCCCAGTGGGGTGTGGCCGCGGACGTCTGGTCGGTGACCTCGTGGAACGAACTGCGCCGCGATGGGCTGTCAGCCCAACGGGCGGCCCTGTTGAACCCCGGCGAACCCGCTCGTGTCCCCTACGTCACCCAGCGCCTCGCCGAGACGGAAGGTCCAGTGGTGGCGGTGAGCGACTACATGCGCGCCGTCCAGGACCAGATCCAGCCGTTCGTGCCTGGCGACTTCATGTCCTTGGGCACCGACGGCTGGGGGTTGTCGGACACGCGAGGCGCGCTACGTCGACACTTCCTCGTGGATGCCGAGTCGATCACGGTGCAGGCGCTGGCACTGCTGGCCAGGCAGGGGAAGATCGACCCTGCCGCCGTGGCCACAGCGGCGGCTCAGTACCACCTCGACGACCCAGGTGCCGCCGACGCCGGCAACACCGAGGGTGGCGGCTGAGCGACCGAGCAGATCAGCCGTCGCGTTTGCGACGTTGTTGTGCGTGTCGGAGCCCGTTTGCGACGTTGTTGGCGATTGACGGCGCCAAATCCGGCAACAACGTCGCACCCGAGGATCACGTGCGACAACAACGTCGCACGCGAGACTCAGGCGCGGCCCTGTGCTTTGGCGGCCTCCCACAGCGCCTCACGGGCATCCGGGTGGGCAGCATGTTCGATCAACTGCCGCACCTGCTCACGCTCCTCGTTGCCGAAGATCTGAGCCAGGCCGTACTCAGTGACCACCGATGAGTGCTGGAACGACGTCACCGGTCCCTCGATCAGCGGCACGATGGTGGACACCTGCGCCCGCGGGTGCCACGACGGCAGCGCGATGAAGGCGTTCCCACCGGGCGAGTGCAGCGCCCCGACGATGAAGTCGGTGGAGCCTCCGAATCCGGAGTAGATCCGTCCCTTGATCCGGGAGGCGTTGGCCTGCCCGTACAGGTCCACCTGCAGAGCGGAGTTCACACTGATCATGGCCGGTGTTCGACTGATCCGTCCCGGATCGTTGGTCACCTCGGTGCGGCGCATTCGCACAAGCCGGTTGCCGTCCAGCCAGTCGTAGAGCCGCTGGCTGCCGAACACGAACGAGGCGGTGAGGGGCACGTCGGTGTCGAAACACCCGAGTTCGTGCAATGCGAGCACACCGTCGGAGAACATCTCGGACCAGATGCGCAGACCCCGGCGACCCGTGAGGGCACCGAGCACGGCATCCGGCACGCCGCCGATGCCCAGTTGCAGCGTGGCACCATCAGGGATCCGGCTGTAGATGCGTCCCGCGATCGCCTGCGCGACCTCATCGGGCGGACTCGGTTCGAGAGCCATCAGCGGTTCGTCGACCTCGATGCAGTAGTCGATGTCATCGACGTGGACCAGCGCATCGCCGTAGGTGTGGGGCATCTTCGGGTTCACCTGGGCGATGATCAATCCCCCGCGGTCGCGCACCGCTTCGAAGACGGCCGGGAGGATGTTGACCTCCAGGCCCATCGAGACCATCTTGTCCCGCGGGGTCGAGGTGTGCAGGAGAAGAACGTCCACCGGCAGCGACTGCCGCAGGATCACCGGGGTGAGGCTCAGACGGCAGGGGTAGTACATGAGATTGGGGCTTCGGCGCATCCCAGGACCGACGAACGTCGTCTCGTGCGTGACGCCGTCGCGGGTCGGGATCGTGCCCTGTGCGTTGAGCATGTGCAGCGTGTACTGCGGCAGAACCTCGTCCACGAGCTTGAGCAGCGTCTGCGGGGTGGCGAAGTTGCCCGGCGCCACGATCCGGGGGTTGGGCGTCAGCGACTCCAGTCGATTCGCGAGGCTCTCCGGACGAATCGTCTTCACAGTGTCGGCTCCATCTCGCCCCCACCTTCGAGGACACGGTCGATCCAGTCCAACAGAGCCCCCGGGTCGAAGGGCTTGGGCAGGAAGACGTTGGCCCCTGCGCTCCACCCGGCCCACGTCGTCGCGTCGTCGGACATGGCCGTCAACAGGATGACGGGCAACTCCTTCGTGGTGGGCTGCCCGCGGAGCTCGGTGAGCACGTCCAGACCGCTCATCCCAGGCATCATGATGTCCAGCACCACCAGGTCGGGAAGCTCATCGGCGCGCAGGGCCTCCAGCGCACTGGGACCATCGACCGCCTCATTGACCACATGGTCCTCGAGTTCGAGCGTGTCGCGAATCAGATCGCGGACGCTCGGCTCGTCGTCGACGATCAGCACGGTGGCCATCAGTTCCCTTCCGGACGCAGTTGGAGTATGAACGTCGAGCCCTCACCAGGACTCGAAATCAGCCTAACGTCGCCCCCCATCGCACGCGCGAGTTCCCTACTGATGTGCAGACCGAGCCCGCTGCCTCCGGTGCGCATCGTGAGGGGATCCTCGATGCGGTAGAAGCGCTCGAACACGCGCTCCTGCTCGTCTGCGGCGATTCCGGGGCCATGATCCCTGACCCGCACCTCGATGGGATCGCCTGGCGCGAAGCTGATCTCGATCGGCGTGTCGGCAGGGGTGTACTTCAACGCGTTGCCCACCAGGTTGCCCACGATCTGCGCAACACGGGTCCGGTCGGCGTAGACCATGAGCGGAGCCGACTCCTCGATGCTCACCCGGCCATCGAGTTCGGGGAAGGCTCGCGCCGCTTCGTTGACCACGTCGACAACGTCGATCTGGGTCATTTCGACGGTCAGGGTCGTCTCGGTGCTGGCTCGGGCGGCGATCAACAGATCGTCGACCAGCCGCGTGAGGTGGTTGGCCCGTTCCTCGATTGTGTCGAGCACCTGGGCACGTTTCTCCTCGCTCATCCGGTCCCATCGCCGACGCAGCAGGTCGGCATACCCGCGGATCGGGGTGATCGGTGTGCGCAGTTCGTGGGAAACAGTGGCGATGAAGTCGGCCTTCATCCGTTCGGCACGCCGTTCCCGTGTCATGTCACGGATCGTGATCACGCTGGCAGCCGCCGACCCGGGCACATCCACCCGCGTCACATGCAGGGACAGCGACTGGCCGTCGGCACGGTCGTACTCCAATTCCGTGCCGTGGGGTCCACTCGGCACGGTGACCACCCTGTCGACGATCTCGGGCAGCGCCTCACCAGTGGGCGCTGAGACACCCGTGATCCGGGCGGCCGCAGGGCTCCACAACAGGAGCGCACCGTCGGCGTCGACCACCGCGATGCCGTCGGTGGCATGGTCCACGACCGCCTGCAGCTTCGCGGTCTCCGCAGTCAAGGCGGTCAACGTCTGGCCAGCGCGGACCGAACTGCCGACGGCGGTCGTCAGCGCGACCAGCGCCGGCTTGTCGTTGTCGTCCAGCGTCCATGACCTCGCCCATGGCAGGTTGCGCGTCACCCAGACAGGCTCCTGCTTACTGCCCAGCGCCAGCACCCCGCCGCCGGACTGGTCATCGAGGCGCACGGCCACACCCGCGGTCCATCCGGGTGGCAGATCGTCCCCACCGAGGGTGCGAGCCTCGCGAGGCATCAAGGACGGGGGCTCCCAGTCCTCATGCGAACCGAAGCGCAGTCCGGAGTGCAGGACGACGGCGTACTCGTCGGCGCCGTAGACACGTCGCAGCGCGTCCGCAGCGCGCGGGATCACATCCTCCGGCTCCCCCGGCGTTGCGACCGCCTGACCGAGCACCACCAGCCACCGGCTGCGCTCGCGGGCCTCCGCATGCGACGAACTCGCGCGGTAGGCGTACCAGAGTGCCACTGCGGGCAGCGCGGCGAACGGGGTGAGGGCGGGCGTGTACTGCAGTGTCGCCAACGTGATGGTCGAGACTCCCACCGAGCCCACAGCCATCCCAACGCTCAACCCTGCTTGCTCCTGCAGGAACTCCCGTGGGGGAACGTCACCGGCGGCGTAGAGAATCACTGAAAGCAGCACCAGATTGAGTCCTGCGAAGAGAAGCGCCGCCACGACCAGCGCCAGGACCGAGCGGACGCTGAAGATGTCGGCACCACTGTCGAGCATGTAGTACGTGATCATCAGCCCGACGGCGGCGATGGCGTAGGCGCCCAGATTGAACAGCGACTTCACGAGGGGGCGCCGCATGATGGCGGCAGTGAAGGCGAACCCCAGCAGACAGGTGACGATGGCGGTCAGTGGCGAGAGGACCAGCACCGCCCAGATCACCACGACCTCAACGAACGCCAACTCCTCCCACGAATCGGCGTGACGCACCGGGACATAGATCACTTCGGCCAGGGCTGCCAACACGAAGAACACAGCGATCAACCACAAGGGAGCAGGATCGACCAGTTGTGCCGGCGCCGGAAGTCGGGCTGTCAGAACCGACAGCGCGACCAGGCACGCCACAGCCAGCAGAACGACGGTCGAAACGACCAGATTCACTGACAGCCATCCGGGCCTGGCGGGACGCAGGCCCTCGCGGACCTGCGTCATCCACGCCTCCTCGGGGCTGCTAGGACGTTACCAACCCAGAGTCGCCCAACGCCTGCTGTCCCAGGTGTCAGTCGCCCAGCGGCGGCTGTCCCAGCTGTAGTCGGCCCAGCGGCGGCTGCTCCAGTCCCCTGCGGCCCAGCGGCGACTCTCCCAGCTGTAGTCGGCCCAGCGGCGGCTGTCCCAGGCTTCCTCGGCCCAGCGGCGGCTCACCCAGGCGGTGTCAGCCCAGCGGCGGCTGCTCCAGTCCTCATCGGCCCAGCGGCGGCTCGCCCAGCGGCGGCTGTCCCAGACATCCTCACGCCACATATCCATCACGGCGGGGTCAGTCTCTGCGGTCCGCAGCGTCCAGGCAAAGGCCAGCCAGTCACTCGCAGCCCAGCGGCGGCTCGCCCAGCGGCGGCTGTCCCACATCTCGGCAAGCCACTCCTCGTCGGCCCAGCGACGACTGACCCACTCGTCTGTCGCCCAGCGGCGGCTCTGCCAAGCGCTGGTCGCCCAGTGGTGGCCGGCCCAGCGGCGGCTTTCGAAGGTGGCTTCATCACCCTGAAGACCCTGGGCAAGCGCGGCCAGCGACCAGGCGGTGGCCGCCCAGCGGCGGCTCTGCTCGGACAGTTCGACCCACGCCTTGGCCAGCGCGCGGAGGTTTCCGTCGGCCCATGCCTGCGCGAAGCGTGCCCACGCCGCAGCATCAGCCTCAGTGGGTCCGTACTCGGAGTCTCCCCCGGTGGACTCATCGGTCGCGGGCGGAACAGGCGCCTCAAGTGCTGCCTGCAGATCCAAGCCGCCGTTGCCGGCGCCGGTCTTCGGCTTGAGCGCACTCGTGGTGTACGCAGTGTCGACCACGAGCCGCTTGGTCTGGTCGGGTGTCAGGCCTGGGCGCTCTGCCAGCAGCGTGGCGATCGCACCTGCGGTCACTGCTGCGGACATCGAGGTTCCGGTGCCCTTGAGGAAGCCGTCACCGACGTGGGAGGCCGGGTTCTCGAGGTACGCGGCGCTCTGCGGCGCTGCGGTCGAGATCAGCGAAACCCCGGGGGCCACGACGTCGGGACGACGCTGTCCGAAGACCTTGCCGTAGCTCGAGAAGTCCGGAACGGTGTCGTCGGCACGGGCCGCGGTGTCAGCCTCGTCCTGCGCACCGGCCACCAGAAGCACAGGGTCGGTCGCGGGGGAACTCACACCGTTCTTGCCGTCGTTGCCGGAAGCCACCACGACGGTCACTCCGCGTCCCCACAGCCTGTCGAGGCCACGGGTCAGCGGGTCCATCCAAGGTGGCAGGGGGCTCTCGGTGCTCAGAGCGAGCATCGCGACGTCCAGCGACGGGTTGGAGGCCCGCTCGTCGGCGACCGCTTGCAGGCCCGCGAGGACGCGCGCCAGGTCGGTGCTGCCATCCTGTGCAGCCACCTGGACATCGAGCACCTCAGCGCCGGGAGCCACCCCGCCGAACTCGTTGTCATCGCCAGCCACCAGGCCGGCCATGAAGGTGCCGTGACCCAGTCCGTCACCGGAGGTGTCACCGGACACGTTCACATGCTTCGCCACATCGACGGCCACACTGTCATCGACACCGGTGTCGACCACAGCAACTGTGACACCGGATCCGCTCTGCCCGCCCGGGGCCTTGATGGTCTCGCGGAAGGTGTTGGCGGCATCGCTGGTAGCGGTCGCCGCAGGGGCCGCGTTGAACTTCATCGTGACGTTCGGCACGACGAACGACCCCTCGGGGGCCGTGACGTTCTCGGGGAGATCGGCGAGCAGAGTCTGCGCGATCTCGAAAGTCTGCACCACCGTGCCACCGGCAGCTGTGACGGCGGAGGCGACCTCACTCATCTCACCGGAGGTGCTGAGGAGCACCCGGTGACTTGGGGTCGCGGCGGTGGGAGTGGTCATCGCACCCAGGGGGATCGCCGTCGCGCAGGCCAAGCACAGCGCGACGAGTCCACGGGGGACGGTCTGGTGGACGTTGGCCTCATCCATGGGGCCACCTCCTTTTGAGCTCACTCAAAGGATCGCCATCACCCACCCCCCCACTGCGCCGCCAAATGGGTGAATGAT
This sequence comes from uncultured Micrococcales bacterium, assembly GCA_937952095.1. Lineage (GTDB taxonomy): Bacteria > Actinomycetota > Actinomycetes > S36-B12 > UBA10799 > JADKAV01. Next base: position 6,809 of record CALFYG010000043.1, on the reverse strand, counting down.
CCACATACCGACCGGAGTTGTCACCCTAACGGGTCAACAGTCACGAAGTAATCCGGCCGATGAGCGGCAGTTCACGCCGTTGCGAGAAGCCCGAACCCGGGGCGATTGCGCCGAATGGGTGACACTGGATCGGGGAACCGGGCCCGGCGAACTCTCAGCCGACCCGAGTCAGCCAGCGCACACCGTCGTCAGCGGCCATCCGGAACGGCTCGAGTTCGTCGTCCCACGCTTGCCCGAGAAGCATCGCGAGACCGGTGCGCGGGTCGGGTTCGGACAGCAGGCCACGCAGGCGCTCCTCCCCCACCGTGATGTCGCCGTTCGGGCCGGTCGCCGCCCGGAACATGCCCAGGCTCGGCGTGAAGCTGAAGCGTTCGCCGGCGTCCCGGTCGGTCTGCTCGGTGACTTCGAATCGCAGATTGGGGAAGCCGCGCAACGCCGACGCGATCATCGCCGCTGTTCCCGCCGTGCCGTACCACTGGAACTCACAGCGGAACATGCCGGTCTGGATCGGCTGGCTCGCCCACTCGTGTGGTTGCGTACGCTCGACGGCGCGTTCCACCGCCCACTCCACGTGCGACATCAGAGCCCTCGGGCAGGAGTGGATGAACACCACTCCCCGGGCCGCCGCCTGGGTACTACGCATCAAGGCCCTCCTCATGTCTCGGTTCGCCTTCCCCAGCGTCGAGACAGCCAAGAGCCGAGATCAGGATACCGACGATTCGGGGATTCACCAAGAACGACCCGCCGTTCACCCGATGGCGCCCAGGCTCACCGGAATGGGCTACAGCGGCTCAGTCGCAGCGTTGCACGGCCGATAACAACCACGTCACGAGGAGGTGATGGTGGTGCTCGCTCCCGATCCGACCGGTCCGTTGCCCGCCGCCTTCACCGCTGGGGCGCTCGACAACGACATCACGGAGATCATCCGCCCGGCAGCGATCGTTCCGGAGGAATCCGCGCGATCCATCCTCGTGGAGCTGGCCCTGCGAGACGCCACCAACGGCGGCTTGTGGTCTGCCGATCCGGCGCGATGGGCACGCTACGACATGCCCTGGCGCACGCCCGACGATCCGGGTGGGGCACGGTTGATCGGCACGATCCAGGTGGCCTACGCCACCCCGACCCGCTACGAGATCACGATCTACTGCGCGACCATCACCGCCTATGCCTCTCGACTGGGGTGGACCGTCGTATCCCTGTGCGACGCCGCGCTCTCCTTCGGCGGGCTGACGCTGGCAACCTGCCCCCGCGCCACGATGAACCAGCCCCCGAAGCCGTTCCATTTCTGAGCCGCTACACGTTCCAACCGCGGTAGGCAGCCAGATCGTCCGGGCTCCCAGCCACCGACGCGAGCAGCGCAGACGCTTTCGACTCATCGAGTTCCGCGACCGGTAGCACCGACGTGCGGATGGAGAAGACGATCACGTCTGCGATGGGCACCAGGCATTGGCGTTCGACACGCAGGAAGGACTCCAGCCCCGGGCGATGCGTCCGCCCGGTCGGCGCGGTGGGCTGGAACAAAGCGGGGTCGTCCAGCAACGTCCAGTTCACCCGCCAGCGTGGGCGCATCCGCCCGATGGCGGACATCGCGGAGTCGGTGGCCGCCCCGAGGGTCTCGCGGTATCGGGGCACCGGATCGTGGATGGACGTCACATCGCGACCGAGTTTGTCGGCCAACCGCCAGCGGGACGGGAAGCACACGACCCCCGCGGTGAGCAGCCAACGGCCGTCCTGCTGCTCCAGGACGCACAGGTCATCACGCACAAGGGAGGCCGCCTCGACGAGGGGATCGTCGCGGCCCGGCAAGTGCGCGCCCACATGATCGGCCACCGCCTCCGCCACCTGCGCCCGGGCGCCCGACGATCCGGGCAGCGCACCGAACACCTCGTTACGCCTATCTGCCAGCAACTCCTGCCGCATGGCCAACTGGGGGTCGGCGGGATCGGCGTCGAGCCACGTCGCCATGTCCAGGGGTCGCAGCCCCATGGTCAACTTCGTGGCAGCGCCGGAGAAGACCTCCTCAGGGACATCGTCACCGGTCATGACGCGGGCTGCAGAACCAGCGTGTCGCGCCCGGACGCTTCGACCGCCTGTCGGCTGAAAGCCCACGGGTACTGCTGCCCTGTCGCCCAGGCCTCGGTCTGATCGCGGTAGGTGGCGTCGAACGCATGCCCGCTGGCACCGGTGAGATTCACCCACGTCGAGTTGTCGAGGTCAGCCATGTCGATCACCTGTCGCATGCTGGGAACCCATGTCACTTCGTACCCGTCCGCCGGTGTCCAACCGGTCGCCTGCACGATGCTCTCCCCACCTCCGACGCGGTACGGCCCCCGGTTGAACAACCACTCAACCGGTGCGACCCCACTGTTGCCGAGCGTCTGGTTGGTCAGTTCGAGGGTGTGCAGATCGCCCCATTCCCACTTCTGCGGATCGGAGCCGAGCGTGTCGCTCAACTCCGCTGCGGCGGCCTGCATGCTCGCGCGCACGGTGGCGTCGCGATCCTCGACCTCCGGGGTGCTGGTGTCATCCCACCACGCGTTGTCCGGTTGCTCCCACAGGCGGTAGGTCGCCTCCCAGAACCGGTCGCCACCATCCACGAGCGTGAGATCACTGGGCAGGACGTCATCGAACATCCGCTGGACCATCTGCCGCCAGACCGCGTTGAAATACGCCGCGGGTGCAGAGTCCACCGACTGCTGGTAGTCCCACCCGTCGAGCAGCGCCACAGCGGGCCGGGTCGCGTCGTCGACCTCGATGTCCTGCAGACGCGGCACCAGGAAGGTCGCCAACTCGTTGTGCGCGTCCATCTGGATGTCCTGCATCTCTTCCTGGGTCATGGGGTCACCTCCCTTCGTCGCCTCGGCGATGAGGTCGAAGATCCGTTGCGAGCGGGCCCCGTAGGACCAGTCGTCGGTCAACAGGTATGGATACTGCTTGCCGATCACCGCCTGGTTGGCGGTCACGATGTACCCCTCTTCCGGGTCGGTGATCGTCGGCAGTTCCTCGAAGGGGATCTGCCCGTTCCAGGAGTACTGTGAACTCCACCCGGGGAACGGCCACTTCCCGTCGTACCCCTTCCTGATCGGGATCACACCAGGCGCCTGGTACCCGATGCGACCTTTCGTGTCGGCATAGATGAGGTTCTGAGCGGGTACCGTGACGAAACGCGCCGCTGCCCGGAAGTCCTCCCAGTCCTTCGCCCGCGCGATGAGCGGGAAGGCGTCGAACGTGGGCCGAGGTGTCAGCGCCGTCCACTTCAATGCCACCGCATACCCGCTGTCGCGCGCGGGGACAGCCTGATCGTCAGCCTGCTGACCGGGTGCCGGCGCCGGGGCGTCCGCGCCCGCCGCCGTGGTGGACTCGAGCACGTCGGACATGATGGGGCCGTTGGCGGTGGACCGCACGGTGAACCTGACATCCTCGCCGCCGGCGACTTCGATCACCTCTTCGCGTGTGCGCAACGGCAGCCGTCTGCCGTCCAGTTCATAGGTACGCCCATCCACCTTCTCCAGCGCGAGGTCCATCACGTCCGGCCCCAGGTTCGTGAAGCCCCAGGCGATGTCGGCGTTGTGGCCGATGAAGATACCCGGCATGCCGGCCATGGTCCATCCGGCGACCTCATACGGGCACTCGTCGGAGACGGTGCGGCAGTGCAGTCCGGCTTGGTACCACAGCGAAGGGATCCCGGGCGCCAGGTGCGGATCGTTGGCCAGCAGCGGCTTGCCCGTGATCGACTTCTCGCCGGACACCACCCAGCTGTTCGAGCCGATCCCCTTACCCTTCGGTCCCAGCACTGTGTCGAGTCGTCGGAACGCCGTCTGAGCGGATCGCAGCGCCGGGGATGCCGGAAGGGTCGCAGCGGCCGTCGCTCGGGGCAGCGACTGCTGGAACCGACCCTCCACCACTTCACCGTCCACCACGATGGGCCGGTGCCGCCGATAGGGATAGGGCGGATAGATGTCCTCGGCCTGATCGACCCCGACGGCCGCAGCCGCCAAGGAACGTTGGATCTCATCTCCCATGTTGCCGCCAAGGTCCCAGGCCAGCGCCTTCAACCAGGCCACCGAGTCGACGGGATCCCACGGTTCGATCGAGTACTCGGAGTTGATCAGGCGCAGCACCGAGTACTCCAGGCTCAACTCCGGCCCGGACCGATCGGCGACGTAGGCGTTCACCCCGCGCGCGTAGGCCTCAAGGATCTGCCGGGTCTGCGCCGAGAGCATCTCGTACTCCTGCTCGGCCACCCGGCGCCAGCCCATGGTGCGGATCACTTTGTCGGTCTCCACCTGACTGTCTCCGAACATCTCGGAGAGCCGACCGGCGGTGATGTGCCGTCGGACATCCATCTCGTAGAAGCGGTCCTGGGCGTGGACGTACCCCTCTGCGAAGAACAGGTCGTCGATGCTGTCCGCATAGATCTGTGGGATGCCCAGATCATCACGCACGACCTCCACGGAACCCTCAAGGCCGGCAACCGTGATCTCTCCATTGAGTTGCGGGAAGGGTCGGTGCACCGTCCACGCCCCGAAGGAGACCAGGACGACCGCGAGGACCAGCACGATGATCGCCGCGATCCCGAGGATCTTGCCCAGAGTGCGCATGCCAGGCAGGCTACCCCCGCTCTCCGGACGGCCCGCCGGACCGTCACCATTCCGTGATATCCGCGCGGGGATGTACCGCGATCCGCGGGGCAACACCGGTGCATGGATGGTGATGATGCGGCCACCTCTGGCCGGCACACGTGGTACCGGGTGACCACCGGTGTATCAGGAGTGCAGTTGTGGTGCGGCCTGTGTGGACGGCCGGCTGGCGAGTGCAGTGCTTTCCTCGCTGCGGCGTTCGGTGGCGCGAAAAGCGCCTGAGTCAGGCGTTCGCTTTGGCGTGCAGGTACCCGATGTGGCGCAGCGACCCGTAGCCCGCGAGTCTGCCGGTCCCATCGGCCTTCAAGCGGTAGGTACCGGTGCGGCTCGCGTTCTGCTCGACGAATGTGACGACGCCGGCGGCGACTGCGGAGACCACGGCGACGTGGCCATAGCCGGTGCTGCCACCGGTCCAGACGATGATGTCGCCGGGCACTGGCATGTAGCCGTCACCGGCCTTGTGCTTGTCGAACGCAGCCGCCGGAGCCTTGTCCAGGAGTTGACCGGCGTTGCCCATGATGTTGCCGGCGACCCAGCCCTGCGTGCGCACGAACCGATTCACGAGTTCGACGCATTGGTACTTCGTGCCGTAGGTGCCACGCACCGCACATCCAGATGCACACCCGTTCCCACCGTTGCTGCGCACGTCGACCCCACGCCCACCGAACCAGTCGGTTCCCCGGATCAGCGTGGTGCCGAAGGGCGCCCAGCCGTAGGACGCCGACAGTGAGGAGACAGATGCGGAGACTGGTCGATTGATCGTCGGCACCGAGGGCGCACCCTGCAGGCTCGAGGTGACATCGAACGCACCCCACTTGGACTTCCAGCGCTTGACCGTCGTGTGGCACTTGACGCGCACCCGCCAGGTCCCGGACGCAGTCCCGGCCTGCTGGGTCCAGGGGAACTGCATGAAGCCTGATGCGGCCCGAGCACCCGGGCCCTTGATGACCGCGGCTGCGGCATCGCGAAGAACCAGCCGGCACCGGGCACCACGCGGCACGAAGGCTCCGACCGATGAATCGGATCCAGCGGGAACGGTGGCAGGGACATCGACCAGCTGCAAACGCACCGGATCGAGGTCCAGCGCGGAGGCCGGGGCAGGCAGCGCCAACAATGCGCCGACGGAGGCGAGTGCCACGGCAAAGCGTTTCACTGGGGGGCTCCGATGTGTCGACGACGATGTCAGACGTGCTTCGCGTGAACTTAGTGGGAGTGGAAACCGGCGGTCAAGGGATATAGCCGACATTTCGGGCATCTCCTCACGCAGCGTCCGATGACCGAACACGCTGCGTAGTCGGATGGCGCTCCAGTGGTGCCCGTCCCCGGCTATCCGTTAGCCCTGGTCCATCCGTTAGTCCCCGGTCCATCCGTTAGTCGAAAACGGCCGCCAACCTCTCACCGGAGTGCACAACCTCTAACGGGAGCACCACGACCGTGCCCGCAGACACCGCCGGCGCAGAAAGCTCGTGTCCGCATATCGGGCCACCCACCCGAGGCGTGCTGCGACCTCCGCGCCTTCACGACCCGCCCGCAGGTCTCCCCCGCTGCTACGTTGACCGCCATGGTGTTCTTCTTCACCCCCTGGGTCATCACCTTCGCCGGCTGGGGCATCCACGTGGCTGCCGATCGCAGCGCACTCGAGTCGAAGATCGCGCACAAGGTAAACGTTTCCGCCCGGTAATCCAATTCGCTTCAATCCAGAGCTCGTGCCGCTAGTCACCGGACAGATCCGGGTGCGCCAGCGCGATTTTGACCAAGCTGTCGTGAGTGGCATCCAGGAGAAAGAGCATGGTGAACTGGACGGGCATAAAGGCGGTTGGCGATGGAAAGGCGGCGGTATTGTGTCCTAGATCGCCTGCCGCTGGCGTTGCCTCGCCTGCGATAAGACGAAGCCGACCACGGCCCGCTGACCGCAGTGCAACTGCGCCAGTTCAGGAAGCCCTACAGTACCGAGCGGTTTTCCGTGGTCCAGGCTGGGTGTGCTGCATCCGTAGCTCATGCATGCTGCCCAGGCTGTTTTCAAGGCTGCCACCGGATGACTGCTGACGCCTGGCCCCCGTTCTGCGGGCCAGCCGGACGTGGATGAAGACAAAGAAACATACAGCAACCATGACCAGATATACCCCGGACTCTTCGTTGAACGATCAATCCTCATCTGTTCCTTCCACA
>CALFYG010000042.1 GCA_937952095.1 uncultured Micrococcales bacterium | reverse complement strand
TCATATGCACCGCGTACCCCCTGTGGCCGCGCCTAGCCCTCCTCGACCGGCTCCCCGTTGCCCCGCTTCTCCCGGTACATGCTCGCATCGGCGTCGACGAGAGCCTGATCGATGTCGTCACCGGGTCCGAAGTCCGCGAAGCCGATGGACAGACGGGCGTCGATCAGACCGACCGAGGTCCGGACCGGCTGCGTACACACCACCCCGCGGATCCGGTCGGCGATCATCTGCGCCTGCTCGAGGGTGGCGTCTGTGAGGACGACGAACTCGTCCCCGCCCCAACGGCCCACGGCGTCCTTCGCCTGCGTGCATGAGCGCACCCTGCCCGCGACCGCTTTGAGGAGATCGTCGCCGGCGCGGTGTCCGAGGGTGTCATTGACCTGCTTCATCCCGTCGACGTCGAGCATGATCACCGAGCCGCTCGATCCCGCGCGCTCGGCGAACTCCACGGCCAGCCCACGCCGGTTGAGGACTCCGGTGAGCCAGTCCGTGTTCGCCTGGCGTCGGACCTTGTCGGCGTCGGCGGCGGCGAGTTGTGCCTGTGTGAGTTGGTCCTGGATCCGCATACGTTTCGCGGCGGCCGCGACGGCTCCGATCCCGACCACTGCCAGGATCCCCAGCCGGATGTACTGGGCGGGAACGTTGCCGTCGGCTGCCACCAGGCCGAAAGCGAAGGCGGCCAACCACGTGATCGCGCCGACCACTGCGGTGACGGCGGGCGTCGCGAAGACCGCACTGAGCATGGGGACAACGACCAGGACACCGACAAAGGCCGTCTTGGGCCCTTCTATCCAGTCGGCGGCCAGGATCAGTACCACCAGCGCCAGCGGTAGCCCTGCGGCCCACAACCACGACGAGGGCTCACCCCGTGGGCGGGACATGGCAGTCACCTTCCCGTTGTGACCGGAACTAGTCACAGCTACGACTCCAGAGTGAGACGCGGGGTTTCACTGACGCGCGTTCATCCAGAAGACTTAGCCCGTTCGGGTGATCTTGGATCGTCGATACGATGAGGGTGTGCCAAGAATCGTGCTCACCGCCATCGGTGACGATCGTGCCGGCCTGGTGGCGGCTCTTTCCGAGGTTGTGGCTGCCCACGGTGGCAACTGGGAGCGCAGCCAGATGGCCGAACTGGCCGGCAAGTTCGCAGGCATCGTCGTCGTGTCGGTCCCCGACGAACGCGTCGACCAGTTGACCCGGGCCCTTCGTTCGCTCGGAGGGCTGCTCGAGGTCTCGGCGCATCCGGGCGTGGACGCGGACGCGCAGCCCGGCGAGGTCCTGACGATCGACCTGCTCGGCACCGACCGGCCAGGGATCGTGCACGAGGTGTCCGCGGTTCTGCACCGTCACCAGTTGTCGATCGAGACCATCGAGACAACGACACGGGAGGCCCCCATGGCCGGCGGTCAGTTGTTCGAGGCGCACATCGTCGTGACCGTCCCGGCCGACGCGGACCTTGCCGCGATGCGCGCGGACCTCGAGCGGCTCGCCGACGAACTGCTCGTCGACATCGCCGTGGGACAGTGACGACGCCAGGTCGCGACTTTGTCACGATCGCCCGATCGCGCCGCATGGACCACCGATCGCGTCTAGCCTGACCGGTATCCAACGATCTGGAGGAAGTATGCGTCGGATTCTCGCCACTGCCACCGCTGGTGCCCTCGTGGGGGCGGCCGTTCTCGCCACCCCGGCCCAGGCCGCCAAGAAGGACGGCGGGGACCTCAAGGTCATGACCCAGAACCTGTACCTGGGAGCTGACCTCTTCCCGGCCGTTGAAGCGGCGTCGCAAGGGACCACCGAGTTCCTGCTCGCCGCGGCGAAGGTTTACCAGGAGGCGATGGCGTCCGACTTCGAGACCCGGGCCAAGCAACTGGCCAAGACCGTCAAGGCCAAGAAGCCCGCCATCATCGGGCTGCAGGAGGTCACCAACTGGGCTGCGGGCCGGACCAACGAGGGTCCCGCCCTGCAGAGTCAGGACTTCCTGAAGATCGTGAACAAGGCGCTCAAGGACGAGGGTCTCGCCTACAAGGTCGTCGGGATCAGCAGCAACGCTTTCCTCGGGCCGTTCCCGTACATCGACCCCGCCAGTTCCTGTGGCGCCCCGGTGGATGACAACCCTACGAACTGGGACTGTCGGATCTCGATGACGGACCGCGACGTCATCCTTGTCAACACCCGCGCAAAGGGCCTGAGCTACAAGAAGAAGTCGGTGAAGTCGGGCCTGTACAAGGCTCAGCAGACCTTCCAGATCGGTAGCCGGACCATTTCCTTCAGCCGTGGCTGGGTCTACGCGGACATGACCTACAAGGGCGCGAAGTTCCGCTTCGCGAACACCCACCTCGAGGTGGGTGGTGAGTCCGAGGCGATCCAGCAGAAGGAGGGCAAGGAGTTCGTCAAGGTCGTCAAGAAGGGCGCCAAGACGGTGGTCGCGACCGGCGACTTCAACACTGACGCGTATGGCGCGTACTCCCCGAAGACCTACCAGCAGCTCACCACCTACTTCACGGACGCGTGGAAGCCGAAGCGCGACGGCAAGGGTCTCACCTGCTGCCAGAACGCTTTCTTGTCCAACCCGGTCAGCCAGAACGACACCCGGATCGACTTCGTGTTCGGGCGTGGCAAGGTGAAGTCCAAGAGCGCTGTGAACACCAACGTCACCCCGTTCCGCCAGACGCCGGCCCCGCTGTACGAGTCCGACCACGGTGGTGTGGTGGCGAAGCTGCAGGTCCGCTGAGGATTGGTGGGCGCGGGCTCGCATTGGTTAGTCCGCGGTTCATCGGTGAGAGGTTGGCGGCCGTTCAAGGTCTAACGGATGGGCCAAGGTCTAACGGATTCTGATGGCGCGGACATGCAGTGTCGCATCGGTTAGTCCGCGGTTCATCGGTGAGAGGTTGTGCTCAGCGGTTAGAGGTTGGCGGCCGTTCAAGGTCTAACGGACGGGCCAAGGTCTAACGGATTCTGGTGGCGCGGGTCGCCGGTCACGTGACGGAGATTACAGCGCCGGAGTCTTCCTTACCTACGACTCCGTAAGTTACGCTTGCGTAGGTAAGGAGAACACCATGACGACTTGCACCACCACACTCCACGGCGACGACCTCGCCTACGAATTCCACCAAGGCACCGGCACCCCGTTGCTCCTCGTCCACGGCGTCGGATCCTCGACCAAGACCTGGTCCGAAGTCCTCGGGCGCCTGCTGGACGCCGGCCGCACCGTGGTCGCCATCGACCTGCTCGGCCACGGCGAATCCGGTCACGGCAACGGCGACTTCAGCCTCGGTGCCAACGCCTCCCGCATCCGCGACCTGCTCGACCATCTCGGCATCGACCGAGTTCACGTGGTCGGGCACTCGCTCGGCGGCGGGGTCTCGCTGCAGTTCCAGTACCAGTACCCCGAGCGGGTCGAGTCGCTGACGCTGATCTCCAGCGGCGGCCTCGGTGCCGAGGTCAGCGCCGGCCTGCGCGCCGCGAGCCTGCCGGGCTCGGAGGTCGTTTTCCGGGCGCTGGCCAGCGACCGCGTCATCGGGTGGATCGGAGGATCCGCGCCGCCCCGGGTAGTTGAGAAGTTGCAACGACTGCAGGACGAGCGCAGGCTGCGTGCTTTCCTCGCCACGGTGCGCAGTGTCGTGGGGCCGCAGGGGCAGCGGGTCCGGGCGACGGACAAATTCGACTCGGTCACAGACCCTACGTCGGTGCTCATCATCTGGGGCGAGAATGACTCGACGCTGCCGATGTCGCACGGAGTCAGTGCCCACGAGATGCTGCCCGGAAGCTCGTTCGTGAGTGTCCCCGGCGCCGGGCACCACCCGCATGTGGACGCTCCGGACCTGGTGGGCGAGGCCATTCTGCGGCACGTCGTGGCGGTCGAGAATGTCTGAATGGGAAGCGGCCGGGCGTCTAGCCGGTCACGGTCTGGGAACCATCGTCGACGTCGTCGCCGACATGCACGACGCGATCGGGGGACGGGTCGAGTCCTCGCTCCCGCCGGGTGCCTCCCACATCGTGGGACTGCAACGAGCCCATGCCGCACGCGTGTACCGGCGGGTGGGTGCCGCGCATCGGCGGATCCCCACCGCCCTGGGTCAGGTCGCGCCGCGCGAGGCCACAGTGCATGATTCGAAGGCCGGCCGGGCGGTCCTGCCGTTGCTCAACGGCCTGTGGGGCGACCATCTGGCCCGCGCCGACGAGCCCCTGACGATCCGCATGTCGCTGCGCGAGGCAGGGCGCGACGTCACGGAGTTTCCGGGTGGTGGCGAGCACCTTGTGGTCTTCGTCCACGGCCTCTTCGAGGATGAACGGGCCTGGGAGTGTGAGGCCGGTAGCTTCGGTGAGCGCCTCGAGCGGGACCTCGGGGTCACGGCCCTGCACGTGAGGTACAACTCCGGACTGCGCATCAGCGACAACGGCGCGTCCTTGAGCGCGTTGATCGAGCGGACCGTAAGCGACTGGCCGGTGGATGTTGCCACGATCTCACTCGTGGGCCACTCCATGGGTGGGCTTGTGGCCCGCAGCGCCGCCGATCAGGGCGGGGACTGGACGGAGCTACTGTCCACCGTCGTCACCCTCGGCACACCTCATCTCGGTTCTCCGGTGGAGAAGTCCGTGCACCTCGGCGACTGGGCCATGCGCAAGGCGCCGGAGACCCGACCGCTCGGAGAGTTCCTGACCCGTCGCAGCGTCGGCATCAAGGACCTTCGCTTCGGCGCGATCGCGCAGGATGACTGGGACGGCCACGACCCCGATGAGTTCCTGCGCGACAGGTGCACCGAGGTGCCCTTGCTGGACCACGTGACCTACTACTGGGTTGCGGCCACCATCTCGCCCGACAGTGACGGGACGGCCGCGCGGATGTTCGGCGACGGTCTGGTGCGAGAAGGCAGCGCCTCCGGCCAGGGCCGGGTGCGACGGATTCCGTTCGACGCCGGTGTCACGCTCGGTGGGGTCAACCACCTCGCTGTGATGCGAGATGACGCGGTGTACGAGCACGTGCGGGAGTGGTTGAGCCTTACATCGGGGTAAGCAGGGCTGCGATCTCACGCGTCGTCGGAACTCGTCCGGAGACCACAAGTCTCTCGTCCACCACGAGGCCGGGGGTCTTCATGACCCCGTACCCCGCGATGTCGGCGTAGTCGGTCACTTTCTCGATCTCGGCGTCGAGGCCGAGGCTCGCGACGGCTTCCCGCGTGCGTTCCTCGAGGCGCTTGCAGTTGGCGCATCCAGGACCAAGGACCTTGATTCGCATGATTTCTCCTCAGGTGGCGAGTAGGACGTTGAACAGGTAGCCGACCAGGGTGATGGAGACCGCCATCACTGCGACGAAAGCGACAAGCAGTGGGGGCTTCAGCACGCGACGCAGCAGGATCAGTTCAGGCACGGACAGCGCGACAACGCTCATCATGAACGCGAGCAGCGTGCCCATCGGGATTCCGGCGGCGTACAGGGACTGCACGAGTGGCATCACACCGGCGGCGTTGGAGTACAGCGGCACGCCGATTGCGACTGCTGCCACCACCCCGAGTGGATTGTCCGCACTCGCGTAGGTGGTGAAGAAGCCCGTGGGGACCCAGCCGTGGATGACCGCGCCGACCCCGATGCCAATCAGGAGGTACGGCCAGATCCGTCGCAGGATGGTGACCACTTCTTCACGACCCATGGTCACCCGGTCGACCCAGCTCAGTTGGGAGGCATCATCGATGACTTCGCCGCGCAGCGTGGTCTGGAAGACGAACGGCTCGACCCACCGTTCGGCGTGAAGGCGCCCGAGGATCCACCCTGCGACCACGGCGATCGTCAGTCCGGCTGCCACGTAGAGCAGCGTGGGCCCGACTCCGAACATCCCCAACAGAAGGCCGATGGCGATCTCGTTGACCAAGGGGCTGGCGATCAAGAAGCTCATGGTGACACCGATGGGAATCCCCGCTGAGACGAACCCGATGAACGCAGGAACCGCTGAACACGAGCAGAAGGGGGTGATGACACCGAGACCTGCCGCCATCAGATTGCCCACCCCCTCGCGTTTCCCGCCCAGCAATGCTCGCGTGCGTTCCAGCGACATGTAGGAGCGGAGCACGGTGACGATGAAGATGATCCCGACGAGAAGCAGCGTGATCTTCACGACGTCGTAGCCGAAGAAGTGCAGCGCCGAGCCCGCGTTCGACGTCGGCGGCAATCCGAGCACGGTGTAGATGAGCCAGTCCCAGAATGGTGCGTTGAGCCGGTAGAGGACGAACCAGCCGAGTCCGGCGATCGCTAAC
>CALFYG010000041.1 GCA_937952095.1 uncultured Micrococcales bacterium | reverse complement strand
GCAGGCTCCACTGCTGGTCCCACGGCCGCGGCAGGGACATCGCCTCGTTCCAGGCTGGCAGTTGCAGCGCCCGGCAGCGGGCGTTGCGGCTCAGCGTCACCCCGAGCGACTCGAGGATGATGCGCCAGGCGTTGTTCTCGGGCTGTGCCTCAGTGAGCCCGAGGCTGTTGACCTGCACGCCGTACCGGAAGCGGCGGTACTTCTCCTCCTTCACACCGAACCGATCGGCGGTGTAGGAGTCCCACAAGTCACCGAAGGCGCGCATCTTGCACATCTCCTCGATGAAGCGGATGCCCGCGTTGACGAAGAAGGAGATGCGGCCCACGGCGCGCTCGAACTGCTCGTCGTCGAAGTGACCGCGCTCCTTGAGCAGGTCGAGCAGGCTGATCGCGTTGGCCAGGGCGAAGGCGAGCTCCTGCACCGGCGTCGCGCCGGCCTCCTGCAGGTGGTACGAGCAGATGTTGGAGGCGTTCCACTTGGGGATCGCCTCGAGGCAGTACTCGTACATCTCCGCGATGAGGCGCATCGAGGCCTCCGGCGGGAAGATGTACGTCCCGCGCGCCAAGTACTCCTTGATCAGGTCGTTCTGCGTGGTGCCCTGCAGCTTCGACTCGTCCTCGCCGCGCTCGCGGGCCAGCGCCACGTACAGCGCCAGCAACCACATGGCTGTGCCGTTGATGGTCATCGACGTGTTCATCTTCTCCAGCGGGATGCCGTCGAAGAGCACGTGGAAGTCGTCGAGGGAGTTGATCGGGACGCCAACCTTGCCTACCTCTGGCCGCGCGATCGGGTCGTCGGAGTCGTATCCGCACTGGGTGGGCAGGTCGAACGCGATGCTCAGACCGGTCTGACCCTTCTCCAGGTTGGAGCGGTAGAGCTCGTTGGAGGCTTTGGCGCTGGAGTGACCCGCGTATGTGCGGATGATCCAGGGGCGGTCACGCTCGGGCAAGGTGGCTGGCGTACTCATGCTTCATTATCCGCACGGCCGTTTCGCGGCGGGTAGCGGTAGGGGCGCTCAGCCGAACGGCACGCGCTCGTCCACCGTGCTGCTGACCCGGCCGGCCGCGCGCCAGGCCCGCGCAGTGGTGTCGACATCCTCGTCGGTGACCAGGTTCGCCATCACCCGGAACGCGATCTTCATCAGTGTCGCCGAGCGCATCCCGACCGGGCCGAGGGTCGGGAGCAGGTGTGGCACGGTCAACAGACCCGCGAGCCGGCGGGCGATCGAGAACGCCGACCCGTAGTGCTCGCGAAGCGCGGCCGGCCACGCCGTGACATAGTCGCCAACCTCGAGCATCTCCGCGGCAAGCCGCCCGGTCTCCAAGCCGTAGTCGATGCCCTCGCCGTTGAGAGGGTTCACACACCCCGCCGCATCACCGACGAGCATCCAGTTCGGCCCGGCCACGCCACTGACCGCGCCACCCATCGGCAGCAGCGCCGATTTCGCCGCCCGGATCTCAGCGCCGAGGTCCCACTCCTCGCGCACTTGGTCGGCATACACGGTGGTGAGGTTGCGCAGGTTCACGTCGGCCGGCCGCCGGTCGGTGGCCAGCGTGCCGACGCCGAGGTTCACTTCACCGTTGCCGAGGGGGAACACCCAGCCGTAGCCGGACAGGATCTTGCCGTCACCGTCGCGCAGTTCGAGGTGCGAGGTGATCCAGGGGTCGTCGCTGCGACCGCTCTTGATGTAGCTGCGGGCTGCGACCCCGTAGGCGGTGTCCTTGTGCCACTCGCGGCCGAGCAGTTTGCTCAACTGCGAGCGGGCGCCGTCGGCGATGATCAGCCGCCGGCACGCCACCTCCCGACGCTCCTGCCCGACCCTGAAGATGACCGCGGTGACCCGCGACCCGGAGCGCACGACGTCGACAGCGCGGTGACCTTCGAGCGGCTGCGCGCCGGAGTCGAGGGCAACCTGCCGGATCGCCGCGTCCAGTACGGTCCGCGGCACGGCCGAGCCGTACTTCGGGAAGGATCCGTCGGGCCAGGGCAGGAACAGCGTCTGGCCGAAACCGTGCGTCCGCAGGCCCCAGTTGCGCACGCGACCCTCCAGCCAGGGGGTGAGCCCCAACCGGTCCAGTTCAGCGATCGCCCGCGGGGTGAGCCCGTCGCCACAGGCTTTGTCGCGGGGGAAGACCGCGGCGTCGGCCAGGATCACGTCGAACCCTTGCCGCGCGGCCCACGCCGCCGCCGAAGCGCCCGCCGGACCGGCGCCTACAACAAGGACATCGGTCGCGACCGGAAGAGGATTCGTCATAGCCCTTCCATTGTCGCGGCTGATCGCGCAGTGGGCATTCGCGGGCTGTCCGTCAATCCCAGAACGCGAGATCGAGGTTCTCGAGCAGGGACCGGTCCTTAGTGAGCAACGACAGTCCCGCGGCGATCGAGTGCGCGGCCAGAAGCCGGTCGAACGGATCTCGGGTCCAGGCCAGTCCGACTGCAGTGGCGCACAGCGGCGCGAATCCGATCTGCGCGACCGTGACGCCGATGCTGGAGCTGAGCGCGGACAGAATCATCGCAGGCTGGTCGGTCACGCGGCCGACCTCGTGCAAGAACGCCAACTCGAGTTCCACGACGGGAGAAACAGCCAAGTCATGGGTCTCAAGAGCGTGAGCCGCGCCCGCACTGAGCCGGGGAAAGTCACCTGTGTAGACCCACAGCACGACATGCGTATCGAGCAGGATCACGGGCGCCACTCGTGGGACCAATCCAGGTGCACCAGATCCTCGGGGTCACCTTTGATGACCCCTGGACGCGACACCAGCCGCGCCAGCTTCGACTCCACCGGGGAGCGTTCGATCACTACCGTGTGCCCGTTGCGTTCGATGATCAGCGGCTGCCCGGTCTCGATCACCTCGTCGATGAGGCGGTAGAGGTTCGCGCGGAGTTCAGTGACGGAGATGCTCACGTACGTACGATACCGCTGAACACGTACGTACGTGAAGTCCCGGGGCGCCCCTGGGAGGGGGTGGGGCGCACCCGGGACCGATGCCGCGCTCAGGCTTCGAGCGCCGCGTACTCCTCGTCGGTGAGCAGACGGGAGCGGATCAGGAACCGGTGTCCGGTCGGGGCCTCCAGCGAGAAGCCGGCGCCGCGGCCGACCACCAGGTCGATGGTCAAGTGTGTGTGCTTCCAGTACTCGTACTGCGGGGCGGACATGTAGACGGGGATCTCACCCACCTCGTCGATGTCCAGCACCCCCCACAACACGTCGGCACCCTCAGAGACGAGAAACTCGCCGGCCGGGTAGCACATGGGAGCGCTGCCGTCACAACACCCGCCCGACTGGTGGAACATCAGCGGACCGTTGTCCCGGAAGAGACGGCGGAGCATGTCCGCCGCCTCCTCCGTGACGTCAACGCGACTCGTCATTTAGAAGAAGCCGAGCTTCTGCGGGGCGTAGCTGACCAGGAGGTTCTTGGTCTGCTGGTAGTGCTCGAGCATCTGGGCGTGGGTCTCACGTCCGATGCCGGAGCCCTTGTACCCGCCGAACGCGGCGTGCGCGGGGTAGGCGTGGTAGCAGTTGGTCCACACCCGGCCGGCCTGGATGGTGCGGCCCGCGCGGTACGCGGTGTTGATGTTGCGGCTCCACACACCGGCGCCGAGACCGTACAGGGTGTCGTTGGCGATGTGCATCGCGTCCTCGAAGTCCGTGAAGGACGTCACCGACACGACCGGCCCGAAGATCTCCTCCTGGAAGATCCGCATCGAGTTCTTGCCCTCGAAGATGGTCGGGGTCACGTAGTACCCCTCGCTGAGGTCGCCGCCGAGGTCGGCACGCTCACCACCGCACACCAGCCGGGCGCCCTCGTCCTTACCGATCTGGATGTAGGACAGGATCTTCTCGAGCTGGTCGTTGCTGGCCTGGGCGCCGATCATGGTCTCGCTGTCCAGCGGGTTGCCCTGGATGACCTTCTTGGTGCGCTCGGTCGCGTCGGACAGGAACTTGTCGTAGATCGACTCCTGGATCAGCGCGCGGCTCGGGCAGGTGCAGACCTCACCCTGGTTGAGCGCGAACATCGTGAAGCCCTCGAGAGCCTTGTCGTAGAACTCGTCGTCGGACTGGGCGATGTCGTCGAAGAAGATGTTCGGGCTCTTGCCACCGAGTTCCAACGTCACGGGGATGATGTTGGCGCTCGCGTACTGCATGATCAGGCGGCCGGTCGTGGTCTCACCGGTGAACGCGATCTTGCGGATGCGGTTGCTGGAGGCCAGCGGCTTACCGGCCTCGATGCCGAAGCCGTTGACGATGTTCAGCACACCGGCGGGCAGCAGGTCGCCGACCAGGTCGATCCACCACATGATCGAGGCGGGGGTCTGCTCGGCGGGCTTCAGCACGACGCAGTTGCCTGCGGCCAGCGCCGGGGCCAGCTTCCATACGGCCATCAGGATCGGGAAGTTCCAGGGGATGATCTGTCCGACCACACCGAGCGGCTCGTGGAAGTGGTAGGCCACGGTGTCCTCGTCAAGCTCGCCGAGGGTGCCCTCCTGGGCGCGCAGAACGCCGGCGAAGTACTTGAAGTGGTCGAGGGCCAGCGGGATGTCGGCGGCCAGCGTCTCGCGGACCGGCTTGCCGTTCTCCCAGGTCTCGATGACAGCCAGTGCTTCGAGGTTGTCCTCCATGCGCTGCGCGATCTTGAGAAGGATGTCGGCACGCTCGGTCACCGAGGTCTTGCCCCAGGCCGGAGCGGCGGCGTGCGCGGCGTCGAGCGCCAGTTCGATGTCCTCGGCGGTGCTGCGGGCGATCTCGCAGAACGGCTTGCCATTGACCGGCGACACGTTCTCGAAGTACTGGCCCTTGACGGGGGCGACGCGCTTGCCACCGATCCAGTTGTCGTAGCGGGACTCGAAGCTCGCGACGCTGCCCTCGGCTCCGGGCGGTGCGTAAACGGTCATGGATGAAACCTCCTGGTCTGGTTCCCGGCTTTCCCGGGCTGCCATGAACGCTAGGTTTCGGGAGGTTGCAACTACGTTGCGAAAATGTAACCCGGGTCACATCCGTGTGCGCCGGGTCACAGCGGCACCCCCGCAGGAAAGTGGCGCGTAGCGAACCCAGATTGATGAGTCCGCCAGCTTTGCGCGGACTTCTTGCCCGGTATGTGACGGTTCAGGGGTTTTTCAACCGCAGAAAGGTGATGGGACCGAGGATCGCTCGCCACTTTCGTGCGGTGGCAGCCTGGCCTCAGCGCGCCCGACCTGTGCCAGGTAGCCGGGGCAGCGGCACTGCGAGCATCTTGTGCAAACGCTCGAGGCGAGCGGTGAGCCCGATCCGTTTCGGTGACGACGGTGGCAACGCCAGCAACGCCGCCTGGATCACCTCGACGTCGTCGCGGCCGTCCTCGCCGACCGCGAACTGCATGAGCGCGTCGGCGTCGCGCGATTCCAGCGCCGCCCGCCGGACACGGGCCCGCAGGTCCCCGCGCATCTCCGCGATCTCCGGCGACTGCGACGTCGGCAGCAGCGGCCCGGCGTAGAGCGTTGTCGCCGCCCGGGTGTCCCCGCGGTCGAGTGCATCGATGACTTCCTGCGCATCGGTGACCAGCGGCTCGGTCAAGCGGTAGGGCCGCGACTGCAGGAACCCCTCGCCGAGGATCTTGCGCAACCGGGCCATCTCCGCGCGCACGGTCACCAGCGGCACGTCGTGCTCGTGCAGCATCACCGCCAACCGCTCGCCGGTGAGACCCTCCGAGGTCGCCGCGAGCAGCACCATCAACTCCGAGTGCCGGGTGGACAGTTGCTGCTCGTTGCCGTCGCGCCGCAGCACACCGCGCCGCCGGCCGAGCACCAGCAACTGCGCGTTCGCCTGCGCCGGCTGTTGGACCGCGAGCCACTGCTCCACAGCCATCGCCGTGGCCCGCACCATGGCCAGCGCCTGCGGGGTCGCGACCTGACTTTCGCCGGTCACGTCCAGCACCCCGAGCACCCGCCCGGTGTGCGGATCGTGGATGGGCACGGCCGTGCAACTCCACGGCTGCACAGTTCCCCGGAAGTGTTCGGAGGCGAAGATCTGCACCGGCGCGTTCAGGGTCAAGGCGGTGCCGGGCGCATTCGTCCCCGCCACCCCTTCCGACCATTCGGCGCCGGCGACGAACCCCATCTCCTCGGCGCGGGAACGAAGCGTCCTGTCGCCCTCAACCCACAGCAGATGACCCTCGGCATCACCCACGGCGACCACGTGCCCGCTGGCCTCCACCGGCTGGGTGAGCAGGGAGCGGATCATCGGCATCGCGCCCTGCAGCGGCGACCGCTC
>CALFYG010000040.1 GCA_937952095.1 uncultured Micrococcales bacterium | reverse complement strand
AGGATTTGAACCTGCGACCCCTTGACCCCCAGTCAAGTGCGCTACCAAGCTGCGCTACAGCCCGTCCACACGCTCAGCGCGTGCTGCACCAGAGTATCGCGACGCCAACCGCCGCAGAGACACGACCCGTCACCGCCGCTTGCGCTTCTCCCGGATCCGCAGGTTGATCCGCAGCGGCGTGCCGACGAACCCGAAGTCCTCCCGCAGTCGGCGCTCGACATACCGCCGGTAGCCGTGCTCGAGGAACCCGGTCGTGAACAGCGCAAAGGTCGGCGGCTGCACGGCAGCCTGGGTGCCGAACAGGATGCGCGGCTGCCGCCCACCGCGCACGGGGTGCGGATGTGAGGCCACAAGTTCAGCGAGGAACTTGTTGAGCCGACCGGTCGGCACGCGGGTCTGCCAGGAGTCCAGAGCCCGCTGCAGATGCTTGCCGATGCGGTCGACACCTCGACCTGTCAGACCACTGATGTTGATCGTGTCCGCCCACGGGACACCGACAAGGTCGAGGTCGATCTCGCGGGCCAACTCCCGTCGGCGTTCATCGTCCATCAGGTCCCACTTCGAGAACGCGATCACCAAGGCGCGCCCAGCGTCAACGACCATCTGCACGATACGGATGTCCTGCTCAGACACCGGCTCGCTGGCGTCGATCACGACCAGCGCCACCTCGGCGCGCTCGATCGCGCGCTGGGTGCGGAGCGACGCGTAGTACTCGTGCCCGCTGGCTTCTTTGACCCGCCGGCGGATCCCCGCGGTGTCCACGAAGAGCCACTCCTGACCACCGAGTTCGACCACCTCGTCGACGGGATCGACGGTGGTGCCGGCCACGTTGTCCACGACCGCTCGCTCATGTCCGGCGAGCTTGTTGAGCAACGACGACTTGCCCACGTTGGGCCGCCCGACGATCGCCACACGTCGAGGACCCGCGATGATCTGGCCGGAACCCTCCTCGGGAAGCCTGGCGACGATCTCATCGAGCAGATCCCCACTGCCACGGCCGTGCAGTGCAGACACGGGGTACGGCTCCCCCAGTCCGAGGGACCACAGTGCTGTGGCGTCGGCCTCGGCGCCGGAGTCGTCGACCTTGTTGGCGGCAAGAACGATGGGCTTCTTCGACGCCCGCAGGATCGGGACCACCCGCTCGTCGGCGTCAGTCGCGCCCACAGTGGCATCCACGACGAACACCACCACATCCGCCTCATCCACAGCACGCTGGGCTTGCAGCGCGATATCTGCACGCATGCCGGTCACGTCGTGCTCCCACCCGCCCGTGTCCACGAGTTGGAAGTCGGTGCCAGCCCATTCCGCTTCGTAGCGCACGCGGTCTCGGGTCACCCCGGGGACGTCCTGCACCACGGCCTCACGGCGCCCGAGGATGCGGTTGACCAATGTCGACTTCCCCACATTGGGACGACCGATGATCGCCACGACCGGCAGGGTGGGAACGGAGGGTTCGACGATCTCGATCTCGTCGAACTCATGCTCGGCGACCGCCTCCGCCGCACGCGCGAGTGCTTCGAAGTCCTCGTCGTCCCCGCCGTACTCGTCGACGTAGACCTCGTCACCGGGTTGTTGTTCGGTCACGAATGCTCCTGGACGAGGGCGGTCACATGGTCGATCACTTCAGGCAGCGTCATGAAGGTCGCGTCGACCTCCACCGCATCGGCCGCGACCTGCAACGGAGACACGGCCCGTCCACTGTCCGCAGCATCACGGGCGGCCAGCGACTGGTGGGTGTCGGCGACATCCGCGTCGTGACCGCGTCCGGCATCCTCGGCCGCGCGACGTTCCGCCCGGGCCTGCACGTCGGCGGTGAGGTACACCTTGAGGTTCGCCTCGGGGAAGACCACCGTGCCGAGATCCCGGCCTTCCGCCACGAGGCCGGCGCCGGCATTGCCGGCCGCCTCCCGTTGCATCTCCACGAGCGCCTTCCGCACCTCCGGAACCGCGCTGTACCGGCTCACCGCCGCCGTCACTTCAGGACTGCGGATGGCGTCCGACACGTCGACCGCGTTCACCGTGACGAAGGGCGCGGTGGGGTCCGTGCCGCTGATGATCGCGCACTCCCCCAACCGCCCTGCGATCTCGTCGGTACCCACGTGGTTCTCCAACGCCCACCACGTCACCGCCCGATACATCGCCCCGGTGTCCAGGTACTCGAACCCGAGCCGACTGGCCACACCTTTGGAGACGCTGGACTTCCCGGACCCGGACGGGCCGTCGATGGCGACGATGACTGGCGGCATGGTGCGAGCCTACCGGGGCGCCTGGCCACCGACGGCGTGAGCGGTCCCGGGTCGTTGTGACGACGTTGCGGGACCCCAAGGGTGCTGTGTCACGAAGATGCTGGCTCACGCTCCTCGGAACCCCGCAACTTCGTCGCAGAGGGAGTAGGAGTGCCCGCAACTTCGTCACAAACGCCCAGCGGCGCCGTCAGCCCCGCAGTCGCCACCCGCCATCGAGAAGTGAGTCGCGAAGTCGCTGCTCGCTCTCCGGACGCACCACGAGGTGCGCAATGGCACGAAGGCGCCCAAGGGTGTGTTCGATGCGGACATCCTCGAGGTTCACATCCGCCTCGCCGGCACGGACGAACAAGGCTGCCAACTGCCCTGGGGCATCCTCGATGACCACCGACACCGTGGCGAAATCCGCCGCCTCACCGCCGTGTTTACCTGGCAGACGCCCGCGGCCCTCCACACCGCGACCCAGGAGTTCGCGCACACCCGCCTCGTCACGGGTGGTCAGGGCCTGCTGGAAAGTTGCGACGTCCTGTCCGAAGCGTTTGAGGTACACCGCGACGTGATCGGCATTGGCCAGCAGGATCTGGGCCCACAACCGGGGGTCGCTCGCCGCGATCCGCGTCGTGTCGCGCACACCCGGTCCGGCCACGCTCACGTCGGCGGCCGATGCCCCCAACAACTGCGCTGCCAACAACGACGCGACCACCTGAGGAGCGTGCGAACACAGGGCGACCGCCCGGTCGTGTTCATCGGGATCCATGAGGCGCACGACCGCACGCAGGCCCTCAGCCAGCGCCGTGATCTGCTCAAGGCGATGGGGCTGGGTGGCGCTGATCGGGGTGAGGATCCAGGGCCGATCCTCGAAGAGATCGCCCCGGCCGGCGGCAGCGCCGGAGACCTCCCGGCCGGCCATGGGGTGGCCGCCGACGTAGCGGCTCAGATCGACACCCCTCGCCAACATGGCCTCGATCGGCTCGGCCTTCACGCTGCTGACGTCGCTCACGGTCGCCTCAGGGTATGCCTTGAGCGCCTCGGCGACCTCGACCGCGATCTGGTCCGGCGGCACCGCGACGAACACCACATCGGGTGCGGCACACGGTTCCGCCGAGCCGGCCCCCATCGCCACCGCCGTGGCCACGACGGACGGGTCGAGATCCTCGAGATGGGTCCGCGCGCCGGTCTGTGACAGCGCCAGACCCAGCGAGGTGCCGAGCAGGCCGGCACCCCGGATGAGGATGTCAGTCATTGGCGGTGGCCTGCCGCAGACCCTCGGTTCCGCGCAGGTAGACGTGCTGCACCGCGGACCGCGCACGCTCCGATTCGACATGCGCCATCACCCGCACGACCCGAGGCATGGCCCCGGGGACGGCGACCTCCGTGGCGGACAGCAGCGGCACGTCCTCCAGCCCGGCGAGACGGGCCGCCGTCGCGGGGTAGCACGAGACCAGATCCGGCGTCGACGTCAGGATCATGCTGATCACATCCGCGGGATCGATGTCGTTGACGGCGAGCATCTCGGTGACGAGTTCGCCCACAGCCTCCATGATCGGATCCCGCGCGTCTTCGGTCACCTGTGTCGCTCCGCGCACCGCTCGTACAGCCACACCCGAAGACTACAAGCCGACCTCGGTGTAGAGCGCCTGCAGTTCCTTCCCGCTGAGTTCGCGCAGATCCCCGGGCCCGAGCCCGCGAAGCCTCACCGGGCCCACCTGGGTGCGTACCAGGCGCTGCACCGGATGGCCGAGGGCGTCGAAGAGTCGCCGCACGATCCGGTTGCGACCTTCGTGCAGCGACACCTCCACCACACTGCGCTCGTCCTCCACCGCGATGATCCGGCTGGCATCGATGCTCACCGGGCCGTCGTCGAGGTCGACGGGTTTGCGAAGCCGGGCTCGGAGTCCCGGATCGACCCGGCCACGCACGGTCGCCACATACGTCTTCGAGACGCCATGCGAGGGATGGGCGATCCGATTGGCGAGTTCACCGTCGTTGGTCATCAACAACAGGCCCTCGGTGTCCACATCCAGCCGGCCGACGTGGAAGACGCGTTCCGGACGATCGGCGACGAAGTCACCGACGCAGGGCAGACCCTTCGGATCCGTCATGGCGGAGGCGACCCCGCGCGGCTTGTGGAAGGCAAGGACCACCAACTCGGCGCGGGTCGGAATCCTGGTGCCGTCGACGTGGATCACCGCCGTCTGGGGATCCACGCGGGTCCCGAGAACGGCGACCTTGCCGTTGACGGTGACCCGGCCGTCCGCGATCAACTGGTCGCACACCCTGCGACTGCCCACGCCTGCGGAGGCGAGGACCTTCTGGAGTCGCTCGCCGTCCACTCAGATCTCGCCGGTGAGTTCCGGGGAGTCGAGGTCGGCAAGGTCCGGGAGGTAGTCGGCCACCGGAGGCAATTCGTCCAACGAGGCGATACCGAGCCGTTGGAGGAAGTACTCGGTCGTGGCATACAACACCGCGCCGCTCTCGGCGTCGTGTCCCACCTCGGTGATCAAGCCACGGGTCACCAGCGTCTTCATCACCCCGTCGACGTTGACCGCGCGGATCGCACTGACCCGGCTCCGGGACACGGGCTGGCGGTACGCCACGACGGCCAGGGTCTCCATAGCCGCCTGCGACAGCCGGGCGGACTGCCCATCCTTCACGTAACGGTGGACCAACTCCGAGCAGTCCGCGGCGGTCACATAGCGCCACCCACTGGACTCCTTGCGGATCGTGAAGCCCCGGCCGGAGGTCGCGTACTCGCTCTGCAGACCCTCCACCGTGGCGGTGATCTCGTCGGGCGGGGTGTTCAGCGCCACCCCCAGGTCCTCGGCGGACATGGGCTCGTCGGCGATCAGAAGCAACGCTTCGACGGCGGCCGGCAACGACGGCGCGCCGAGTTCATCGTGGGTCTCCTGCGTGATCTCGGTGGACTGCGGACCCAGTCGGTCCGTCAGATCAATCACCCGATGGGTCACTGTCGTCCTCCCACACGATCGTCAACTCTGCCAATGCCTTCTCCTGCTCGAAGCGCACGGTCCCGTCGCGGTACAACTCGAGCAACGCCAGGAACCGTCCCACGACGATCATGCGGTTCTCAGCGTCCTCGATGAGGTCGCGGAACGTGGCCCTTCCGTTGGCCTTGATGCGCTCGAACAGGATCTCCTTCTGCTCGGGGACGCTGACCGGCGGGGCGTGCACGTGGTCGGTGGCCACTTCTGGCACCGGCTTGGGGGTCAAGGCCAGCGCCCCCAGTGCGGCGAACGCCTCGGGACCAAGACCCAGGACCACATCCGGCAGAAGTCCGTGCAGATCCGGATCGAGACCGACGGTACGCGGGAGCATGGTGGGTGCATCGGCCATCATCTGCGCGAAGATCCCCGACACGTCCTTGTAGGCGCGGTACTGCATGAGGCGGGCGAAGAGGAGATCGCGCGCCTCGAGCAGCGCCAGATCCTCCTCGTCCTCGAGTTCGGC
>CALFYG010000039.1 GCA_937952095.1 uncultured Micrococcales bacterium | reverse complement strand
CTATCGCGATCACGCTCTCAACACCCTGGGCAATATCGAGTTCGAAGCTGACAACATGGAAAAAAGTTACGAGTATTTCCAGAAGATCGCTGCCGAAGCCGGAGCCGGCTCCGATCCCGTTTTCTACTGCAACGCCGGCGAGGCCGCCGGCTCGCTGGAGTCCGTGAAGGCGGTCGCCGAGGTGTACTCGCCGGTGACCGGCACGATCCTCGCCGTCAACGAGGCGCTGAACGACAGCCCCGAACTCGTCAACGAGGACCCCTACGGCGAGGGCTGGCTGATGCGCGTGACGCCGGCCGATGGCGCCGACGCCGTGCTCGCCGACGTCCCCCGCGCCGAGGCGCCCGCGCTGATCCGCGCCCTGGTGGAGGCCGGCGCGGAGATCGTCGAGGCCGTGCCGCATCCCTCGGCCGACCGGCTGCGCGTGTGCCAGGTCGACACCGGTCGCGAGCGGCTGCAGATCGTCTGCGGCGCGCCCAATGCGCGCGCCGGCATCAAGATCCCGTTGGCCACGGTCGGCGCCGAGCTGCCCCCCGGCGAGGACGGCAAGCCCTTCCTGATCAAGGTCGGCAAGCTGCGCGGCGTCGAGAGCTTCGGCATGCTGTGCTCGGCCCGCGAGCTGCAGCTCAGCGAGGACCACGGCGGCCTGCTGGAACTGCCGGCCGACGCGCCGCTGGGCCAGGACATTCGCCAGTACCTGAACCTGGACGACACGCTGTTCACCCTCAAACTCACGCCCAATCTCGCGCACTGCCTGAGCGTGTACGGCGTGGCGCGCGAGGTTTCCGCGCTGACCGGCACCCCGCTGAGCAATCGTTGTGCCTGTTCGTACTGCTCGACCGGCTCCCGCCACGGGCTGACCCAGACCTGTGCCACAGGTCGGGTGAACACGCCGCCGAGCCCATCGACGTGGTCGGCGTGGAAGTGGCTGAGAACGAGCAGATCCACCCGATCGACCCCGAGCCGGTCCAGGCAGGCGTCGGTCGTCTCGGGATCGGTGCCGGCGTCCACAACAACCACGCCCCCACCGGATCGGGCGACAAAGGCATCCCCCTGTCCGACGTCGCACGCGACGATCCACCAGTCCCGCGGCGGCCAGCCATCGGCGAAGGCGATCGTCGAACTCACCAGCGCCACGAGCCCGGCCGCCACCACGACCACGTGACGACGGCCGATCGCGAACACCCCGATGGTCACGACGCACGCCAGCAGGACGCCCGCGTGCCCCGGAAGCCAGGTCAACTCGGGTACCCCGTCCCAGGCCGCCACGCGCAGGATCAGCTCGCAGAGGGCCCGTCCCAGCACGGCGGCCACACCCCCGGATCCGACAGCCCACTGCCCGGCCAGCGCGACGAGTCCCAGCACCGGCACCACCGCTGCCAAGGGAGCGGCGAGCACATTGGCGATGACCGTGCGCGGCCCCACTGCACCACCTATGGCGAGCAGGATCGGGAATGTCGCGACCTGGGCAGCCATCGTGGCGGCAAGAGCTCCCCGATCGATCACGGCGATCAAGCCCGCAGTCGCAGCGATGGACAGCATGAAGCCCACCGAGTAGGCCAGCCACGGGTCCAGCATCAGCAGGAGCACAGCGCTGACCTGCAGGACATGGGCCGCGGCGCGTCGACCACCGACCAGCCCGGCGGCGAGAGTCAATCCGGCCATCACAGATGCTCGCAGGACGCTCGGCTGCGATCCGACGACCACCACGAACGTTCCGAGTACCACGCCCGCCGCCAGGGCACGTGGCGCGCGCGGGACGTGCAGCCACCCTCCCAGCCAGTGCACCAGGGCGAGCAGGATCGCGCAGTTCGCGCCCGACACCGCCGTGAGGTGGGTCAGGCCCGATGCCCGCATGTCATCTGCGGCGACCGGCGAGAGTCCTTGATCACTGCCGAGAGTCATCCCGGACAGAAGCCAACCCGCGTCCCCGTTCCCCGCCACCTGCCGCATCAGCACACGCGCGGTGGCCGCCGGCCCGTGCGCCGGAACAACCTGTGTGGTGCCGACAACACGTAGCGACGCACTGCGACCTCGGCCGAACGGCGGTCCTGCCACCATGCGCGCGATGAGCGTGTCCCCCATAGATGCCGCAAGGTCCCCGTTGCCGGACAGGCTGACCCGGGCTTCGTCGGCTCCTGCGGCGATCCGGCCATCCGCTGACCACCACGTCCGGCCCGCGGCCTCGTGCGGACGGGGCGCGCTGGTCAGTTGCACGGCCACCTCATAGCTCTGGCCATCAACCAGCCGTGTGCGATCCACCTGGGCGGCATGGAGCACTCCGAGCAGCACGCCAGCACAGAGGGCTGCCGCGCACGCGAACATCCACCAACGCCGCACAACGACTGCACCCGCGAGAGCTACGACGACCACCGGCCACAGGCCGGAGACGCCGCAACAGACACCGGCCCACAGCCCCGCAAGGACGCCGGTCAGCCACCAGCGCCTACGGTCACCAGGGGCTGCATCTGCGCGAATGTCACCTCTCCGATCCCCGAGACCTCGAGCAGTTCCTCGACGGCCCGGAATCCGCCGTTCTGCTCCCGATACGTCACGATCCGTGCCGCGATGACCGGTCCTACTCCGGGGATCTCCTGCAGGTCTTCCAGCGAAGCTGAGTTGATGTCGACCGGCCCGCCAGCCGGCGCCGCCGACGAACCGGGCGAGGCTCGGGGCCCAGTGGGAGGGGCCAGACCGATCCTGATCTGCTCGCCGTCGGCGAGCACACGTGCGAGGTTCTGATCGCTGGTGTCCACGCCCGGTTTTGGCCCACCTGCCGCCTCCACCGCGTCCTGCACCCGCGAGCCCGCCGGAAGGGTGACGACAGACGGTCGCAAGACCTTGCCGACCACCTCCACGACGACCTCACCGCTCGGACTCGGCCGCGCTGATGTGCTCGGGGCAGGAGTGCTGGGCGTGGTCGGCCCCGACACCACCACGGGGGCGGGCTGCGCCGACGGGGACCTGGTGAAGAACAACGTGAGGCCGACGGCTGCGGCAAGGACCGCCGCCAGGATCGCCAGCGTGCGCCGGTCGAAATCGAGACTGTTCACGGTCTCCACGCTGCGGCCGCCGGACAGTCGCCGGAAGGGGCAGCGAAGAATCTGTGGGTGACGGACGGCACACGTCCACAGGCCCGTGGTCGGACCTACTTGAGCCGTGTCGCGATCGCCGATCGGATGTTGCTCTGGTGCCGCAGCACGATCAGCAGTGCCATTGCGCACCCGAACAGGATCTCGCTGGGGTCCGAGTTCCAAATCAACGACGCAGGAATGAGGGTCAAGGCCGCCGACACGCTGGCGATACCCATCCTCCGGCTGAGTTTGAAGGCGACGCCGAACACCACCAGCACTGGGACCAACCAGATCGGCTCGATGGCGAGGATCGCCCCCGCGGACGTCGCCACACCTTTACCGCCCCGACCCTTCAGGAAGGGGCTGGTGATGTGGCCGACCACTGCCGCGAAACCCGCGACCTCAGCCACCGCGATGTCGCCGGTCCACAGGCTGAAACCCAGCGCCGGGAGGAAACCCTTGAGCACGTCGAGAACCCCCACGAGGATCCCCGTCTTGCGCCCCATCGCGCGTCCGATGTTGGTCGCGCCGGGATTGCCGGAACCCACCGAGCGGTAGTCCACCCCGCGCAGGCGCGCAATGATCGCTGCCGGGTTGATCGAACCGATCAGGTACCCGACCGCGATTGCGAGGACGAAGATCACGGGGACCCCGCCGGCGCCACGGCGACTGCGACAAGTCCGGGCCCCACATGCACCCCCATCACAGCGCCGACCTCGCACACGACCACGTCGGTGTGCAACTGAGCGCGCAACCTGTCCGCCATCTCCTGCGCACGCTGTGGCGCCTGCAGGTGCTGCACCGCGACCTGTACGTCGCGCCCATCGGCGGCGGCCACTGCGAGTTCGGCCAGCCGGCCCAGCGCGCGGTTGGCCGTCCTGGCCTTCTCCAGCGGAGCCACTTCGCCATCGACCACGTGGAGCAGGGGCTTCACCCGTAAGGCGCTGCCCAGCCATGCCGAGGCCTTGCCGATCCGGCCCCCTCGCCGCAAGAACTCGAGGGTGTCGACGTAGAACAGGACCTGGCTGTCGGCGGCCGAACGGCGGGCCACGTCAGCGGCGTCGGCGAGCCCCGCACCGGCGTCGACCGCGTGGGCGGCGTTGAGTGCCGCGAAGCCGAGACCCATCGCGATGCTTCGGCTGTCCACCACTTCGACGGGAACCGGCGCATCCCTGGCGGCGAGCCGGGCGGCGTCGTAGGTACCGCTCAGCGCGGACGACAGGTGGACGCTGAGGATCGACTCCGCCCCTGCGTGTGCCGCAGCCGAATACGCATCCAGGAACTGGTGAGGACTCGGTTTCGACGTGCTCACCGAGGCCAGTCGGGACAGGGCCGAGGCCACCTCCTCGGACGTGATGTCGACCCCGTCGAGATATGTCTGTCCATCCACAAGCACATGGATCGGCACCACCCGGACCCCGGACCGCTCACGCAGTTCATCGGTCAGGCAAGCGGTGCTGTCGGTGACAACGGCGACGGTCGGCATTGCACCATCCTTACCCACGCCGGGTCAGCCGGGAACGATGTTGACCAACTTGGGTGCCCGCACGATGACCCGACGCGGTTCCACACCACCGAGGGCCGCGACGATCGCCTGGTCGGCCAGCGCCGCAGCCTGCAGGTCGTCCTCGCCGATCTGCGGGTCCACCTCGAGCCGCGCTTTGACCTTGCCGGCCACCTGCACGACACACGTCACGGTCTGCGCTTTGACCAGTTCCGGGTCGACGGCCGGCCAGCCGGCCAGCGCGACGGAGGGCTCGTGCCCGAGCCGGGCCCACATGTCCTCCGCGGTGTAAGGGGCGACCAACGACAACAGGACTGCGACCGCCTCGACGGCTTCGCGCACCGCGGGGTCGTCACCACCGGGACCGGAGTCGATGGCCTTCCTGACGGCGTTGACCATCTCCATGACCTTCGCGACCGCGACATTGAACCGGAATGACTCCACAGCCAACTGCGCGTCGTGGATAAGCCGGTGGATCACCCGTCGCAGGGCGATGTCACCGCCCACCGGGTCCACTCCCGGCTCACTGGTGACGTCACCGCTGAGGCGCCAGGCACGGGTCAGGAACCGCACGCTGGCCGACGGCGACACATCGGCCCAATCGATGTCATCCTCGGGCGGGCCTGCGAAGACCATCGTGAGCCGCACGGCGTCCACACCGTGCTCGGCCAGTTCGTCGGACAGGCGCACCAGGTTCCCGCGCGACTTGCTCATTGCGGACCCGTCCATCACCACCATGCCCTGGTTCAGCAGGCTGCTGAACGGTTCGGTGAAATCCACCATGCCCATGTCGTGCAGGACCTTGGTGAAGAACCGGGCGTACAGCAGGTGCAGGATCGCGTGCGTCACTCCACCCACGTACTGGTCCACGGGCAGCCACCGCTTGGCCGCTTCGGGGTCGAACGGCGCGTCCGTGCGCTGCGGATCGAGGAACCGCAAGAAGTACCAGGACGAGTCGACGAAGGTGTCCATGGTGTCCGAGTCACGTTGAGCCGGCCCATCGCACCGTGGACAGCGCACGTTCAGCCACTCTTCGGCCGCACCGAGAGGTGACGTCCCCTTCGGCTGCAGGTCCAGCCCCTCCGGTGACGGAAGCTGCACCGGCAGTTCGTCCTCCGGGACAGGCACCTCTCCGCACGTCGGGCAATGGATGATCGGGATCGGTGTCCCCCAGTAGCGCTGCCGCGAGATGAGCCAATCCCGCAGGCGGTAGTTGACCGCGGCCTTGGCCCGGCCGTCCTCCGCGAGCATCTCGATCACCCGGGCGACGGCGTCCGGGGTGTTGAGCCCGTCCAGCGGCCCCGAGTTGACGTGTGGGCCGTCGTCGCCGGTGGCGACCCCGGTCACTGAGGGATCCTCGTCCGACTCGACGACCACCCGCACCGGGATGTCGAACGTCCGGGCGAAGTCCAGGTCGCGCTGATCGTGGGCAGGAACGGCCATGATGGCGCCGGTGCCGTAGTCGGCAAGCACATAGTCGGATGCGTATACCGGCAGCCGCTCCCCGTTAACAGGGTTGATGGCGTAGCGCTGCAGGAAGACGCCGGTCTTGGGACGTTCAGCCGAGAGGCGATCGATCTCGGAGATCTTCGACACCTCGGCCAGGTAGTCGGCGAACTCCTGCTCGACCCCGGAGCCTGCAGCGAGTTCAGCAGCGAGGTCGGAGTCGACGGCCACAACGAAGAACGTCGCACCGTACAACGTGTCGGGCCGGGTGGTGTACACGGTGACGGGCTCATCACGGCCTTCGATCGCGAACTGCACCTCCGCGCCGGTGGAGCGTCCGATCCAGTTGCGCTGCATCGTCAGGACCTTGTCGGGCCACTTGCCCTCGAGTTGGGCCATGTCGTCCAGCAGGCGCTCCGCGTAGTCGGTGATGCGCAGATACCACTGGGTGAGCTTCTTCTTGGTGACCACGGCATCGCATCGCTCGCACCGGCCGTTGACCACCTGTTCGTTGGCCAGCACCGTCTGGTCGTTCGGGCACCAGTTCACCGAGCTGTCCTTGCGATAGGCCAGGCCGCGTTCGAACATCTTCAGGAACAGCCACTGGTTCCAGTGGTAGTACTCGGGGTCGCACGTGTTCAGCGTGCGATCCCAGTCGAACGAGCAGGCGTAGCGGCGCATGGACTCGCGTTGCTGGGCGATGTTCTCGTAGGTCCACGTCTTCGGGTTGACCCCACGCCGGATGGCCGCGTTCTCGGCGGGCAGGCCGAACGCGTCCCAGCCGATGGGGTGCATGACGTTGAATCCCTGCTGCACCCAGTACCGCGCGATCACGTCACCGAGCGCGTACGCCTCCGCGTGACCCATGTGCAGATCCCCACTCGGGTAGGGGAACATGTCGAGCACGTACTTGGGCGGCCGCGGGTCATCGGGGTCGCCGGAGCGGAATGGGGCGATCTCGTCCCAGACCGGCAACCACCGGTTCTGGATCGCCTCGACGTCGTACTCGACCGCGTCCGACATGAATGTCCCTTCGCAAAGATCTCTGGCGGGTTCCCTATCAGGGTACCGAGGCACGCTGCAGCGCCTCGGCGACCATCCCGGCCACCTCAGCATGGGTCTGCCACCCCCAGTGCATCCCGTCCGGATTCACCCAGCCGTTGTCGAGTCCCCGCTGGGTGGGTTCCTCGATGTCGACGAGGATCACATCATGGGTGGCTGCCCAGGCTCGCGCAGCTGCGTGCGCGCCGGCGTGGAACCGGTCGGTCGGGTATGCCGCTGCGCTGTGCGGACTCGGCGTGAGCAAGAGGATGGGCAACTCGGGGTACCACGTACGCACCGCTTGCACCAACCGCGACAAATAGTGGTCGGTCGCCGCCTGCGGCAACTGTCGCAGCGGACCCCCGGTGATGGCCATGACCCGCGGCGAGAGTTCCAGATACAGACCCCGCACCTTCCGGCGCACCCATCCAGGCCGGATGTAGGCGATCCCCTGCCGCAGATAGGTGGGCACCGCCGCCGGCAGCGCGTCCATCCCGCCGACGGCCAGGACCAGGGCCTCGGCCCGCGGCAGGTACTCACCCCACACCATCGGATCGCGTGTGAGTGCCCACCATGCATCCCGGGCGGTCCAGCCGACCCCGGCGACGACATCCACGGGCAGGCCCGTCTGTGCGGCCACGATCGAGGGCCACAAACGGGGGTCCCTGGGCGGATGCGCCCGGTCAGGTCCGTGAAAGGTCAAGGAGTCGCCGATGACCAGCAGGTGGGTCATTCCGTCAGGCTACGGCCCAGCACTCGGCGGGCATGAGTAAACCCCCGAGGATCGCCCGGGGGTTTGTGGAGCTATGGGGACTCGAACCCCAGACCCCTTGCATGCCATGCAAGTGCTCTACCAACTGAGCTATAGCCCCTCGACTCCCACAACTGTACCGGACACCGCCGGGGCCATCACCACCCGGCTTCCGGGCTCAAGGGGTGACAGCGGGGTCCTTTTCACGGCACGATTGGGCCAACGGCATGGAAGGACCGCGCATGAAGATCTCGAGCATCTTGACCAGCAAAGGCGATTTTGTGGCCACCGTCGCGCCGGACTCGTCCGTGACCGACCTGTTGGCCCTCTTGGCCGAGCACCGCATCGGCGCGGTGGTGGTCAGCGACGACGGCACCAGCGTGACCGGGATCGTCTCGGAACGCGACATCGCACGTGCGGTCCACACCCACGGGGCGGGCGCCCTGCAGCATCCTGTGCGCGACATCATGACCGCGGATGTGGTCACGTGTGAACCCGATGCGACGACCGGCGACCTGATGGGGATGATGACTCAGCGCCGGATCCGTCACATCCCGGTCCTCGTCGACGGCCAACTCGTCGGCATCGTGAGCATCGGTGACATCGTCAAGGCACGCCTAGCAGAACTCGAGACCGAGCGCGACGCGCTGCAGGCCTACATCAGCAGTTGAGCAGTACAGCGCCGTTTGCGACGTTGTTGCCACTCCTGCACGCCGATTGCGACGTTGTTGCCCTTTTCATGGCCTGATAGCGACAACAACGTCGCAAACCAGTCCCGCGAGCGACAACAACGTCGCAATCGCCGAAACCCGGTCAGTCGTCGGCCTCCGCCGGCTCCGGCAAGGAGCGCGCGTTGTACTCCAGGACGCTCCACGGGGTGTCCGCGTCCCCTGTTTCCAGGAATGCGCTCCACGCGGCGTTGCGCATCACGGCGAAGTAGCGCAGTTGCTCGAACGGACGGTTGAGAAGCGGCGACAGCACCGCACGTGCGGCACCCCCATGCGTCACCACCACGACGGTCCGGCCGGGATCGGTACGAGCCACGGCGTCCTCGATGGCCGCCATCACCCGCGCTCCGACCTGCGTGCGATCCTCGCCGTCACCGCCAGGGCGCACATGTTCGCCGGCGAGCCATGCGCGGTAGGTGTGCGGATCGGCGAGCAGCAACTCCTCGCGGCGGCGGCCCTCCCAGGATCCGCCATCGGTCTCACGCAGCCGCGGATCAGTTGCGACGTCCAAACCGCACCTGTGCGCGAGTGCTGCTGCGGTGTCGCGGGCACGGCTGAGGTCGCTGCTCACGATCGACTGCGGACGCAACGCCATGAGTAGACCCGCGGCGGCCTGGGCCTGCCGGACACCGACCGCGTCGAGTGCCACGTCGGTCTGACCCTGGAAGCGGTGCTCGAGGTTCCAGGGGGTCCGGCCATGCCGCCAGATGACGAGCCGACGAGGCGACTCAAGCATCGGGCACCTCGATGCGCGGGCAGTCCTTCCACAGTCGCTCGAGGTCGTAGAACGACCGCTCCTCGCTGTGTTGCACGTGCACCACGATGTCGCCGAAGTCCAGAAGCACCCAGCGACCGTGACCCTTGCCCTCCCGCCGTACCGGCGGATCCTGCAAGGCGTCCTCGATGCCGTCGACGATGGCGTCGACCTGCCGCTCATTGGTCCCCGAACAGATCAGGAATACATCGGTGAGCGCAAGGTGGTCGCTCACGTCGAGAGCCACAACGTCCACGGCCTTCTTGTCCAGCGCCGCGCTCGCCGCCCGTTCCACCCGTCGCCGGGTCGGTTCGTCGATGGTCACAGCATCACGATCCCACAGCCGCCGGATCGGCCGCGGCAACCGCCACCCGGGCCTGTGCCAGCGCCACTTCGCCGGGTAGGGCCGAAACCCCGGTCACAGTCTCGAGCACACGAACCTCCGCAGTGGGAACCGAGGGGTCGACAGTCGCCGACGTAGTGGTGGTCAAGGCACGACCACCCCACGCTGAGAGCCAGCCCTCCCCCGACAGTTCGGCTCGCAACTGCTCGATGGCCTCGTCACGAACGGTGACGGCCTGGATCCGCGCGACCGGCCCGTCCAGTGCCGGATACCCGTCGAACAACGTCTCGACGCCCACCTGCGTGGCGATCGGATCCAGGGCATACGCCTCACGGACACCCTGCGGCGGCCGGACCCGGACCGCGTTCTGTTCGTCGAGCCGGACCCGCGCCTCCTCGTATTCACCGCGAATGCGCAGATCGTGCGCGTCCGACAGATACACAGCAAGTTCCTCGGTGGGCATGGTCGCCTTGGACAGCGCCCCCAACGACACCACCAGCGTCCGGGACTTCTCGACATCCGTCGGGAACCGGCGGAGTATCTGGTCCCAGACCGCCTGGAACCTGCGCAGGCGCACGTTCTCGTCGGTCAGGGATGTGTCGAGCACGAAGTCGGCCGCCTGCGCACCCGACAGTGTCTGCAGGCCCGCAGGGATCAGTGCCGGGGTCCCGGCATCGGTGAGATAGACCGTTGGCCGCTTGACGTCGATCCGTACGCCCCCGACGGCATCCACCAGCCCCGCGAAGGCCAACCGGTCGAGCACCCAGGCGTCGTCGACCGGTACGCCGATCTGGTTCTGCACCGTCTGCATGACGTACGGCACGGGCTTGCGCCCCAACTCAGCGGCGCTGACCTCCTGGATACCGATTTGGTCGACCCACCACTGCCCCGTCCACCACAACTGGTCGAGACGCTCGCCGTCCCGCACGCCGAGGAGCACACTGCCCGATGCCAACAAGGTCGGATCCCGTAGTTGCACGAGCAGCGTGCCCGGTGTTGCAGAGGCCGTCGGGCTCACCACCGGGGGGTCCACAGGTTCCTGCTGACGAGCGACGAGGATCCCGACCGTCGCGGCGACGACGACCAGGAGCAGAACCACGGAGGCGACAGCGCGTTTGTGCATCAGCGGTACAACGCGTGCTTGTGGATGTATTCGACGACCGGGGCGGGCACCACGAAATCGATGGGCTCGCCCCGCGACACACGTTCCCGGCACCACGTGGACGACACGTCGATGCCAGGAATGGTCAGCAGCGTGGAGCGCTCATCGACGTGGGCGTCGGGCATCTCGTGACCCGGCCGGGAAACCCCCACGATGTGCGCCAACTCGCGCACAGTCGCCGGTTCCCGCCAGGTGTCAACACCTGCCAGTGCGTCCGCACCGACGATGAAGAACAGGTCCGCCGGGTCGTATGCGGCGTGCAGGTCCCGCAGGGTGTCGACGGTGAATGTCGGGCCGTCCCTGTCGATGTCGACGCGGCTGACCCGGAAGCCGGTGCGATCCGTGGCAAGCACGGTCATGACATACCGGTGCTCGGCGTCGGTGACCTCGCGGTCCTGCTTCTGCCACGGCTGTCCCGTGGGCACAAAAACCACCTCGTCGAGCGCCAGTCGGTGCATGACCTCGGCGGCTGCGACCAGATGTCCGAGATGGATCGGGTCGAAGGTGCCTCCCATGACGCCGATCCTGCGGCGCTCGGCCATGACTCAGCGATCGATGTTGATGCGCGTCACGATGAACAGCAACAGAAGCAGAAAGATCAGAGCGACCGCGCCGTACGCGTACGGAGACACGTGAGCCGGCTCGCCCTCGTCCGCATTCATCGCCGCGAGAGTGTTCATGAGCACCAGGACGCTGTTAGCCATGAGCGCACTCTACCGACTGTCGCCGCTCACGCGCGGATGTGCCCATCGCCTTCGACGAGGAACTTGGTGGAAGTCAACTCCGCAAGACCCATCGGGCCCCGTGCGTGCAGTTTCTGCGTGGAGATACCGATCTCGGCGCCGAATCCGAGCTGCTCCCCATCCGTGAAGCGTGTGGAGGCGTTCACCATGATTGCCGCGGAGTCGATGGCTGCGGTGAACCGGTCGATGGCCGAGACCGAATCGGCGACGATGGCCTCGGTGTGACCGCTGCTCCACCGCGCGATGTGCGCGATCGCTGCGTCGAGATCCGCCACAACGCCGACGGCCATGTCCAGGCTGAGGTACTCCTCCGCCCAGTCGAGGTCCGTGACAGGACGGAACGCGATCCCCGCCTGTTCGGCGTACTTGCCGGCCACCTCGTCGCCATGCACCGTCACGCCACGCTCCTTGAGCGCGGCGAAGACGGCCGGCAGCAGGCGCTCGGCAGCGTTGTGGTGTACCAGCAGCGTCTCGGCCGCGTTGCACACACTCACGCGGTGCGTCTTGGAATTGACCACGATCTCCACCGCACGGTCCAGCGGGGCATCCTCATGCAGGTAGACGTGACAGTTGCCCACTCCGGTCTCGATCACCGGGACGAGACTGGACTTCACCACGCTCTGGATGAGCCCGGCTCCCCCGCGGGGGATGACGACATCGACGATGCCACGCGCGCGGGTCAGGTGACCGACGCTGTCATGGCTGAGACCGGGAACCTGACAGATCGCGTCGACCGGCACATCGGTGTCGGCGAGCGCTGCCCGCATGGTGTCCACGAGCACCGTATTGCTGTGAGCCGCGCTCGCCGAGCCTCGCAGCAGTGCCGCGTTGCCGCTCTTGAGGCACAGGACGGCTGCATCCACCGTCACGTTCGGGCGCGCCTCGTAGATCATGCCGACCACACCCAGCGGAACCCGGACCTGCCGCACCTTGAGTCCGTTGGGCAACGTGTAGCCCCGCAGCACGTCGCCAACGGGGTCGGGCAGTGCCGCCACCTGCCGGACTGCGGCGGCGATATCCGCGAGGCGCTGCTCGGTCAGCGTGAGTCGGTCGATGATCGCGGGGTCGGTGCCGGCATCTTCCGCGGCCTGCACGTCGAGGTGGTTGGCCTCGATGATCTGTGGGGTGTGCGCAATGAGCGCGTCGGCGATCGCAAGCAGTGCAGCGTCCTTCTGGTCTCGATGCAGCGTGCGAAGAACCGCCGAGGCGGCGCGGGCGCGCTGACCGACGGCGCGGACTTCTTCAGCGGAGGCGTGCGTCATGACCCCAGTCTCTCAGTGGTGACAAGGCGTCCGCCAGGGGTGCTGATCCGCGTCGCCCGACCACCGGTCCTACAGCAGCACCAGGTCGTCGCGGTGGACGATCTCCCGCTCATAGTCGGGCCCGAACTCCGCCATCAGGTCGGCGGTGGTCCTCCCCACCAACTGCTCGAACTCAGCAGCGTCGTAGGCCACCAGACCGCGCGCAACAACGGCGCCGTCTGGGCCGACGATGTCCACCGGCTCGCCTGCCAGGAATGTCCCCGAAGCCCCCACGACGCCAGCGGCCAGCAGTGATGCTTGCCGCTGCCGCAACGCGCGCACGGCGCCTTCATCGATGCGCACCGAACCCCGCGCGGTGGTGGCGTGTGCCAGCCACATCTGCCGCGGCGAGCGCCGTCGGCCCGACGGCTCGAAGACGGTGCCGGTCACCTCACCCAACAGGGCCTTGGAGACCTGATCCGCGCGGGTGAGCACCACGGGGATGCCCGCCTCGCTGGCCATCAGCGCCGCCTGCACCTTGGTCACCATGCCACCGCGTCCGATGCCGGATCCCCGACCACCGAGCCCGACTTCTGCGAGGTCAGCGGCCGACCGCACGGTCTGGATGTGACGTGCGTGATCCTGGGCGGGCGGACGGTCGTACAGCCCGTCGATGTCGGTGAGCAGCACCAGGCCGTCGGCCTGCACCACCTGCGCGACGAGCGCGGCGAGCCGGTCGTTGTCACCGAATCGGATCTCATCGGTGGCCACCGTGTCGTTCTCGTTGACGATCGGGAGCACGCCGAGGTCAAGCAGGCGTCCGAGCGTGCGCTGCGCATTGCGGTAGTGGGTCCGCCGGATGAGGTCTTCTGCGGTCAGCAGCACTTGGCCGACGCGGATGTCGTGCTGGGCGAACTGTGCGGCGTAGTGGGCCAGCAAGATCCCCTGGCCAACACTGGCCGCCGCCTGCTGCGTTGCGAGGTCGCGCGGCGGCTTGCGTAGCCCCAGCGCGGGCGTGCCTGCGGCGATCGAACCGGATGAGACCAGGACCAGTTGCACGCCGGCCCGCACATTCCTCACCAGCGCCTGCACGAGTTGATCGAGGTGCTCGGAGTGCAGCCCACCCTCGGCATTCGTCAACGACGAGGAGCCGATCTTCACCACCAGTCGAGAGGCCTGCGCGATCCGATCCCGGGCGTCGCTCACTGCTCCTCCTCCGGCGTAGGCGGCAGGTCTTGCTCGATGGACGGCACCCAGTCGAACACAACTGCGTCGTCCTCGGGCCCGATGATCACAGTGGAGCCCTCCACCGCACCCAGTTCGGCCAGTCGGTCCTCGACGCCGAGTTTGGCCAGACGGTCGGCGAGATAGCGGACGGCTTCTTCGTTACTGAAGTCCGTCTGCCGGACCCATCGCTGAGGACGCGTCCCGACCACGCGGAAGGCGTCACCCTGCTTACGCACCTCGAAGTCCGGCCCCTTGACGGGCTCAGGACGCAGGACCACCCGAGCCTCCGGAGCCGGCCGTTGCTCACGGTCGGCGCGCACCAGGCGCAGCATCGCGTACGTCAGTTCGGGCAGGCCTTCGTGCGTGACGGCCGAGATCAAGTGGACCTCATATCCGCGCTCCCGGAGGGCGTCGGCGACCATGTCAGCCATCTCGCGGCCGTCAGGGATGTCCACCTTGTTCAAGGCGATGATCCGCGGACGTTCGGCCAGATCGGGGTCGAACGCGACGAGTTCACCCTCGATGACATCGAGGTCCGCGATCGGATCGCGCTGCGTCTCGAAAGTCGCGCAATCGATCACATGGACCAGGGCACTGCAGCGCTGGACGTGGCGCAGGAACTCGTGCCCCAGACCCTTGCCCTCACTGGCACCCGGGATCAGACCGGGTACGTCGGCCACGGTGAAGGTGGTACCGGCGATGGAGACGACTCCTAGATGCGGCGTCAGCGTGGTGAAGGGGTAGTCGGCGACTTTCGGCTTGGCCGCAGAGAGCGCGGACACAAGACTTGACTTCCCGGCGCTGGGGTATCCGATGAGGCCCACGTCGGCGACAGTCTTGAGTTCCAGCACGGCGTCGACCTGATCGCCGGGCTCGCCGAGCAGCGCGAATCCTGGGGCCTTCCGGCGTCGGGTGGCCAGGGCCGCGTTGCCGAGCCCGCCATGTCCGCCCTGAGCAAGCACGTACCGCTCGCCGGGAGCCAGCAGATCGGCCAGAACCTGGCCGCCGGGTGTCTGGACCACCGTGCCGGGCGGGACTCCGACGATGAGGTCGTCGGCTGCCGCGCCGCTACGATTGCCGCCCTGACCGGGCTGACCACTGCCTGCGCGTTGATGAGGGTGGTAGTGCAGGTCGAGCAGACTGTTCACGTCCGGATCCACGACGAGAACGACGTCCCCGCCGCGGCCACCATTGCCCCCATCGGGACCGCCGAGGGGTTTGAACTTCTCGCGATGGATCGAGGCACACCCGTTCCCGCCGTCGCCGGCCTGGGCATGCACAAGGACGCGGTCAACGAAAGTCGCCACCGCGAAGGATCTCAGGCGAGTACGTTGACGACCCGGCGACCACGCTTGGTGCCGAAGTCCACGGTGCCCGCACTGAGCGCGAACAGCGTGTCGTCCTTGCCGATGCCGACATTGGCACCGGGGTGGAAGTGCGTGCCGCGCTGGCGGACGATGATCTCGCCGGCGTTGACCTGCTCGCCACCGAAACGCTTCACACCGAGCCGCTGCGCGTTCGAGTCACGACCGTTCTTGGTGCTGGCAGCACCCTTCTTGTGTGCCATGGCTCAGGCTCCCAACTCGATACCGGTGACCTTCACCACGGTCTGGTCCTGGCGGTGACCCTGGCGACGGCGGTAACCGGTCTTGTTCTTGTACTTCTGGATGTCGATCTTGGGCCCACGGGTGTGCTCAAGAACCTCGACGGTCACCTTGGCACCGGACAGGGCACTGGGGTCGGAGGTGACGGTCTCGCCGTCGACGACGAGCAGCACCGGCGACAGCTCCACCGAGGCACCCGGCTCTTCGGACACCCGGTTCAACACCAACTCGTCACCGACGGAAACCTTCTCCTGGTGACCGCTGGTCCGCACGATCGCGTACACGCCTTGCTCCTTCAACGTTCATGATGACCCACCGGCACGTTGGCACGGGGGAACTGCGCGCATTGCAAGCGCACCCCTCAAGGGTACGCGATGACCACCCCGACCGGCAACGCGGCCCCCTGGTGGCCGGTCAGCCGCCCACCGGCTGGGCGGACTCCTCCGACTGGGCGGACTCCTGGGGTGCCGACTCCTCGACGCTCTCGGCGCCGTCGGACTCGGCGGCCTTGACCGGCGCGCCGGGGATCGGTCCCGGGGGCCGGCGCCGACGCGAGCCGACCGGCTCCGTCTGCACGCGGACACCCCGGCCGTTGCAGTGTTCACACGGCTCGCTGAACGTCTCCAGCAGGCCCTGCCCGATGCGCTTGCGGGTCATCTGAACCAACCCGAGCGAGGTGATCTCGGCGACCTGGTGCTTGGTGCGGTCCCGGCCGAGGCACTCGACGAGCCGGCGCACCACGAGGTCGCGGTTCGACTCGAGCACCATGTCGATGAAGTCGATGACGATGATCCCGCCGATGTCGCGCAGGCGCAGCTGCCGCACGACCTCTTCGGCCGCCTCGAGGTTGTTGCGGGTCACTGTCTCTTCCAGGTTCCCGCCCTGGCCGACGAATCGACCCGTGTTGACGTCCACCACGGTCATCGCTTCTGTGCGGTCGATGACCAGTGAACCGCCACTGGGCAGAAGAACCTTGCGGTCGAGTGCCTTCGTGATCTGCTCGTCGATCCGGTGTGCGGCGAACACGTCCTGGGGATCTGTCCACCGACGGACCCGGTCCTTGAGTTCCGGGGCGACCCAACCGACGTACTCCTCGATCGTGTCCTGCGCCTGCGTACCAGCCACGATCAACTCGGCGAAGTCCTCGTTGAAGATGTCCCGCACGACCCGGATCGCGAGGTCCGGCTCGGAGGACAGCAACGATGGCGCTTTCGCGCTCTGCGTCTTCTCGGTGATGCTCTCCCACTGCGCGGCCAGACGCGCCACGTCAGCGGCGAGTTGCTCCTCCGTCGCGCCCTCGGCAGCAGTGCGCACGATGACGCCGGCATCCTCGGGCAGTGCGGCGCGCAGCGCCTTCTTGAGTCGAGTGCGCTCCTTGTCGGGCAGCTTGCGACTGATGCCGGTCATACGCCCGTTGGGCACGTAGACCAGGTACCGTCCCGGGAGCGAGATCTGGCTGGTGAGCCGCGCCCCCTTGTGGCCGACCGGGTCCTTGGTCACCTGCACCAGCACGCTGTCGCCGGGCTGCATCGCCAGTTCGATGCGCTTGGGCTGGCCCTCGAGGCCGGCCTCTTCCCAGTTGACCTCACCGGCGTAGAGGACAGCGTTGCGGCCGCGGCCGATGTCGACGAACGCGGCTTCCATCGACGGAAGGACGTTCTGCACCTTGCCGAGGTAGACATTGCCGATCATGCTGGCGTTGCGCTCGCGGGTGACGTAGTGCTCGACGAGGATCTTGTCCTCCAGCACGGCGATCTGGGTGCGGTCCTCCATCCCTCGGACGACCATGACCCGTTCGACGCTTTCCCGACGGGCGAGGAACTCCGCCTCGGTGACGATCGGCGAGCGCCGCCTTCCGGCATCGCGGCCCTCCCGCCGTCGCTGCCGCTTGGCCTCCAGGCGCGTGGAGCCCTTGACCGAAGTCACCTCGTCCTTGCCGGCCTCGTCCTCGCCGTCGTCCGATCCGCCACCACGGCGGCGTCGGCGCCGGCGACGCTTACTGCTCGAAGACTCGGAGTCCCCACCCGGCTGTTCGGCGTCCGCCTCTGCGGCCGAATCGCCGCCGGTCTCCTCGGCGGCCTCCGACTCGTCCTTGGCCGGCTGCTGCTTCTTCTTTCCCCGCTGACGATTGCGTGCCGGGGCCGGCTCCGTGTCGACCTCCTCGAGGTCGATCTCGGGGGCGAGGAAGAACGCCGTGGCAGTGATCGACTCGTCCTCTTCGAGTTCGAACTCCGCTTCCTCCTCGGAGGCTGACGGCTCCTCGGGGGCCATGAAGCCCACGTGGAAGGGGTCGGTGGCGCTCACCTCGGGGACGGCCAACTCGCGCGGCGGCTCCGACGGGTCCGGCGCCTCGATAGCGGCGACGGTGTCGGGCTCGTCCGCTGGGGATTCCTCGCCGGAGGTCGGCTCGTGCTCACCCTCCTGTGGTTGTGGGGGGCCTGCCGGCCGGCCCGCCGCACGGCGCCGTCGTTTCGCGGGGCGCTCATCGCTGAACTGCGTGTCCTGGACCTCATCGTCCATCGGGTACTCCCGATCCGGGTCGTCATGATCCACACGCAGGCGCCCGCAGGGCCGTACACGTGAGGATCTTCAGACCCACTCGTGGGTGTTCGGCCGCAACCGAACACAAAGCTTCCAATTCGGCGGTGACTGTGTGCCGCACACTCGAAGGCGCGTAGCGCCCGGGCAGCGAAGTCACCGGTCGGGCTCCGATCGGCTCCCAACCACGGCCAGTATCGCACATCGCGCGCCGTCGATCATCGATTACGCACAGTTACGCCCTCGGCCGTGATCCAGGGCAGGTCCCCACAACTGGGCCACGTCGGTGATGACCACGGCACGGAACGTACCGATAATGCCCATCAAAGGGATCAATCGGACACCAGACCAGGCACGTTCTGCCGGATTCGGCCCAATCCGGCCCAGTTGTGGGGAGCCGCTCAGAAGGACACAGCAGAGTCCGGACACCCCCGTTCGCAAACACTGCAGGTTCGGAATGACACACGGTTGCCGCTACCGGAACAAAAGAGCGACACCGTGTGTCACTGCGCCTAGCGCTTGACGCTGGAGATGTGTTTGTCGCCTACGGAAGCCCAGACCAGGGTCCGACCGTCAGCTGATAGTGCGGGGTTGATTGCCTTCTTGCCGACCAATGTTGCGGCTTTCCATGAGCCACCCTTCCGCACGGAGGCGCGGAGCGCACCACCATCCTGCTGCGCCCAGGCCAGGGCGCTGTTCGACAGCAAGACGTCCGGCAGAAGCGCGCCGCCCTTCCCGACCGCCTTGCCACCCGAGAACTGGCCGTTGGAGATGTCGGCAACTTTGACCTTGCCCTTCTCGTTGGCCCACGCTGCCACCGTGCCGTCAGGCGACAAGGCGATGTCAGTGACGTCATCCACGGTCACATTGTCGACGGGCGACCACGAACCATCCGACCACGTTGTGGTGAAGGCCCCGACTGCCCTATCGCGGAACCAGACGAGTCGCGAACCGTCGTTGGACAGACGGATCCCGAACAACTCCCCAAACCCCGTATACGACTTGATGCTCTGCGGAGGAGACCACGTCCCGTCCTCACCAAGCGCGGATGACTGCAACGTCTTGTCGTTGCCGAGCCAGACGACCATCCGGCCCGACGCCGACAGGGCCAGCCCCGGATGCGCGCCAACGAAGTACGCGTTCGTCCAAACCGGTGCGATCGTCACCGGAGCGGACCACGCGCCATTCGTGTCACGCGTGGCCGCGAGCAACGTGTATGTCGTTGACGGCGGGATGTAGACCGGTGGGGACCATGAGCCGTCCGTGACCTCCCGGGTCACCATGACGACCACGCGAGCGTCAGCGGACATTCGGGCGTAGATCACGTTCTTGTCCGCGACGACGGTCGTGGGAGCCGACCAGGTGTTTGTGTCCGTTCGGGTCGCGAGCCTCACGCCCTCCTCATTGACGACCATCAGTCTCTGACCATCGGCGCTGAGCTGGATCGATCTCGTCTCAGCGGTTCCCGGCATCTGCGCGGAATCCGTCCACCCCTTCTTCGCGCTTCGGTAGAAAGCAGTGCGTACAGGGCCCGTCGGCTCTTGGGCTGTGCGATTGGTCCGGATCCACGCGGCAACCTGGCCCGACTCGGACAACTGGATGTCGCGGCCGAACTTGGAACTCACTTCCTGGGGTTCACGCCACGTGGTTCCTCCCTGGGCGGGACCACC
Organism: uncultured Micrococcales bacterium; assembly: GCA_937952095.1. Taxonomy (GTDB): domain Bacteria; phylum Actinomycetota; class Actinomycetes; order S36-B12; family UBA10799; genus JADKAV01. The sequence continues at coordinate 18,292 of CALFYG010000039.1, read as the reverse complement.
ACTGAGCAATCCCAGGGCGACGAAGGACGCAACGACGAGACACATTCCTTTGGTGTGCATGACCACCCTCCTTCCCCAGGGCCGTCAGGCACTTTCGTCGGCGCAGACGGCCGGGATGACCTGCTCTACAAGGATACGCCGGATCCGCTCTTGTTGATCAAGAACGGATGCGGGAGTTCGACTTGGCCTGACTCCTGCACGACCGCTCAGAAGGGCGCTGCCAGCCCGCCGCCGTCCACCGGCACCCCCTGGCCCAGCCGGGTGGCCAGCACCGGCACATCGGGCAGATCCGGGAAGACGGTCCGGACAGCCACCACGACCTCGGCCGGGCGCGGCGTGGGTTCGGCGTGGGCGACGGTCAGTTCCATGACCCGTGGCTCAGGCATCTGGATGGCCGAACACAAGGCCCGCACATCGAGGATCCGCCGCCCCGCCTTGGTGATCCGCTCGACCTCGACGGAGTCGGCAGCCGCGAATGCCGCGATCGCCTCTGTCACGTCGAAGGGCCATTCCATCCGCCAGCGACTGGCGCGTAATTGGTCGACCAGCGGGGCGGTGGCCTCCACCACAGCGACGATGTCGAGACCCTCCGGCAGCGCGGCGTTCAGAGCCTGCCTGACAGCCCGCGGGTCGATCTGCTGCACCACGCTGAACTCAAGGAACTCGGCTTCACTCGCGGCCCCCGTCGGAGCGGCCCCTGCGTACGAGACCTTCGGATGCGGCGAGAAACCGGCCGAGTAGGCCATCGGAACACCGACTCGTCGCAGCGCCCGCTCCCACGCCCGCTGGAAGTCCCGGTGCGAGGCGAACCGCATCCGCCCACGCTTGGCGTAGCGGACCTGCAGAGTCTGGACCGGGGGGATGTATTCGCGGTCCGGTGTACGCCGAGCCATCAGGAGGTGACCTGCACGATCGGCAGGATGACGCCGTCGGTAGGACCGACCTGGATCTCGGTACCCATCTGGTCACAGACCCCGCAGTCGAAACAGGGCGACCAGCGGCAGTCCTCGACCTCGACCTCGTCGAGCGCATCCTGCCAGTCCTGCCAGAGCCATTCCTTGTCCAGGCCGGAGTCGAGGTGGTCCCACGGCAGGACCTCGTTCTCCTCACGCTCACGGGTCGTGTACCAGTCGACGTCGACGCCGACCGCCTCCGCACAACTCATCCACCGGTCGAAGTCGAAGTACTCGCTCCAGCCGTCGAACCGCCCACCGTCACGCCAGACGGCCTCGATGACCGGTCCGACCCGCCGGTCGCCCCGGGCCAGGAGGCCCTCCACGATTCCGGGCCGGCCGTCGTGGTACCGGAATCCGATGGCACGGCCGAGTTCGCGGTCCGAGCGGATCTCTTCCCGCAAGAGCGCCAGCCGTGCATCCGTCTGCTGCCACCCCAACTGCGCGGCCCACTGGAACGGCGTGTGGGGCTTGGGGACGAAGCCTCCGATCGACACCGTGCACCGGATGTCCTTACGTCCGGAGACCTCGCGCCCGGTGCGGATGACCTCCTTGGCCATGCGGGCGATCTGCAGCACGTCCTCATCGGTCTCTGTCGGCAGCCCGCACATGAAGTAGAGCTTCACCTGCCGCCACCCGGCGGCATAGGCAGCGGCCACGGTGCGGATCAGGTCCTCCTCCGTGACCATCTTGTTGATCACCTTGCGGATGCGCTCACTGCCGCCCTCGGGCGCGAACGTCAATCCGGAGCGTCGGCCGTTGCGAGCCAATTCGTTGGCGAGGTCGATGTTGAACGCATCCACACGGGTCGAGGGAAGGGACAGGCCCGTGTTGCTCCCCTCGTAGCGGTCGGCGAGACCCTTGGTCAAGGCCGCGATGTCGGAGTGATCCGCGCTCGACAGACTGAGCAGACCGACCTCCTCGAAGCCGGTGGCCGACAGAGACGTCTGGACCATGTCCGCGATCGTGGTCTTGGAACGTTCCCGCACGGGCCGGGTGATCATGCCCGCCTGGCAGAACCGACAACCGCGGGTGCACCCCCGAAAGATCTCCACGGACGCACGCTCGTGCACCGTCTCGGCCAGGGGCACGATCGGCTGCTTCGGATAAGGCCACTCATCGAGATCGCTGACGGTGTGCTTGGCGACCCGCCATGGGGTGCTCGCGTCGACCGGCGCCACACGGCGGATACGCCCGTCGGGCAGGTAGGACACCTCGTACTTCGCCGGCACGTACGCCACGCCGGAGGCGGCGATCGCGTCGAGCAGTTCTCCCCGGGAGGCCGTCCCGGCCGCTTTGGCGTCCCGGATGATGTCGGACAGTCGCAATACGGCCTGCTCCCCGTCACCGATGACGGCCGCGTCGATGAAGTCGGCGATCGGTTCGGGGTTGAAGGCCGCGTGGCCGCCGGCGATGACCAAAGGATGCTCATCGGTGCGCTCGTCGGCGTGCAGCGGAATCCCGGCGAGGTCCAGCGCGGTCAGCAGGTTGGTGTACCCGAGTTCGGTGGCGAAAGACACCCCGAGGACGTCGAAGGCGGAGACCGGCCGGTGGGCGTCCACGGTGAACTGCGGCACCCCGTGTTCGCGCATCAGCGCTTCCATGTCGGGCCACACGGAATAGGTGCGCTCAGCCAGAACGTCGTCGCGCTCGTTGAGCACTTCGTAGAGGATCTGCAGGCCCTGATTGGGCAGACCCACCTCGTAGGCATCGGGGTACATCAGCGCCCAGCGCACGGGGACCGACTCCCAGGGTTTGACGGACGCGTTCAACTCCCCGCCGACGTACTGGATCGGTTTGCGGACCAGTGGCAGGATGCGTTCGAGTGCGGGATAGACCGACTGCACCACTCCAGGGTACGAGACGCCCATCAGTCGAAGATGGGTTCCACGTCGCGGGACCGTTTCAGTTCGAAGAAGCCCGGGGTTTCGGCCACCGCAAGCACACCGTCCCACAGCCTCCCGGCGTCCTCCCCCCTCGGCGCCGGCGACACCACTGGGCCGAAGAAGGCGACGATCCCATCGGCGCCGGGCACATGGATCACCGGCGTACCGACGTCCTCGCCCACCGGATCCATGCCACGGTGGTGGGACTCGCGCAGCGCCGAGTCGAACTCGTCGGAGTGGGCGGCGGCGGCCAACGCGCTCGGCAGACCGACCTCGGCCAACGCCTTGGCGATCGCCAGGTCGTAGTCGCTCTCCCCTTCCAGGTGGATCTCGTTGCCCAGGGCGGTGTACAGCGTCCCTACGACCTCGTTGCCGTGTGCCTGCTCAGCCGCGATGACGACGCGGACAGGCGCCCACGCCTTCGCGAGCAGGTCCACATACTCCTCAGGTAGGTCGCGGCCCTCGTTGAGCACGGACAACGACATGACATGCCAGGACACCTGGACGTCGCGCACCTGCTCCACCTCGAGCATCCAACGCGAGGTCATCCATGCCCATGGGCAGACGGGATCGAAGTAGAAATCAACGGCGGTCATGCCTTCCAGCGTGCGGCAGGCATCCGGAACGCGCGAACGCAGGGCCCGGACTCAGTGCCGGGAGACCCGCAACAGCAGACCAACGCCGATCCAGGCAGCGATCACACTGGACCCGCCATACGACACGAAGGGCATCGGCACCCCGGTGACCGGCAACAGACCGAGGTTCATCCCCAGGTTCTCGAAGCCCTGGGCGGCCAGCCAGCAGACGATCCCGGTCGCCAACAGCGCCCCGAACCGGTCCGCGCGCGTCGCCGCGGCGGCCCCCCTCAGCAGGAACACCACGAACACACCGATCACCGTGAGGCCACCGATCATCCCGAGTTCCTCGCCCACGGCCGAGAAGATGAAGTCCGTGTACTGGTAGGGCACGAACGCACCCTGCGTGTGGACCCCGTCGAGCAGTCCCTGGCCCTGGACCCCACCCGTGCCGATCGCGATCAAAGCCTGCTGGACGTTGTACCCGACGCCCTGCGGGTCGGCCTGCGGGTCGAGGAAGGCCGTGAAACGGGCCACCTGATAGGCATCAAGCACCCCCAGCAGATAGGCCCCGACGGCGGCCAGGGCACCGGCCACGACGAGCCCGACCAACAAACGTCTGCGCACGCCGGCCACGAAGAGCACACCGAGCACGGCCGCGCCGGTGACCAACGCCGATCCGAGATCGGGTTGCAGGAGCAAGAGTCCGGCGACGACGCCGGTGGCGGCCAGCACTCCCAGCACGGCCTGAGGCTCGGGAGGGTCGTTGAGTCCTCGCATCCCCTGGCGGTCGGACAACCACAGCGCCGCCAGCAGAACCACGAAGACCTTCGCGAACTCGGCGGGCTGCAATGTGAAGCCACCTGGCAGGGTCAGCCAAGCTCGCGTGCCGTTGATCGTCGTGCCCAACGGCGTGAGCACCGCGAGCAGGCCAAGCACACTGCCGGCGTAGCCCACTGCCGCCAGTGCCATCAACGCCGGGCGGTCCAACCGGTACACCACCCACGCCGCCAAGGCACCGAGCACGAGGAACAGCGTCTGGCGGATGGCGAAGTAGCCGCCGGGATCGCCGTCGCGCACCAGTCGTCCCCAGGTCGTGGAGTACACCATGGCGATCCCGATCACGCTCAGCGTGACCGCACACGCCAGGATCCACACATCGAATCGACGGGTGACCTCAGGCAACCGTCGGCTGGTGAGGGTCGCACTCATGGTGTGACCCCCAGCAGATGCTCGTACACGGCCCGGGCGACCGGGCCCGACGTCGCCGCCCCAAGACCGCCCTGATCGACGTTGACGATCACCACGTACCGCGGATCGTCTGCGGGCGCGAAACTCGCGAACCACGAAGTCGACTGCTTGCCCGCCACTTCCGCGGTGCCGGTCTTCGCGGCCACCGGGTACTCCTCGAGGGGGAATCCGGCGAACGCACCACTGGCGGTCCCGTCGACTGTGGTGTCGGTCAGCGCCGCCCGCACGTACGCCAGCGTTTCCGGGTCGGCGTCGACACGGCCCTTGGGCGGTGCGGCCAGGCGGACCGTCGTGTCACCCTGCAACTCCGCACCGACGTGCGGGGTGACCACCGTGCCGCCGTTGGCGATCGCGGCGTACGCGACGGCCATCTGCAGCGGTGTCACGAGGGTGCGACCCTGACCGATGGCGGTGTTCATGGCGTCACCGGCCTTGTACTGATCCCCGGAACGGCAGTAGTCACGGGCGTACGACGTGAGCAGGCGGGCTCGGGCCGGACTCTTCTCCTCCGGATACCCTTCCCGCGCGCGACGGCAGAAGTCGTCACGTCGTTGCTCGTATTCGGCGATGACATCCGCGCGGTCGGGCACCGAGCCCGCCACCTCACCGGGAATGTCGACACCGGTGGTGCCTCCAAGGCCGAACTCGCGCGCCGTGCGCACCACCTGCTCGGCCGCGCCGTCGCCGGCCAGCCCACCGTCCCGCTTCCACATCTGGTACCCGAGCCGGTAGAACACCGTGTCGCAGGACACCGACAGCGCCTGCGCCAGGGACACGGGCCCGTAGGCACGGGATTCGTAGTTCCGGAAGGTCTGCCCCCCGACGACGAGAGCGGACGGACACTGGTACGTCCCATCGAGGTCGAACCCGGCCTCGTCTGCCGCCACTGTGGTCAAGGACTTGAACGTCGACGCCGGCGGCATGAGCGCTTGGATGGGGCGGAAGACCAGCGGGCGCCCACCGGATTCGTCGGTCAACTCCGCGTACTGCGCGTCGGTGAGCCCCTGTGCCCAGATGTTGGGGTCGTACGTCGGATATGAGGCCACGGCCCGGATGGCTCCGGTCCGGACGTCCATCACGATCACGGAACCTCCGGTTGCCCGGTATCCGGCATCTCGGGCGGCATCCACGGCGTCGCGCAAGGCGCGTTCGGCGACCACCTGGGTGTCCAGATCGAGCGTGGTCAGCAGTCGCTGGCCGTCCTGCGGTGCTGCGACCATCTCCTCGGTGGCACCGCCGTCTCGGGTCAGAACCTGCTTGGCCTCGCCCTGCTGTCCCCGCAGCGCCTCGTCGTACTCCGCCTCGAGCCCGGAACGTCCCTGCCCGTCGCCGAGGTAACCGAGCACGTGAGCCGCATTCGCCTTCGAGGGGTAGTCCCGGACGGGCACCTGCCGCACGACCACTCCCGGCAGGTCGGCGTCGCGGATCGCGAGCGCTTGCGGGATGGGCACGTCGGTGAGCACGGGGATCGGTCGTCCCGGCTCGCCTCGGTAGCACGTGCCCGGCGTCGCCCCGGGTTCCCCACAGATCGACAAGCGCGCCGTGATGGCGGCCTTCGATGAGCCCGAGAGGTCGACCAGAGCGGCGACCGTCTGGTCATCCACCGGCGATTCGACGGCCACTTCGTAACTCGTGCGGTTGCCCGCGAGGATCTGTCCGGTCCGGTCCACGATGTCGCCACGGGCGGCGGGCACTGCCACGACGTCGGTCTGGACCTGCTGGGCGATCGCTCGATACGTGTCCGCCTGCGCCGTCTGCAACCAGACCAGCCTGGCCGCGATGGTCAGGCCCACCACGAGGATGAGCGCACTGAGCACTCGTAGCCGACGCCGAGCCACATCGGCTCCAGAGGTATCCCGCACGGGCGTGACGGTCTGGGTCATCGCACCGCCTCTTGCAGCCAGGCGCGGGTGGGAAGCAGGACCAGGACGCACAGCGCAGCCCCGCCGAGGACCCACAACAAGTTCAAAGAGACCGAGGGGACTCGTCCAGCCAGCACGGCGTTGATGCCGGTGTCCAGCAGCGCCGCCGCAGCCGTGACCAGGGTCGCCCAGCCCGCGCCGGACCACCGCCACCGGTCGACAGGTATCCGCGCTGCGACCACTCCGAGCACACAGCCCACCAGTGCGCCGACCCCGAGCGTGCCGGTTCCTGTGAGGTCGATCAACAGACCGGCCCCGAAGCCGACGCTTGGCCCCACGGTCGGCCCCCACGCCATCGCGAGGACGACGACCACCGCGAACACCACTGGGATGGCCGCCGAGAGTCCGATGGCCGGAAGCACAGAAGACTCGATGATGTACGCCGCAAGGACCGCGACGATCGAGCCGATGACCACCCGTGGGACGTGCAGTCCTGGCTTACGCGCCGAGGCGGTGCTCATGAGCGCTCCGTGAGGATCACAAGGGTGTCCAAGGTCGTCATCCCCGCCACCGGCGTCGCCGCAGCTGAGCGCCCGGAGTCCACGGCCGCCGTGTCGAGCCCGGAGATGGTTCCGACCGGGAGGTCCGGGGGAACGCCGGCCCGCTGTGTCGAGCCGAGACTCACGACCTCGTCACCGATCGCAATCTCCGCGGCAGGGTTGAGGATCGACAGTCCGAGGTCCTGACCCATCCCCGATCCCGTCGCCACCCCCATCTCTCCACTGGCTTTGACGCGCACGCCGACGGTGCTCTGGGGATCCGTGACGAGCAGGACACTTGCCGAATCATCGGCGACCCGGGCCACGGTGCCCACCAGCCCACCAGGTGCCAGCACGGCGTTGCCGACCTGTATCCCGGAGGACCGTCCGACGTCGACAGTGACGCTTGCGCGCTCACCCCCGATGTCGGCGGCCACCACACGCCCGGTCGCGGTGCGCCAGCCGGGCGGAGCCTGTGCAGCGATGGGTTCGGCTGCCACGGCACGCGCGGCCGGATCGGAGAAGTCCTGGACGTCCCTGGCCCACTGACCGAATGGGGCGAACACCGACGTCGCCGTGCGCTGAAGGGGCGTCACGACCTGTGACACCGCGGACCGCACAGCGGTGTCGGAGGCGCGTAGGTCCCAGAGGATCAGCGCCAGCGACGCGACGATGAGAACGAGGACTCCTGTGCGGGTTCGGGCCATCGTCAGAAGGCGGGCTCTATCAATAGCAACCGGCGCACGCTCGAGATGTTCTCCGCGCACCGACCCGCCCCGTCGATCACGCTCAGATCCGGCTCGTCCGCCAAGCGCACAGGGACCCCCAGATCGTGCTCAAGGCGTTCGGGCAGCCCCCGTAGCGCGGCGCCCCCGCCCGTCACCACGAGTCCGGATCGGACCAGATCCCCCGCGACCTCAGCCCCCGTGGCATCGAGCACGCGTCGCACCGCACCGAGGAGGTTCTCCAGCGGCGCCTGCAGTGCCTTGCGCACGTGGGTCGGGGACAGTTCGATCTCTTTGGGCAATCCCGTACGGGTGTCCTGACCGCGGACCGCCATCGGGTCCAGACCGTCAACCGGAACGGCGGACCCGAGTTCGATCTTGATCTGCTCTGCGGTGATCGGGCCCACCCGGATGTCGAAGTGCTCGATGAGGTAATCGACGACCGCTTGGTCGAAGTCATCGCCGCCGAGCCGAAGACTCTCCCCGGCGACCACCCCGCCGAGGGCGAGCACCGCAACCTCCGTGGACCCGGCGCCGATGGACAGCACGAAATGGCCACGGGTCTCATGGATCGCCACACCCGCGCCGATCGCGGCCGCGATCGCCGACGGCACGAGGAACACCTGCCGCGCGCCGGCCGCATACGCAGCGTCACGCACCGCCCGCTGCTCCACCCCGGTCAGGTGGGCCGGGGTGTTGATCACGAGCCGCGGTCGGGTGATCAGGGACCGGCCATGCGCACGCTGCACGAAGTACCGGAGCATGCGCTCAGCCGCGTCGTAATGCCGGATGACCGCGTGTGCGATGGGATGGACCACCTCGATCTCGCCCGGCGTGCGCCCCGTCATCTCTTTGGCCGCCTGTCCGACCGCGACGACGTCGTCGCCGCGCATGGCAACGACCGACGGCTCGTCGAGCACCACCCCGGAGCCCCGACTGAAGATCCGGGTGCGCGAGGTCCCGAGGTCGATGGCAAGGTCCCGCCCGAGGCTCAGGCGTGGCCGTGGGCGTGTGTCCGCCAACATCGCCAAAGTGACCTCCAAGTGCGCCCGTCCATCGTACGTAGCACCCCCGACGGGCCGCGGGTGCTTTGCGCAGATTCGGGGTCGTTACAGACCGGGGAAGAACAATCCGATCTCACGCTCGGCCGACGCCGGCGAATCCGAGCCGTGGACGATGTTCCGGCCCATCTCGGTCGCAAGGTCTGCGCGGATCGAGCCGGGCGTGGCGTCCACGGGCTTGGTGGCACCCATCATGGTGCGCCATGCAGCGATCGCCTCTTCACCCTCGATCACCCCGGCCACCAGCGGACCCGACGTGATGAACTCGACGAGCTCACCGAAGAAGGGCTTGCCCTCGTGCTCGCCGTAGTGCGCCCGCGCGGTCTCGACGTCCAGCGTGCGCAGTTCCAGGGCCACCAGCGTGAAGCCCTTGCGCTCGATGCGGGACAGCACCTCACCCACGAGGCCACGCTCCACGCCGTCAGGCTTGATCAGGATCAGGGTTCGTTCGATCGACATGGATCCAGATTACGGTGGCGGCTTCGGCGCCCACCGTTCGGCCGGTGAGCCGTGGCGATGGCCCGGCAAGCGCTTGCGGGCGTGAGCCCTCTGTACCCGTGTGAGTCGTACGCACTGCGGTGAGTCGTGCACGGACGTGTACGTCTCACGGGAGTACAGAAGTCTCACCGGAGCGAGGAGCTGGTCGCCGCGCCGGCTACTCCCCCGCTGCCCGCGCGGCATCCGCGGCGTCGGCCTTGCGGCCGTAGTACACAGCAGTGACCCACAGCCCGGCGAAGATCAGCGCCAGGGGCAGTGCGATGGGGGTGAAGAGACTGGCCAATACGGAGATCACCTGAGTCGCCGTGCCCACGATCACGTCCCCACGCCGTGCCGTCATCGCCCCGATCAGAGCCATCACCATCAGGACGCCGGCGACCCAGCCCCCGACCCCCGGCTTGAGCGCGGCCGCCACAGGGATGGCCAGCGCGAAGACCATCGCCTGGAAGATCAGCGTGGCCGACGCGATCACTCTCACGATCGCGCCCAGCTACGGGCCATTCCCGCAGTCACCACCGAGCCGGTGGCAAGCACACAGCCCTCAGGGCCGGAAGCCTTCCGCGCGAACTCCATGGCATCCGACAGTTCATCCACGACATGGAGGCGGTCCGCCGGCCAGTAATCCTGCGCACGGCGAGCCAGGTCCCCGGCAGGCAGACACCGGGGTGAGTCGTTGGCGGTGACGACCACCTCGTCGACGATCTGTGCCAGGGACTGCAGCATCGGGTCGATGTCTTTGTCGCCCATGATCGCCAGCACGGCCACCAGTCTGTCGTAGGTGAACGACTCCGCAACCGCCACGCATAGGGCCTTCATCCCATGCGGGTTGTGGGCCGCGTCGGCAAGCGTCAACGGGTGACGTCCGATGATCTCCAAGCGGCCGGGCGAGAGCACCTCGGCGAACGCCTCGACCACCAACTCAGGTTCCGGAAGTCTACCGAGGAAGGCCCGCACGGCCGTGAGCGCGAGCGCGGCGTTGTCGGCCTGATGCCGTCCGTGCAGATTGAGGAAGACCTCCTCGTAGACGTGGTCCGCGACCCGGATGGTCACGACCTGACCCCCGACCGCGATACCCCGCGAGATCACCTCGTAGTCCACTCCTGGCAGCAACACGGTCGCACCGGCATCGTCCGCGACCTGCATCAACACCGCGAGCGCCTCCGGTTGTTGGGCAGCAAGGACGACCTGCGACCCGGGCTTGATGATGCCCGCCTTCTCCGCAGCGATCTGCGCGAGGGTATCGCCGAGGTAGTCGGTGTGGTCCATGCCGATGGGCGTGATCACGCAGACGTCGGCAGCGTTCACGTTGGTGGCGTCCCAGCGACCGCCCATTCCGGCCTCGACGACCGCAACGTCGACAGGGGCGTCGGCGAACAGCGCGTGGCCGAGCCCGGTGATGACCTCGAACATCGTCATCGGTGGCCCACCCTCGGCGACAGAGGCCGTGTCCACCATCTCGACGAAGGGCTCGACCTGCCGGTAGATGTCCACGAACCGCTCGGTCGAGACCGCCTCACCGTCGATCTCGATGCGTTCGGTGAGATCACGCAGTGCCGGACTGGTCATGAGCCCGGTGCGAAGACCCATGGTCCGCAACAGGGTCTCGACGATGCGCGCGACCGAGGTCTTACCGTTGGTCCCCGCGATGTGGATGACCGGCGATGTGAGCTGTGGGGAGGCCATCAGGTCGCACAACATCTCGATGCGTGTGAGATCCGGCGCGATCTGATGCTCGGGCCATCGGGCGAGCAGCGCGCGCTGCACGGCCTCGAACTCCGCTGCCTCATGGTTCTTGGTCACCGGTTCAGGCTACGACGACCCCGATCGCGCGTGTCGCGGGCGTAGACTGGGAGCAGCACCCACACCTGGGGAGGTGGGTCGGATGCGCAAGGCGATGCTCGCGGCCGTGGCCGTCATGATCGCGGTGACCACTGGGCCCATGACACCGGTCGCCCACGCGAAACCCAAGCCACGCTCCCTGGTGGTGCAGGTGGATGGCCTGCCGAAGGGCACCACCGCCAAGGTCCACGTCAAAGGCCCGAAGAAGTTCCACAAGTCCGTGCGAACCCGAACGCACAAGACGTTCGCGCACCTGCGGCCCGGCATCTACCGCGCCACGGTCAAGCCGGTCCCCGGATACACCGCGAAGGTCACTCCGCGTAAGGCAAGGGTAACGGCCAAGCAGGGCGCCAAATTCAAGATCCGCTTCCGGGTCGTGACCGAGCCGACCGACCCCGAGGACCCCACGGTGCCCCCGCAGCCGTGGACGAACCTGCCCGGCCCGAAGTCGATCACGGCGGTGTCGACATCTGCCGCCGGCATGTTCGGCAACCGCCTCTCAGACTTCCCCGCCTGGTCGCCAGACGGCGGGCGTATCGCCTTCAGTTCCTGCGCGACGAACCTCGTCCCGTCCACGACAGGCTGCTACGTCTACATCAAGACCCTCGCCGACGGATCCATCACCAGACTCACAAAGGCACGCCTCGGCGATGAGTACGCCCTGACCAACGGATGGGCGGGCGAGACCCAATGGGCACGCGTGGGGGACAGAATCGCGCTCACCACCATGGAGAAGTTGACGCCTGCGGACACCGACCAGATCAAAGACGTCTACACGGTCGACCCACTCGGTTCGGCCGTGTCCCGTCCCTACCCACCCCTGTCCGGTGGAGTGGTGCCCAAAGCCGAATGGCCGCGGTGGTCCCCCACCTCCACGCAGCTCGCCTTCCGATCAACCGCGACCAGCCTCGCCGCAGGAGTGGGCGAGGCGTACGTGACACCTCCGATGTCCCGTCTGGGGACCGCGGACACGATCAACGCACTCCAATGGACACCGGACGGCTCGGCGCTGGTCTACATCGCCGGCGACTACACGTGGAACGACGACATCCTCAGCACCTTCGACCTTTTCCGCCAGCCCGTCGGGGGAAGCCCGCAGCGGCTGACCACCGGGTGGCAGGCGTCGTGGGGCGAACTGACCGTTGCGCCGGACGGCCGGGCAGCCGCCACCACCAACGTCGCACTGACGCCGGACGACACCAACGAATCCGCTGACGTCTACGTCACCTCGGGCGGCACGCCGACGCGTGTGTCGTTGTCAGCCAGTGGACAGCAGTCCCTGTGGATGTCCTCCTCCCCTGTGTGGTCGCCGACCGGGGACAAGATCGCGTTCGTGGCCGAGGCCGACGAGTTCGGAGAGGTGCTACTCATCAAGGATCTCGGTACCGGGCAACTCCAGCAGATCACGCCCCCGCAACATCAGGACGGGTGTCTCGAGTGGATCACTGACGAGGAGTCCGGCGAGGTGTACTGCGGCCAACCGGATGTGAATGCGGGTCGCATCTTCGGGATCGACTGGTCACCGGACGGCGCCCGGATCGCTTTCAGTTCCACGCACAACGACCTGGCGCCCGGCGACGGCGCATGGACTCAGGACGTGTTCATCGCCACCCTCTGAGCCCCAACCACGTGGCATGGCCCCTGCTGCGCTGCCAATAGACTCAAGCCTTATGAACAACCCCCGGATTCCCGATCGTCCCAGCGTGGACGGCCTCGACGGCAAATGGGCCGCGCAGTGGCACGACCAGAGGCTCTACGCCTTCGACCGGACCCGGACCCGCGACGAGGTGTACAGCATCGACACCCCTCCTCCGACCGTGAGCGGTTCGTTGCACGTTGGGCACGTCTTCAGCTACACCCACACCGACTGCATCGCCCGCTACAAGCGCATGCAGGGCCTCGAGGTGTTCTACCCCATGGGGTGGGACGACAACGGGCTGCCGACCGAGCGCCGCGTCCAGAACTACTTCGGCGTGCGCTGTGAACCGTCGTTGCACTACGACCCCGAACTCCATGTCGAGCCGGGCGGCAAGGACCAGCAGCCCATCTCCCGCCGCAACTTCGTGGAGTTGTGCGAGCGGCTCACCGAAGAGGACGAGAAGGCCTTCGAGGACCTGTGGCGACGGCTCGGGCTGTCCGTGGACTGGGAGCACAACTACCAGACCATCGACGAGCGCGCCCGCGCCGTGTCGCAGCGCGCTTTCCTGCGCAACCTGGCGCGCGGCGAGGCCTACCAGTCCGAAGCCCCAACCCTGTGGGACGTCACGTTCCGGACCGCGGTCGCGCAGGCCGAACTCGAGGACCGGGAGCGTCCCGGCGCATACCACCGGGTCGCGTTCCACCATGGAGCCGACCGGGTCTTCATCGAGACCACCCGGCCCGAACTTCTCGCCGCCTGCGTCGCGCTGGTGGCCCACCCAGACGACGAGCGCTACCAGCCGTTGTTCGGCCAAACCGTGACCACGCCGGTGTTCGGCGTCGAGGTGCCCGTGGTCGCGCACGAACTGGCCGACCCCGAGAAGGGGTCCGGCATCGCGATGATCTGTACGTTCGGTGACACCACGGACGTGACCTGGTGGCGCGAACTCCAATTGCCCACCAGGCCGATCATCGGATGGGACGGCCGCATCCTCCCAGGGGTGCCGGACTGGATCACCTCCGAGAGCGGGCGTGCCGCGTATGAGCACCTCTCCGGCGCGACCGCCTTCACCGCGAAGGAGCGGATGGCCGAGTTGCTGCGGGAATCCGGCGATCTCGAGGGTGAGATCAGGCAGATCACCCACCCGGTGAAGTTCTTCGAGAAGGGCGACAAGCCCCTCGAGATCGTGACCACCCGCCAGTGGTACATCCGCAACGGTGGTCGCGACGAGAGTCTGCGGGAGGCGTTGATCGAACGTGGGACGGAACTCGACTGGCACCCCGGTCACATGGAGGTCCGCTACCGCAACTGGGTCGAGGGCCTCAACGGCGACTGGCTGATCTCCCGGCAACGGTTCTTCGGGGTGCCGATCCCGGTGTGGTACGGGCTCGACGACGAGGGCAACCCCGACTACGACCGGGTGCTCGTGCCCGCGGAGGCCGACCTGCCCATCGATCCGTCCGACCAGGCTCCTCCGGGCTTTTCCGAGGACCAGCGCGGGAAGCCGGGCGGTTTCGTGGCGGATCCCGACGTCATGGACACGTGGGCGACGAGCTCGCTGACCCCGCACATCGCCGGCGGCTGGGAATGGGACAACGACCTGTGGCGGCGTGTGTTCCCCATGGACCTGCGCCCCCAGGCCCACGAGATCATCCGGACCTGGCTGTTCTCATCGGTCGTGCGCTCCCACCTCGAGGATGACTGCCTCCCCTGGCGCCACGCAGCGATCAGCGGCTGGATCCTCGACCCGGACCGCAAGAAGATGTCCAAGTCGAAGGGCAATGTGGTCACGCCCATGGGGCTGCTCGACCAGCACGGCGCCGACGCAGTCCGGTACTGGGCCGCGAGCGGCCGTCCCGGAACGGACACCGCCTACGACGAGGGGCAGATGAAGATCGGCCGCCGTCTGGCGATCAAGATCCTCAACGCCTCCAAGTTCGCGTTGTCCTTCGCCGGGGACCCGGCGGCACCGGTGACCGAGCCGCTCGACCTGGCCATGCTCGCCGGGCTGCGACGGGTTGTCGAACAGGCGACCGCGGCCTTCGAGGACTACAACTACGCACGCGCCCTGGAACTGACCGAGACGTTCTTCTGGTCGTTCTGTGACGACTACATCGAACTGGTGAAGGAACGCGCCCACGGCACCCACGGCGAGGCCCAGGCAGCGTCGGCGGGGGCCGCGCTGGCGCGCGCACTATCGGTCCAACTGCGCCTGTTCGCCCCGATCCTGCCCTTCGTCACCGAGGAGGTCTGGTCCTGGTGGCAGGAGGGCAGCGTCCACAAGGCACCTTGGCCGACTCCGGACGAACTGCCCGATACCGGCGATGACGCAGTGCTGGGCGCGGCGGGTCAGGTGCTCACCGCGATGCGCAAGGTCAAGAGCGACAACAAGGTCTCGATGCGTGCCCGTCTGGCCCACTGCCTGGTGAAGGCTCCCCGTCCGGATCTGGTCGAGGCGGCACGCACGGACCTCGAGGCCGCCGGCGGGCTCGACTCCCCGTTGCGGGTGGAGGCCGCCGACACTTTCGAGGTGATCGCGGAGTTGGCGGAGCAGGGCTGATCCGCACAGCGCCAGACTCCCGCTTTCGCCGCGCGCCGCGTCCTGGCAGGCTGACCTCATGCGGAAGGTCCTGAAGCCCGCCGGGTACCACGGCCATGGCAAGCGCTCGAAGTACTTCGAGGGGTGGTACGTCAAGCTGGTGGACGCCAACCAGGACGCACGACTCGCAGTGATCCCGGGAGTGTTCCTGGCCCCTGAGGAGAACGGCCCGCACGAGGCATTCGTGCAGGTACTGGACGGTCGGACGGGCCGTAGTTGGTACGTCCCCTACCCCATGTCCGAGTTCACCGCGGATCCCGAGCACTTCGCCGTGCAGGTGGGACCGAACCGCTTCTCCACCGGTGGCGTGCGACTCGACCTGCCTGAGGTGGGTCTGTCCGGCACGGTCGAGTTCGGCAGGCCGCTGGACCCATGGCCCGTTTCCGCCACGTCTCCCGGCGCGATGGGCTGGTACGCATGGATGCCGTTCATGGAGTGCTACCACGGGGTTGTCTCATTCCGCCACGACCTCGACGGGAGTCTGTACCTCGATGGCGCACAGTTGGACTTCACCGGCGGCAAGGGCTACATCGAGAAGGACTGGGGACAGGCGTTCCCGTCCGGCTATGTGTGGATGCACTCCAACCACTTCGACGACCCGACTGTCAGCCTGATGGCGTCCGTCGCGATCATCCCGTGGCTGCGTGGCCAGTTCCAGGGGTTGCTCGTGGGCCTGCGGCACGGTGACACACTGCACCGCTTCGCCTCCTACACCGGCGCGAAGGTGCAGGATCTGCGCATCGACGACGAGCATGTCTGGCTGGGCATCCGTGGCCGAGACGGCGGCCAACTGGAGATCAAGGCCACACGTCCGGGCGGCGCTTTCCTGCATGCTCCGATCCGGACGCAGATGCACAAACGTGTGGAAGAGACCCTCGATTCGACCATCGCCCTGCGCCTGACCGACGCCACCGGCCGCGTACTTCTCGACGACACGGGCACCTCCGCAGGCCTGGAGGTCCACGGGGACACAGCACGGCTGATCAGGATGGGCGCGGGCTGACGTGGCGCCATGGACGACCAACCGGCCGATTGGCAGCGACGCGACGAACCGCTAATCTTCCCGACATGTTTCGTAGGACCATGCTTGGCGTACTCGCCGCTGTTGCCCTCACCCTCGGACTCGTCGGCGCACCAGCCGGTGCCGCCTCCCTGACCGCGCAGCCGACGGCTGTAACCGAGGGCGGGCGCGTCGTGATCACCATCAAGGGCAAGAAGCCCACGAAGGCGACCCTGATCGTGGGTGGCACCCGCTATCAGCTGAAGCGCAAGGGCAAGGTGTGGCGTACCAAGCCACTGTCGGCAGAAGCGCTGGCAGGGATGTCCGGGGCCAAGGCCAAGGTGAAGGTCCGGGTCAAGGGCAAGAACAAGACTCTCAAGACCAGCATCCAGGGCACGGGCACGAACCCGACCACCCCCGGAGGTGGCACGCAGCCGCCATTCGCCGCACCCGGGGTGGATCGAGAGGGTGAGCAAGCCTGGGAAGCCATCAAGGGCTATTTCCTCGATTCCACCTTCACGAACTGCCCTGCAGGATGGCCTAGTTGCTTCAGCGAGGAACGGTACGGACACTTCGCCAACTTCAGTCAGGCGTATTGCCGGTTGACCAGCGCTGAGGGGCCAGACATCATCAATCCGCCCAAGGCCATCTACGTCTCTGGCGCGGAGCAGAAAGCCGACGGCTCATGGGGTGTCAGTTACGACTTGGACTACGGAGACAACGTCCCCCGACAATACCTTTGGCGGGTAGCCGCGGACGGCTCTGTCGAAGGCCTCTACTCATACAACGGCGGGCCCGCTGAACCCATCACTGGCCTGGTGTGGATGCGGGGCGCCAAGGACTGCCGGTACTAGGGTCCCGAGTACTCCCGGATCACCTCAGCCACAACGACCTGGTACTGCGCGTACCACCGTGACCGGCCCTGTTCCTGCGCCTCCACGTGTTCGGCGACCGCCTTCCACGCCCGCGCTGAGTCCTCGTCGGCCCAGTACGAGACAGTGATGCCCTTACCGGTGCCATCACGGACGGAATCGATCCCAAGGTAGCCCGGCTGCCGGGACGCGAGGTGCTCCATCGTGTGGGACATCTCCGCATACCCGAGGTCGTCCTCGGCGGTGCGGGTACTGATGAAGATGACGGCGACCGTCACGCAGTCTTCTCGCCACGCTCCCGGCGTGCGGCCTTGCGGGGTACCAGCGTCGGGTTGACGTTGTCCTCCACAACCTCGCGCGTGATCCGGACGGTAGCGATGTCCGTACGGCTGGGGACGTCGTACATGACGTTCAGCAGAACCTCTTCGAGGATGGCGCGCAGCCCACGCGCACCCGTGCCTCGCAGCAGGGCTTGGTCGGCGATGGCGGACAGCGCCTCCTCGTCGAACTCCAACTCCACACCGTCGAGTTCGAACAGACGCTGGTACTGGCGGATCAGCGCGTTCTTGGGCTCGGTGAGAACCTCGATGAGCGCTTCGCGGTCCAACTGCGTGACAGACGTGAACACGGGCAGCCGGCCGATGAACTCCGGGATCATCCCGAATTTCAGAAGGTCCTCCGGCAGCACCTCGCTGAACACGTCGCCGGGGTTGGTGTCCTCCACGATCTCCGCCGTGAAGCCCAGCGACTTCTTCCCGATCCGTGCCTCGATGATCTTGTCCAGACCCGCGAACGCGCCGCCCACGATGAACAGCACGTTCGTGGTGTCGATCTGGATGAACTCCTGGTGCGGGTGCTTACGCCCTCCTTGCGGCGGGACCGACGCCTGCGTGCCCTCGAGGATCTTCAGCAGCGCCTGCTGAACGCCCTCGCCGGAGACGTCGCGGGTGATCGACGGGTTCTCGCTCTTGCGGGCGATCTTGTCGACCTCGT
>CALFYG010000038.1 GCA_937952095.1 uncultured Micrococcales bacterium | reverse complement strand
GGGCAGCGGCATCGGCATCTGGCGACGGGACACCCGCTGCACGCAGCCGCAGTGCCACCCGCCGACGCAGGCTCACACCGACTCCACCGACTCCAAGCGGGCGGAGAGGTCAGCGTCGAGGCAGCTCTGGATCACGGGATCGAGTTCGCCGGCAAGCACGTGGTCGAGGTTGTACGCCTTGAACCCGGTGCGGTGATCGGAGATCCGGTTCTCCGGGAAGTTGTAGGTACGGATGCGCTCGGACCGATCAACGGTCCGAACCTGTTCCTTGCGCGTGGCGGAGGCCTCGGCGGCCTTCTCCTCCTCAGCGATGGCGACAAGGCGAGCACGCAAGATGCGCATTGCCTGTTCCTTGTTCTGCAGCTGCGACTTCTCGTTCTGGCACGACACGACCACGCCTGTGGGCACGTGGGTGATGCGGACTGCCGAGTCCGTGGTGTTCACGCTTTGGCCGCCAGGACCCGAGGACCGGTAGACGTCGATGCGCAGGTCGTTCGGGTCGATCGTGATCTCGACATCCTCGGTCTCCGGGAACACGAGGACCCCCGCCGCCGACGTGTGAATGCGCCCCTGGGACTCCGTGACCGGCACCCGCTGCACGCGGTGCACGCCCGCTTCCCACTTCAACCGGGCGAAAGGCATCTCGTCCACCTCGGTCTGACCTTTGGCCTTGATCGAGATCGTGGCGTCCTTCACCCCGCCGAGGTTGGTCTCCTCGAGGTCGATGACCTCCATGCGCCAACCGCGGATCGTGGCGTACCGCTCGTACATGCGCAACAGATCGCCTGCGAACAACGCAGACTCGTCACCGCCCTCCCCCGCTTTGATCTCCAGGATCGCGTCGGAGTCGTCCAGCGGATCGCGGGGTACCAGCAGTTCGCTCAGATGCTCCGCGACCTGTGCGCGTTCGGCGGCCAACTCGTCGGCCTCCTGTGCGAACGCGGCGTCCGCCTCGGACAACTCGCGTGCGGCCTGTTCGTCCTCGCCGAGGGTCACCCAGCGCTCGTAGGTTTCCACCACCGGGCGCAATTGGGCATGCCGCTTACCGACCGCCCGCGCGCGGGCAGGGTCGGAGTGCAGGGATGGATCCGCGAGTTGGGTTTCGAGAGCCCGCAGTTCGTCGACGAGGTCGGTGACCCGCTCGAACACTTACTTGGAGGCTTGCTTGCCGAAGCGCTTCTCGAACTTGGCGACGCGGCCGCCGGTGTCCAGAATCTTCTGCTTGCCGGTGTAGAAGGGGTGGCACTGGTTGCACACCTCCGCGTGGATCACGCCGTCCTTGGCGGTGCTGCGGGTGGTGAACTGGTTGCCACAGGAGCACGTGACCGTGGTCTCGACGTACTCGGGGTGGATGTCGGGCTTCATGATTCTCCTTAATGGTCCCGGGTCGCCGAAATCGCGCAGCGTGAACCGGGGCTCTTCGAGTGTAACGGGCACGTCCTCGCCGGTATTCCCCCGGCTCTGAGGTGCACCACTACGAAAGGGGCGGCCGGCACGAATGCCGCCGCCCCTTTCGCTCGGGTCGGTCACATGTCGCCGGTCGGGGCCTCCGCCTCGAGGCCGGCCGGTGTGGTCTGCTGCACCTGACGCAAGAACTCGTAGTTCGTGCTCGTCTCACGCAGCTTGCTGATTAGCAACTCGATGCCCTGCTGGGTGTCGAGCGCGTGCAGGACCCGGCGCAGCTTCCAGACGATGGCGAGCTCCTCCTTGGTCATGAGGAGTTCTTCCTTACGCGTTCCGGAGGCGTCCACGTCGACCGCTGGGAAGACGCGCTTGTCCGCGAGGCGCCGGTCGAGCTTGAGCTCCATGTTGCCGGTGCCCTTGAACTCCTCGAAGATGACCTCGTCCATCCGCGACCCCGTCTCCACCAGCGCGGTGGCGATGATCGTCAGCGAGCCGCCCTCTTCGATGTTGCGCGCCGCGCCGAAGAACTTCTTCGGCGGGTAAAGGGCCGCTGAGTCCACACCACCGGACAGGATCCGCCCAGAGGCGGGTGCCGACAGGTTGTAGGCACGGCCGAGGCGCGTCATGGAGTCCAGCAGGACCACGACGTCCTGACCCATCTCCACCAGGCGCTTGGCACGCTCGATGGCCAACTCGGCGACCGTCGTGTGGTCGTCCGCGGGCCGGTCGAAGGTGGAGGCGATGACCTCACCCTTCACCGAGCGCTTCATGTCGGTGACCTCTTCAGGTCGCTCGTCGACGAGCACCACCATCAGGTGGACTTCCGGGTTGTTCGTCGTGATCGCGTTGGCGATGCGCTGCAGAACCATCGTCTTACCGGCCTTCGGCGGGGAGACGATGAGTCCACGTTGTCCCTTGCCGATGGGTGCGACCAGGTCGATGATCCGAGTGGTGAGGTTGTTGTCCTCGCCCTCCAACCGCAGCCGCTGCTGGGGGTACAGCGGGGTGAGCTTGCCGAACTCCTTGCGCTCGCGCGCCTTGTCGGGGTCCAGTCCGTTCACCTTGTCGATGCGCACCAGCGGGTTGTACTTCTGGCGGGAGTTGCCCTCGTTCTCACGCTGCGGACGGATCGCGCCGACCACGTGGTCGCCCTTTCGCAGGGCGTACTTCTTGACCAGCCCGAGGCTCAAGTAGGCATCGGTCGGTCCGGGCAGGTAGCCGGACGTGCGCAGGAACGCGTAGTTGTCCAGCACGTCGAGGATGCCCGCCACGGGGACGAGGACCTCGTCGTCGGCGACCTCGGGCTCGGCGTCATCACGACGACGGTCGCGGTCGCGGTCCCGGTTGCGGTCGCGGCCACGCCGACGGCGGTTACGGTTACCGCCCTCACCGCGGTCGCGGTTCTGGTTGTTCTGGTTGTTGTCGCGCCGCTGGCCGGATTCCTCGCGGTTGTCCTGGTCCTGACGGGCCGGGCGCTCCTCGCGGTTGTCCTGGTCCTGACGGGCCGGGCGCTCCTCGCGGTTCTCCTGGTCCTGACGGGCCGGGCGCTCCTCGCGGTTCTCCTTCGCCTGTGGGGCCTGCTCGGCGGGCGCCTCGGAGGACTGCGCAGGAGCAGCAGTGGGGTTGGAACCGCCGAGAGCGGAGATGAGCTCGCTCTTGCGCATGGAGGACGCTCCGGAGATGCCCTTGTCGGTGGCCATCTTGCGCAGGTCGGCCAGCAGCATGCCGGAAAGGCCGGTGCGTCGCTTGCTGGCAGGTTGTTCTTCGATAGTGGTGTCAGTCAACTGACACGTCCTTTCATGGACGTCGGGACGACATGCGCCCCACGAGGTGAACGGTGAAGTGATGACCACCGCTCACAGCGGACAGGTAATGCCATAGGGCGTCAAGTGCAGAGAATTGGGGCAATGGATTCTGACCCGATGAATCGCCACGGTTCGAACGCCCTGGCTGACCTCACTGTAACACCCCCGTAACGAGCAGCGGAACCATCGGGTGCGTTTCGTGTCGGGGCTGGGCTGACGGGCGTAGCCTGAAAGCACGGTGAAGGAGGGCCCGCCATGAAGATCGCAGAGGCCGCGACCGAGTTCCTGAATCAGTCACGCATCGCCGTGACCGGCGTCTCCAGCAAACCCGAGGGCCACGGTTCCAACGCCGTGTACACCCGGCTGCGGGAGCGCGGGTACACGGTGTTCGCTGTGAACCCCAACGCGACCGAGGTCGAGGGCGACGCCACCTATCCGGACCTGGCGTCGATCCCCGGTGGGGTGGACGCCGTGGTGATCGCCACGAGTGCGGCACACGCCCCCGGCACGATGCGGGAGGCGGCCGATATGGGGATCCGGTACGTGTGGATGCATCGGTCGTTCGGGGCCGGGTCGGTGTCCGAGGAAGCCACCCGGATCGGCCGCGACGCCGGGATCCTGGTCATCGACGGCGGCTGCCCCTTGATGTTCGGAAAGGCCTCCGACGGGGGTCACCGCATGATGTGCCGGATGATGAAGCTGACCGGGAAGGTGCCCCGCGAGGTCTGAGGCGCCCGCAACTCCCGGCGGACACGATCGCGTGGCACATTGCGATTCAGTGCCCCAGCGGCCCAGCGCCCGTTCCGACGTAGGCGGGAAGCATATGTACATCCGGGAAGGAAGAACAACGGGCCTTTCCTTCCCGGGTGGCACTTTGCTTCCCGAGTAGGGTTCGCCGGCGGAGTTCAGCGCCGAAGCCTCAGCCCCCGGTGACCGTCGCCCCCTGCTCGGCGATGCGCAATTCCTCGCGGCGCCACCCGTGCGGTACCTCCACCCCGGCGGCGAAAGCGATGACGGTAGGGCCGGCACCGGAGATCGCCGCAGGCACCCCCGCGGCACGCCATTGCTGGACGAGGTCCCAGGACTGCGGATAGGCGGACTTGCGGTAGTCCTGGTGGATCCGGTCGTCGGTGGCGTCGAGAAGGTGCTCGGGATGGCCGCTGAACGCCGCCACCGCGAGTGCGGCCCTGCCCAACGCATGGACAGCGTCGCTGAAGGGCACCGTCTCCGGAAGCAGCGTGCGCGCGGTCGCCGTACTGAGGCGTTCCGGCGGGATCGCGACGACTGCCTGAAGACCCGAGGCAGGGTCCAAGCGGACCGCGCGGCCGGTGCCCTCGCTCATCCAGGAGACCGTCAACCCCCCCAACAGCGCGGGCGCCACGTTGTCCGGGTGCCCTTCGATCCGGGTCGCCAGCGCCAACAGCGCGGCGTCGTCCAAGCCGGCCCCCATGGCCCGCGCACCCACGAGTCCGGTCACGATTGCCGCCGACGAACTGCCCAGTCCACGACCGTGGGGGATGCTGTTCCGGCAGTGCACAGCGACCTCGGGGGCGGTCAGCCCGCGTTCGTCGAACGCTGCCCGAAAGCTGCTGACCACGAGGTGGTCGGAGCCGAGGGACACCTCAGCGGCGCCCTCCCCCTCCACTGTGACGCTGGTGGCCTGCGCCTCGGTGAACGTCACGTGGTCCCGCAGTTCGAGCGCGAGTCCGAGGCAGTCGAAGCCGGGACCGAGGTTCGCGGAGGTGGCGGGCGCCTGCACCACCACGGGCATCAGATGAGCCCCAGTTCTGCGGCGGCGGCCTGAGCGTCGATCGCGATGCCCACCGGCTGCGGGGCTCCGGCGATCGCCCACTGCGGATCCTTCAACCCATTACCGGTCACGGTGCACACGACGGTCTGGCCGGGGTCGAGTTCACCTGCGGCGTGCTTCTGCAAGAGGCCCGCGACCCCGGCTGCGGACGCCGGCTCCACGAACACGCCCTCACCGGCAGCCAGCAGTTTGTAGGCGCTGAGGATCTGTCGGTCGGTCACCATCTCAATGACGCCGCCAGACTCATCCCGGGCAGCCTCTGCGTACTCCCACGACGCCGGATTCCCGATGCGGATCGCGGTCGCGATGGTCTGCGGGGAACGCACCGGGGCACCGCGCACGATGGGCGCAGCCCCGGCCGCCTGGAACCCCCACATCCGGGGCGCGACGGCATACTCCCGGTACCCCTTCCAGTACGCCGTGATGTTCCCGGCGTTGCCGACCGGCAAGCAGTGGATGTCCGGAGCGGCACCGAGTTGATCGACGATCTCGAAACTGGCGGTCTTCTGCCCCTCGATCCGCACCGGGTTGACGCTGTTGACCAACGCGACCGGGTACTCCTCGGACAGTTCGCGGGCCAGGGTCAGACAGTCGTCGAAGTTGCCATCGACCTGCAGCAGGCGGGCGCCGTGGACCAGCGCTTGAGCCAGCTTGCCCATCGCGATCTTGCCCGCGGGCACCAGCACGGCGCACACCATGTCCGCGCGCACGGCATACGCGGCGGCACTGGCGCTCGTGTTACCGGTGGAGGCGCAGATGACGGCCTTGGCGCCCTCCTGTGCAGCCACGGAGATCGCCATGGTCATGCCGCGATCCTTGAAGGATCCGGTGGGGTTCGCCCCTTCGACCTTGAGGTAGACCTCACAGCCGGTCATCTCGCTGACCCGGTTGGCCCGCACCAGCGGCGTGCCCCCCTCGCGCAGAGTGATCACCGGGGTCTGCTCGGACACGGGCAGGTGCGACCGGTACTCCTCGATGATCCCCCGCCAGACGTGCGCGCTCATTCGTCACCTTCCACACGCATGACGGCCACGACCTCGTTCACGCTGTCGAGGTCCCGCAGGGCCGTGACGGTGGCGGACAGGGCGGCCTCGGTCGCCGCGTGGGTGCGGATGAGCAGTGCGGCACGCCCTGTCTCCTCGTCGGTGTCCTGACGCACGGTCTGGATGGACACGTCGTGATCCCCGAAACAGGTTGCGATCTGAGCGAGCACACCCGGTCGGTCGGCGACGTCGAGGTTGACCGTGTAGCGGGTGACAGCCTCACCGATGGGGCGCGGCTGCAGACCGGCGTAGACCGACTGGGCCTGGCCGGCGGCTCCCGCGCGACGGTTGCGTGCCGCGGTCACCAAGTCCCCGAGCACCGCACTCGCCGTGGGCTCTCCCCCGGCACCCCGGCCGTAGAACATCATCTGACCCGCTGACTCCGCCTCCACGAACACCGCGTTGAAGGCGTCGCGGACGCTCGCGAGGGGGTGCGAGCGGGCCACCATCGCCGGGTGGACCCGGGTGACCACGCCGTGGCCGTCCGGCGTGCGCTCGGCGACGGCCAGCAGTTTGATGACGAACCCGAGATCCTTGGCGGCTTCGATGTCGCGCAGCGTGACAGAACTGATGCCCTCGCAGTAGACGTCGGACAGGGTGACGCTGGAGTGGAAGGCCAGGGTGGCCAGGATCGCTGCCTTGGCGGCCGCATCGTGCCCCTCGACATCGGCGGTGGGGTCGGCTTCGGCATACCCGAGGCGCTGGGCTTCGGCGAGCACGTCCGCGTAGTCCGCGCCCTCCTCATCCATCTTGGTCAGGATGTAGTTCGTGGTGCCGTTGACGATGCCCAGCACACGCTGCACCTGGTCACCGGCCAGGGACTCGCGCAGGGGGCGCAGCAGCGGGATCGCGCCGGCGACGGCAGCCTCGTAGAACAGGTCGACACCGTTCTCATACGCGATCTCGTGCAGCGTCGCGCCGTGCTCGCTGAGCAGGGCCTTGTTGGCCGTGATCACGCTGGCGCCGTTGCGCAGCGCGGTCTCGAGCAGTTCCTTGGTGGGGTCGATTCCCCCCATGACCTCGACGACGATGTCGACGTCCTCACGCTTGACGACGGAGAACGGGTCGTCGGTGAGCAAGTCGGTCGGGATGCCGGGTCGAGGTTTGCTGAGATCGCGGACCGCGACCGCCACGAGCTCCAGTGGGGCACCCACCCTCGCTTGCAGGTCCTCGGCGGAATCGGCCATCAAACGGGCGACCTGGGAACCCACGGTCCCGCCCCCGAGCAGAGCGACGCGCACGACAGAATCAGACACACGCACAGTCTCCCACGGCGATGCCACCGGGTTCAGCGCACGTCAGGCGCAGGGCACGGCACCCGGTCCCTCGCCTCGAAGTCACCCCGATGGCACACCGACGAGCGCGGGATGGATCTGGTGAAGAATCGGCACGTCAGGTGTCAGATCTTCACAAGAAGGGTCAGTCGAGCCCTGCGTCGGCGGCGAGCAGATCGTCGAGGGTCTCCCGACGCAGCACCACGCGACACTGCCCGGCATCGGCCGAGACCACCGCCGGGCGCGGGAGGTAGTTGTAGTTGCTGGCCATGCTGCGGCAGTAGGCGCCGGTGGCAGCGACCGCCAACAGGTCACCGGCGCGCACGTCGCCGGGCAACCACGCGTCGCGGACGATGACGTCACCGCTCTCACAGTGCTTGCCCACCACTCGGGCGACGACCGGTTCCGCCGTGGATTCCCGGTTGGCGAGGACAACGGTGTAGTCAGCGCCGTACAAGGCCGTGCGGATGTTGTCGCTCATCCCCCCGTCGACCGAGACGTACAGGCGCTCGCGTCCGCCGAGATCGACGGGCTTCACGGTGCCCACCTCGTACACGGTGATGCCGGCGCTACCGACGATCGCCCTGCCGGGTTCGACCGCCAAACGCGGCACCGGCACCCCAGCCAAGTCACATTCCCGTGTGACGATCGCGGTGAGTTGTGTGGCCATGTCATCGACCTGCGGCGGATCGTCGGCACCGGTGTAGGCGATCCCCATGCCGCCACCGAGGTTGAGTTCGGTCACGGCGATCCCGGAGGTCACCAGGTCGGCGACCAGGCCCGCCATCCGGTGTGCGGCCACCTCGAAACCGGCGGCGTCGAAGATCTGCGATCCGATGTGACTGTGCAGACCGATCAGTTCCAGTGCCGGCTGGGCCGTGACCGCCCTGGCCGCGGCCGCCGCCACCCCGCCGGACAAGGCCAATCCGAACTTCTGGTCCTCGTGGGCCGTGGCGATGAACTCGTGGGTGTGGGCCTCCACCCCGACTGTCACCCGCACCAGCACCTTGGGGCGCACGCCGAGTTCCTCGGCCAGGGCGGCAATTCGCTCGATCTCAGCGAAGGAATCGATCACGATGCGCCCGACTCCCACCTCGAGCGCGCGCCGCAACTCCACGATGCTCTTGTTGTTGCCGTGGAACAGCAACTGCTCGCCCGGTACGCCGGCGCGCAGCGCGACCTCCATCTCGCCGAGAGTGCACACATCGATACGCAGACCCTCCTCGACCGCCCACCGCGCGATGCGGGTGGTGAGGAAGGCCTTGGCCGCGTAGTAGACGTCGGCGCCCGCATAGGCATCCGCGTAGGTCCGGGCCGCCACGCGGAAGTGCTGCTCGTCGAGCAGAAAGAGCGGGCTGCCGTACTGCGCAACCGCCTCGGTCACGGGGACCCCGGCCACCGAGAGCACTCCATTGCTTCGGAGGGCGTTCAATGGCCACACCTGCGGGCTCAACGCATTGAGGTCGCTGGGCGCTTCCCCGATGGCGGCCGCATGGACGATGTCCTCGTGACGGGGTCCGGCTGGATGTGCGGGCATGGGATTCAGGGTATCTGCGGAGGACGCGCCGGCTGCGCGCACCGGTGTGGGCCCGCGCCAGGCGGATTGCGCAGGACGAGATCGGCCCGCTCCTGGCGATTCAGCCGCTGAGGCCCTTCTGACGCATCAGTTCCGCCTTGACCTTGGCACCACGCTTCTCGAGCGCGGGACGCAGGATCCGACGCAGCGGTGGCGCCACGTAACCGAGGGTGGCCAACTTGCCCGAGGCGAAGGGCACATCGATCTCCATCGGCGACTCATCGGCCTCGATGGCCTTGAGGACCGCCTGGGCGCACTGTTCCACCGTGCTCATCGGCTGGCTGAACGTCATCGGCGTGACGTGCTCGAGGTCCTCGTCGAAGAACCCGGTGTCCACGGGTCCCGGGTTGACCGTCGCCATCCGGATGCCGCGCTCGGCCAGGTCTTCGGCCGCCGCCATCGCCCAGAAGCGCACGCCGGCCTTGCTGCCCGAGTACGTGGCCGCCCCCGCCAAAGGCAGTTTGCCCGCCAGGCTTGCGACGTTGACCACCACCGAGCCGGGCTGCATCACTTCGGCCGCAGCCCGTGTCAAGGCTATGGGCGCCGCTGTGTTGACCATAACCATCTGTGCGAGTTGCTGCGGGGTGTGGCGCAGCATGGAGCCGCGGTAGTGGACCCCGGCGTTGTTGACGAGCACGTCGAGGCTGCCGTACGCGTCAACGGTCGCACTCACCAGGTCCGGCAAGGCGTCGATGTCAGCGACGTCGCATGGCAGCGCGAGGGCGTTCAGATCCGCAGCCACCTCGTTGAGCCGATCGGCAGACCGGGCCACCAGTGCCACGCGGTACCCGCGGCTGCGCAACAGACGGGCGGTCGCCAGCCCGATCCCTGAGGAGCCTCCCGTGATCAGGGCGACGCCGGTCACATCCGCTCCGGGGCGCTCACACCGCACAGATCAAGACCGTTGGCCACCACCTGGCGGGCTGCGGCGCACAGCCACAGCCTGGCGATGTGCAACGGTTCGAGCTCCTCATCGGCGCGGGGCAGCACGCGGCAGGAGTCATAGAACTTGTGGTACGCCGTGGCCACCTCCTCGAGGTAGCGGCTCACCCGATGCGGCTCACGCAACTCCGCGGCGGTGGCGATGATGCGGGGGAACTCGGCCAGGACACCCAGGAGCGCCGACTCGCGCTCGTGGCTGAGCAGACCGGGATCGAAGTCCGACCCCCGCCAGTCGATTCCCAGGTCAGCGGCGTTGCGCAGGACCGAGGAGATGCGGGCATGTGCGTACTGCACGTAGTAGACGGGGTTCTCATTGGTCCGTTGCACCAGCAGGTCGAGATCCATCGTGAGCGGCGAGTCCGCCGGATAGCGGATCAGGGTGTAGCGCGCCGCGTCCACGCCCACCTCATCCACGAGGTCCTCAAGAGTGACGATGGCACCGGCGCGTTTGCTGAGCCGCACCTCCTCGCCACCCTTGAACATCTTCACCAGCTGGCCGATCAGGATCTCGATGTTGTAATCGGGGTTGTCCCCCGCGCACGCCGCGACCGCACGGAGGCGATTGACATAGCCGTGGTGATCGGCGCCCAGCAGGTAGATGCAGATGTCGAACCCACGGTCGCGCTTGTCGACGTAGTACGCGGTATCGGAGGCGAAGTAGGTGAGTTCCCCATCGGCCTTGATCAGCACCCGGTCCTTGTCGTCGTCGAAGTCCGTGGTGCGCAGCCAGACGGCGCCGTCACTCTCGTAGACGTGACCCTGCTCGCGCAGTTTGGCCATCCCTCGGTCGACCGCACCGGTCTCGTGCAAAGAACGCTCGGAATACCAGACGTCGAAGTGCGTGCGGAAGTTGTCCAGGACGTCCTTCTGCTGCTGCAGTTGCAGCGCATAGCCCGCCTCCCGGAAAGCGACCATGCGCTCACCCTCCGGCAGGTCGACGATCCCAGGGACGTCCGCCACGATCTGTCGTGCGAGATCGTGGATGTACTCACCCTGATACCCGCCCTCAGGAACCTGCTGGCCGAGCGCCGATGCCTCCAGCGACATGCCGAACTTGTCCATCTGCACACCGCGGTCGTTGACATAGAACTCCCGGGTGACCTGCGCACCGGCCGCGGCCAGCACACGCGCCATGGCGTCACCGACCGCCGCCCACCGGGTGTGACCGAGGTGCAGGGGTCCGGTCGGGTTGGCGGAGATGAACTCCAGGTTCACCGACGTCCCGAGCAGGGCGTCGATGGTCCCGTGCGTGCTCCCCTGCTCCACGATGGTTCGTGCGATCTCACCTGCGGCATCAGCGGCCAGCGTGATGTTGATGAACCCGGGACCGGCGATGTCGAGCGCCTCGATACCCGGGTTCGCCCGGAGGACCTCGACGATCTTGGCGGCCAGATCCCGGGGCGGGATACCCGCCCGCTTGGCCAGCACAAGGGCGACGTTGGTGGCGTAATCGCCGTGCTCACGGTTCTTGGGGCGTTCCACCTTCACCTCGACCCCGTCGGACGGAACCTCGGGAACGTCGGCCAGTGCGTCGCTGATGGCGGCAGCGAGGGCTTCAGGTGTCATACCCCAAGATTAGGGGCTCGCACTCACCGTCGGAGTCGGCGTATCGTCCGGCCCGGCCTTGCGCACCGCGACCACGACCCGCAGCGGGTTGTCGCCGGTGAACGCTTGCCCCTCCGGCGGCACGTCGTCGCCGAGCACGGCGACGCTCACGAGGTTCTCCGAGGTGGGGCGGCGCGCCTCGTAGAACACATCCTCACCGCGCTGACCAGCGCGTACCGGCAGGTATCCAGTGGTCCGCAGCCCTCGCACCAGCAGGTTGGCGTCCTCGTTGACGTAACCGCGGACCTCCTCGGGCGTCTCCCCGGGGAACAAGGGTTCGGCGTACATCCACATGAAGCGGGTACCGCCATCGGCGTCCTGGCACCAGGGCCCTGCGTAGTAGGTACTGGCGGGCTCATCGAGCACCGGCGGGTACTTGCGCATCTGCTTGTTCGTACAGACGGCCCATTCCTGATCCGCCACTGAAACAGGGGCGTCGGGCTCCCCCGCCGGCAGAGGTCCAGGCAGCGTCGTGGGATGGGGTGCGGGCTGCAACTGCTGGCAGCCCGCGAGAAGCACCAAGGGGGCGATCAGTGTCCACCGCACACCCTGACGGTAACCCCCGATCCGGGCAGAGGTCGGCAACGCGGTCGTTGCTACGCTTGGAAAGCCCTGCAGCCCCCGTAGCTCAGGGGATAGAGCAGTGGCCTCCGGAGCCATGCGCGCAGGTTCGAATCCTGCCGGGGGCACGAATGACAGCAGCCCCTCGTGGGCTGCTTTCGTTCGTCACAGCCCATGCAGGGTCCCACACTCCGGTTAGACCTTCGACACTCCGGTTAGACCTTGACAGCCGCATAGCACCAACCAACGGACCGGGGACTAACCAACAGCCGCCACGACGCGGTCACAGTGCCGGCGTCGCCAGCCCGATCCGTTCCCGTCCGCGGGTCCAGTGGTATCCGTCACGGGCGTTGAAGTACATCCGCGGTCCGACCGGGGTGTCACGCACGTCGAGTGCGTAGACATGGGTGGCCATCCATCCCGACCCGGTGGGAGCCAGCGCCGGCCGGTCCGAAAGCACTTCCCACGCCAGGCCATCCGAGGAACCGAGCACCCAGATCTCAGACCCGGAGTGGTCGCCGTCCCAGGTGATCGCGTTCTGGAAGCCCACCCAGCCATCTGCGCAGGCCAGCACCTTCAACGCCCCTGCGCACAGACTCGCCGGACCGTCCCCGGGTCCGAGCAGAGGGTCGGGCAGCGGATCGAAGGGGCCGTCCGCCTCGGGACCGGTGGCCAGACCGATGTAGGTGGGCTCGGGGAATCCGCAATCGGTCAGTTGTGTCAGCCCGGCCGAGTAGTACAACCACCAGGTTCCATCGGGCTGCGGGACCAGACACGGATTGGACACGGCGCTGTCGCGACCCCGCAGGTGCCACTCGAGGGTCGGGCGCAGAAGCACCGTGGGTGCGCTCCACGCCTGCAGGTCATCACTACTGCGCGACTCGATCCACGACGACCACGGCAGCCCCAGTGGCATGAACAGCCGGGTCTTCTCGTAACTGAGGCGGTAGCCGGGGACGTCGGCGATGATGTGGCCCCGCAAGGCATTTCGCGTCACGGTCCCCGCAGGCCGCCAGTCGATGCCGTCGGGACTGGTGTAGGCGTGCAGACCCAGAAGCGAGTGCGCCCACATGTGCCACTGGCCGTCGGGGGTGGCGTCGGGCGGCAGGAACGTCGGGTCGGCGATCACCGGCGAGGGGAACGGCGGGCCCAGCAACGGGGCGGGCCGCACCGTCCATTCAAGATCAGCGATCTGTTGGGCGGTGAGGTCGCGCAGCACTACTTGACACTACTTGACCTTCTTGGGCGAATGATGGTTCTCACCGGCCGCCCGCCGCACATCGCGGTCGTCGTCGGAGCCGAGTCGGCGCAGCACCCCGCCGGGCACGTTCCGGTTCTCCGCAACCCGCAGGCGCACCACAGCCGACTTGTCCTTGGACAGTCGGCGCAGCGCCGAACCGGGCGTCTTGGGGTTCAGCGCCACTGCGGTGCGCACGGAGATGTGTTCGTCCTCGGCGAGCATCTCCAGCACTTTGCCGCCCGCATTGGCATTCAGCGCCACCTCGGTGCGCACCTCCCACCGCTTATCGTCCGCGAGTTTCACAAGCGCCTTGGACGGGGTGCGTGGGTTGCTCGCGACATCGGCGCGGACGGCCCAGTTCTTGTGTGAGGCCAGTTTCGCCAGCGTCTTGCCTGGGGTGCGCGTATCGCGGGCGAGCGCGAACTTGGAATCGAGGCCGTCAGCCATCGCCATCCTCGGCACCGGTCGGGATCACGCCAGACAATCTACGGGAGCCAACGCCGGACATCGCGACAATTCACCCAGCGTTCATGCCGCGCGCCGCCTACGCTGGGACGGTGCTGCACTGGTACTACCGGGAGATCATCGAGCCCGGACGGCAGCCCATGTTCCTGGCGCTCCTGGCCTTCCTCGTCACATTCCTGGTGACACGCACGATCACCCGCTTGATCCGGGCGGGCAAGGGTCCGTTCCGCAACGTCTCCAGCGGGGAGGTCCACATCCATCACGTGGTGCCCGGCTTGATCATCCTGCTGATCGGCGGCGTCCTTGCGCTGGGATCCGGGCAGAACGGCATCTGGCGCCAGATCGCCGGGGTCCTGTTCGGAATCGGCGCCGCCCTGGTGCTCGACGAGTTCGCGATGGTCCTGCACATGGACGACGTGTATTGGAGCAGCCAAGGGCGGATGTCGGCCGACGCCGTCACACTGACGGCGGTGGTTCTGTTCAGCGCACTGCTCGTGATCGCTCCGAACAAGCCGAATCCTGACCCGGTCGAGGGCTTCTGGTTCAACGCCGTCTCCTCGCTGATCTTCATCGTGGGCTGGATGGTGCCCATCGGGGTGACATTCCTGAAGGGGAAACTGTGGTTCGGTGCGATGGCGATCGCATTCATCCCTGTGGCATGGGTGGCAGCGGTCCGGCTTGCCCGACCCGGCTCGCCGTGGGCACACTTCCGCTACCGCAACTCGCCGAAGAAGTCGGCCCGTGCACAGGCCCGGGCCGACAAATGGGTGCGCAGGCAGAAGCCGATCCGCGACTGGATCGCATCCCACCTGTTCGGCCTGACCGAGGACACCAGCGCGCCGAAGTGAACTACGGTGGCCATTGTGCGGGACATCACCTATCCACCGATCATCATGTCTGCGTACGGGTTCTTCCGTGCCTTCAACATCCGGTTCTCCCTCACGGGAGGCGAGCACATCCCACGAGTCGGCGGTGCCGTCCTGGCCAGTAGCCACGTCTCGTACTTCGACTTCATCTTCTGCGGCTACGCCGCGCGGCCCTCGAAGCGCCTCGTTCGTTTCATGGCGAAGAAGTCCACCTTCGACCATCCCGTGTCAGGACCGTTGATGCGGTCGATGCACCACATCCCTGTGGATCGTTCGGCAGGGGCGGCGTCGTTGGATCACGCGGTGGACTGGCTGCGCCGCGGCGAGATCGTCGGGGTGTTCCCCGAGGCCACCATCAGCCAGTCGTTCGAGGTCAAGGACTTCAAGACCGGCGCAGTGCGAATGGCCGCCGAGGCGGGAGTCCCCGTCGTCCCGATGATCACGTTCGGCGGCCAGCGATTGTGGACGAAGGGCCGCAAGCGCGAGATGACGCGAGGCACCTTGGTGGCCTTGACGGTGGGGGAACCCATCACCGTGACCGAACAGGACGACCCGCTCGAGGCGACCGCACACCTGCGCTCCGTCATGCAGGGGTTGTACGACCAGACGATCGAGGACTACGAGCCGAAGCCCGCGCCTGGAGCGTGGTGGTGGCCGGCGCGCTACGGCGGAGGCGCTCCGAGCCTGCAGGCCATGCGGGACCAGGAGGCCCAGGACCGCGCAGCGCGCGAAGGCGGTGAGTGAGGATCAGTCGCGCTGGGCGTTCAGCAGTTCCTGCGCCTCGTCGACGCTGATCCTGCCTGCGGCCAGGTCCTGCATCACCTGCTCGGGGCCCACGACAGGTTCATCGAGGCCGAGTCGGCCCAACAGGTCGTTGAACCGCTGCCGCGCCGTCGGGTAGGACACACCGAGATGCGATTGCACATCACGCATGTTCCCCCGAGATCGCAGGAAGACCTCCAGCGTGCTGCGGTCATCTGCGGTCAACTGACAGTACCGGCATTGGCAGAACGTCCCGGAGATCTCCGTGTGACAGGAGGGGCAGGTCAACCGGGTGGTGAGCAGGTCCTGACTGCACACCGGACAGGCCGACGGGGGGTTGGGGAGGTCGCTCATGCCACGGTCACCTGCGCAGAGCCCATGCGCGAACTGACCGTCAGGGTCCCGGAACCGGCGCCCACCGCCACCCCCGGGGTCGCTCCATCCTGCGGAGCCTTCAGGTTGCCGGTGTGCGACTTGACCAACGCCTGGCCCAGGGAGGTGTCGGCGGTGACCGTCACATCAGAATCGGGCCGGACGGTGACGGTGACCGATCCCATGTCCGCACGCACACGCGACTGGCCCGTGAAGGTCCAATCGACCTTGCCGCTTCCGCTCGCGACATCGAAAAGCAAGGGGCCACTCCCCGTGAGCTGCGCGGATCCGGCCTCGACGCCCACCGAGGCACCGGCACGCACCCCGGATACATCGAGGGCGCCGCCCACTAGAAGCACCTGGATGGGCAGGTCCGGGTTGACGCGCACCTCAACCGACGCGCCGACGCGGTTGACCATCTGTCCGACCCAGGTCATGAACGCCGAACGGGGAGGTTCGACCGAGTAGTCACCCTGGGTGGTGTTCGTGTTGATGAGCAGAGCGTCGCCATCGCGGCGCATGGTGTGGGGCCCTTCGGCCACGGCCTGCGCCACGTTGGGGTCGGCGACGACATTCAGGCGCACGGCCCCGGCCTTGATGACGATCCGGCGTACCGGCTCATCCATCGGCGCGATGTCCGTCTCAGGCTGCATGTCGTGGATCTTCGTCGATGCCTCCTCAGCGGACACCTTGCCCGAGGCGACGTCTTCCAACAGGGAACGGAGCTCATCAGTCATGTGAAAAGTGTAAATCCCACTTTCACTTCTGTAAACCTCAGCCCACCCCAAGGTCGTGCAATGTGTCGTCGTCGATGCCGAAGTGGTGGGCGATCTCGTGGACCACCGTGATGTACACCTCGCGGACCACCTCCGCCTGCGTCTGGCACATCCGCAGGATGGGCAAGCGGAAGATCCGGATCCTGTCGGGCATTGCCGCGATGTACCAGGAGTCACGCTCGGTCAGGGGAACACCTTCGTACAGACCGAGCAGTCGCGGATCATCAGCCGGCGCTTCGTCCTCGATGAGGATCGCGACATTGTCGATCAGCCGGGCGAGCTCGTCGGGGATCACATTGATGGCGGCCTCCACGAGCTGCTCGAACCGCTCCGGCGTCACCTCGACCATTCGACCATCGTGTCATCGTTCACAGCACACCGCTGCGGACCAACTCGGCGCGCAGCCACGCCAGGTCCGGATGCCAACGCCTCCCCTCGAGGTCGACCCGCCGGCCGTCCGTGGCGACCCCTTCCGCGGCCAAACGCTCCCTGGCCTGCGGCAGTACCTGTTCGGCGATGGTGCCGCCGGACTGCACGACCCGCCACCAGGGCACCTGGGATCCGAACTGGGACAGGCACCGCGCCACCTGCCGAGGTGTGCACTCAACGCCGCACTCGCCGAGCAGATCCGCCACGTCGCCATACGCGACCAGAGCCCCCGCGGGAATCAGTGCCACGACCCCCAGTACCCCCTCGTCACGCGGCGACGGGTTCACACGTGGACCGCGAGGGTGCTGACGCCGGGTCGTTGTGGATCGCGGCGGACACTGATCCGGGGATCGATCCGCTGCTTGAGCAGGTCGACGTGGCTGACCAGCCCGATCACGCGGTCTTCGCCGGCGCGAACCTGCTCCAGCATGTCGATCACCTCCTCGAGGATCTCGTCGTCCAGGGAGCCGAACCCCTCGTCGATGAACAACGTCCCCAGGGAGACGCCTCCCGACTCGCTGCGGACCACATCGGCAAGGCCCAGCGCCAAGGCGAGCGAGACGTAGAAACTCTCGCCGCCACTCAGCGATGTGGTGGGGCGGCACCGCTCGGTGCGCTGGTCCATCACCACGAGGTCGAGGCCGTGCTGGCCGCGATTGTCCAGACCCTTGTGCTCGACCTTCAGCTGGTACCGACCCTCTGAGATGGCGTCCAATCGATCATTGGCGGCCTCGACAACGGCCTCGAACCGACGCATCAACACGAACGCGGACAGCCGCACGCGGTGGATCCCTTCGCCACGGGATGCGGTGGCCAGATCGGCCATCCGGATCACGCCGGCGGTGTCCGCGAGCACACGTTCCTGCTCCGCGGCCCGGGCATCGACCTGGTCCCGCAGCGGCCCGGCCGCCGCCACCGTGTGCTGCAGACTCCCAAGGTCCTTCTGCGCCGCGGAGTGCGCGTCCTGCCACTGCTTCACCTCGCGCGACAGTCCGTCCACATCCGCAACCGCCTCAAGATCCACATCCGAAGCGTCCTGTAGCGCGGCGCCGACCGCCACCACCTCCACGTCGTGCTCCTCGATCTGCGCGCGGTAGACAGCGACCAGCGAGGGATCGAGGACCGCCGCCTCCACCGCCTGGACGTCCGCCAGACCTGCGCCTGCAAGCGTCTTGGACAGCGTTTCCTGCGCATGAGCCGCGGTGGTCCGGGCGCCATCGAAAGCCCGTTGGGCCTCGAGTGCCGCCTTGAGCGCCTGCTGGATGGCCGTCAGGTGGTGCACGCGTGCGGACACCGAAGGGTGGTCCTCGGCGGAGGCGGTGACCTCGGCCTCGGCTTCCTGAAGGTGCGCCTGAAGAGTTGTGAGCTCCGCGGCACCCTGCTGACCATCAAGCCGCGCCTTGGCGAGTTCCTCCTCGACGACTGCCAGCCGGGCTTCCGACGTCCGTTGCTGAACAGCGGCCTGCTCGGCGGACTCGATGGCAGCGCGCAAGGCCGTCAGTTCCTGCTCGACCTGCGGCAATCGCTGCGTCGCCTCCTGCGGGTCGATCGTGAGGTCGGCTTTCAGCAAGGCCACGCGAGCATCGAGTTGGGCATGTGCCGTTTCTGCGTGCTTCAACTGCGACCGCCGCCGTTCGGCGAGCGCCTCCAGCTCGTCGACCACGTCGGTCGAGTCGGATTCGGGTCGAGCCGGTTGCGGGTGCTCCACGGACCCGCACACCAGGCAGGCCTCACCGTCCACCAGCTCAGAGGCCAGAGTCCCTGCGAGATTCGCCAGTTGTGCGCGTCTGGCCTGCTTCAACCGCTCGAGCACGTCGTCCAGTGCGCTGTGTGAGGTCGCCACCTGCACCTGGGCAGCGGCGAGAGCGGGCTCCTCCACCGCGAGCCGCTCACCGGCGGCGAGTTCCTTCACCAGCCGACTGCGTTCGATCTCAAGTGCGGCGAGACGCTCACCGTCGCCAGCCGGGCGATGGGCGGCTTGCCGCACCTGCGTGATCCGCACGAGGAGGTCGTCCCGCTCGGCACCGTGTTCGGCCACCACCGCGTCCGCCCGCTGGACCTGATCGACGAGGGCCTTCTCGGTGCGCCGCATAGCCGGCAGCTCCGCCTCGACCTTCTCCGCATGCGCCAACGAAGCGCGCAGCGCGGTGATGTCCTCCAGACGCTGATCTGTCGGCTCGGACTCCCCGAGTCCCACGAGGGCCGCGCGCTGTTCTTCGAGGTGGGCCAGCGCCTGCCGAGCAGCCCGCTCGACGTCTCGCCACGCATGCAGGGCCGCCATCACCGGCTGGGCACGATCGTGATCCGACAGCGCCGCGCGGAGGGCATCGATGCCTGCGGACCGCTCCTGCAGCTCTTCTCGGCGCCTGAGGAGTTCCCGCTTGGCGTCCTGCGCCGTGACCAACTCCTGAGCCGCGGTCAACTGATCCTGAGCGCCCTTCAGCGACGCGGCGCACTGCATGGCGTATGCCTGCGCCTGATCGACGCGGGCCCCCAGGCGGACGAGTTCGGCGTCGATGGCCGCCACCGGGTCCTCGGGCGTCTGGATCGTCAGGAGCCCAAGGCAGCGGTCCACCGCTTCGGTCCACCGCTGCGCAGCTTCTGCGCGCTGAGCGATTGCGGCTTTGCGCATCTGGCTGAGCTGCTGCTCGACCTCCTGATAGAACTCCGTGCCGAAGACCTTCTCCAGGATGGGCGTGCGTTCGCGGGTCTCGGCGTTCAGGAAGGTTGAGAACTCACCCTGTGCCAGAACGATCGTCGAGACGAACTGCTGCTTCGTCAGCCCGATGTGCTCGATGACCCAGTCGCCCACTTCCCTGGCCTTCGAACTGATGCCAGCGGGATCCGGTGCAACGCGCACCAGCGCGACACCGCCGTCGTCGACGCGCATCCCGGTACCCCGCTTCTTGTCGCGCTCGTGGCGCGGCGTCCGGCGGATGCTGTAGGTCGCGCCACCGACGGCGAAGACGAGTTCCACGAACGGCTCCCGATTGCCATCGCGCACATGGGAGTCGAGGCGGCCAGGATCGGACTCCGAACCGGCCGGCGACCCGTACAGGGCGAAGACGATTGCATCGAGGATCGTGGACTTTCCGGCGCCGGTCGGCCCTTCGATCAGGAAGAGTCCGGCACCGCCGAGCGCCTCGAAATCCACCTGCATACGGTCGGCGAACGACCCGACGCCCTCGAACTCGAGACTGATCAACCTCATGCGTGCTCCTTCCCCCGTACCACCTGCACCGCCTGGTCGAACGCCGCGCTCTCTGCCGCGCCGATCGGGCCATTCGTGACGTACTCCACGAAGTCCGCCGCCACCTCCAGCGGTTTCTGCTCCCGGCCCACCGCAGCGGGCTTCTCGGCGGTCAAACCGCCCTCGGGTTCGTGCCGGACCTGCAGCAGGTGCGGGTAGCGATCTTGCAGGCGCTGCCACATCTGCGACGGCCGCCGGTCATCGGTGACCACCGCGCTCACCCAGGCATCGACGCTGTCCTGGTGGAGAGCGGGGTCCAGCAACTCATCCATGAGACCGCGCAGCACGGCCATGTCACGAGGTTGCGCGATCGGCACGGCGTGGATCCCGGCGACCCCGGAGTCGTCGAGGTCGACGACGGTCACGCTCTTGTCGTGCCCAGCCTCACTGAACGAGTACCGCAGCGGCGAGCCGCTGTAGCGCAGACGCGTCGACCCGACGCCGCGCGGTTCCTGCGGTCCATGCAGGTGGCCGAGGGCGACGTAATCGACACCCGCGAAAACAGCTGTCGGGATCGTTCCCAAGCCCCCGATGGACACGTCCCGCTCGGAGTCGCTCGTGGCGCCCCCTGCGACCCAGGCGTGCGCCATGACCACCGATCGGGAACCCGGATGCGCGGCAAGGTCCGTACGCACACGATCCATGACCCGTTCCATCACCGCTTCGTGCGTGGCCGCCAGATCGTCGCCCTCGGCCGCGAGGTCCGCCCGCGCGGTCTCGGGATGCAGGTAAGGGATCGGGTAGACGCGCACATCCCCGAAGACGATGGCCTCACCGGCGGCATCCACCCTGGTGCGTACATGTAGGCGTTGCGTGAACAACCGCGAGCCGTAGCCCAGGCGGCGCAGGGAGTCATGGTTGCCGGCCGTGATCACCACCGGCGCGACCGGCAACATCCGGCTCAGGACGTCCTCAAGGATCTCGAGGGCGTCCGCGGACGGGACGGCATGGTCGAACACGTCTCCGGACACCACGATGAGATCCACCCGTTCCTGCGCGGCGATCCCCGCGATCTGCGAGAGGGCGGCACGCTGGGCATCCAGCATGGACACCTTGTGCAGCGTCCGGCCGATGTGCCAGTCGGAGGTGTGCA
Source organism: uncultured Micrococcales bacterium (assembly GCA_937952095.1). Lineage (GTDB taxonomy): Bacteria > Actinomycetota > Actinomycetes > S36-B12 > UBA10799 > JADKAV01. Next base: position 16,796 of record CALFYG010000038.1, on the reverse strand, counting down.
GGATCCGCATCGTGTCCCCCTTCAGGAGTTGATGCGTCCATCGTGACCGGGGGGTGTGACAAAACCCGGACGACGCGCTCAGCGTCTTTCGGAACGGGTGGTCAACAGTCCGATCAGCAGCCCGACGGCGGCTCCGAGGACCACCCCCCAGGCGTTGTCCACGAGATCCTGGAACTGACAACGGCGGCCCAGCCACGGCAGTGCGCGCTGCAGGCCCTCCACCATGAAAGGGACCGCGAAGGCGGCCGGCAGCAGCCATGGCCGGGTCCGGGCCGCGAGGGCCGCGAAGACGCCGAGCGGTACGAACAACCAGGTGTTGAGGCTGCGGTCGCCGCCGGTCAGCAGGCCGCGCGGGCCGAGCGGGTGCGCGACATCCCGGAGACAACTGCCCCACACACCGTCCACTCCCGGACTGAGCGTTGCGGCCACGATGAGGCTCAGACTCGCGAGCAGGCCGAAGACGACGCCGTCGGCCAGCCGCGCCCGGCGGGCAAGCGGCCGCGAGAACACGGCCGCAAGGACCAACCCCGCCCCGAACACGACCGGGAACAACGGCACGGCCGTTATCCAGGTGCGGGCAGCACCCCCCACAGAGCCTCCCCCGGGCTATTCCTGAACGCCGAGCGTCTCCAGAAGCAACTCGCGCACACGACCGGCATCCGCTTGTCCCCGGGTCGCCTTCATGACAGCGCCCACAAGCGCACCCACCGCGGCGACTTTGCCACCGCGGACCTTGTCGGCGACATCGGGGTTGGCCGAGATCGCTTCCTGGACGGCAACCGTCAGAGCACCGTCGTCGGAGACCACGACCAGCCCGCGAGACGCCACGACCTCATCGGCGGTGCCTTCACCGGCGAGGATCCCATCGATGACCTGCCGGGCCATCTTGTCGTTCAGGGAACCCTCGGCGATCAGCGTCTCGATCCGGGCGACCCCGTCGGGATCGATGCCGAGGTCCGCCAGAGCGACCCCGGAGTCGTTGCTGCGCCGGGCGAGCTCCCCGAGCCACCACTTCTTGGCGCCGCCGGCCGTCGCCCCGGCGGCGATGGTCTCTTCGATCAACTCCACGGCTTCGGCGTTGACGACATCACGCATCTCGAGGTCGGTGAACCCCCAGTCCTGCTGGAGCCGTGCACGCCGCTGTGCCGGGGGCTCCGGCAGGGTGGTTCGCAATTGGTCCACCCATTCCGCGGAGGCTGCGACGGGGGCCAGATCCGGCTCCGGGAAGTAGCGGTAGTCCTCCGCCTCCTCCTTCGTGCGACCAGAGGTGGTCTTTCCGGTGTCCTCGTGCCAGTGACGCGTCTCCTGCACGATCACCCCACCCCCATCGAGCACATCGGCCTGTCGCTCGATCTCGTAGCGAACAGCCCGTTCGACCGAACGCAGTGAGTTGACGTTCTTCGTCTCGGTGCGCGTGCCGAACTGCGCGTCCGGGGACGGACGCAACGACACGTTGGCGTCACACCGCAGCGACCCCTGCTCCATCCGCACGTCCGAGACCTGCAGGGCGCGCAGCAGATCCCGCAGCGCGGTGACATAGGCCCGGGCCACCTCCGGCGCTTTCGCCCCGGTCCCCGTGATGGGCTTCGTCACGATCTCGATGAGCGGGATGCCGGCGCGGTTGTAGTCGACGAGGGAGTAGTCGGCACCGTGGATCCGGCCGGTCGCCCCACCCATGTGCAAGGACTTGCCGGTGTCCTCCTCCATGTGGGCACGTTCGATGCCGATCCGATAGGTCTGCCCGTCCACCTCGACGTCCAGATACCCGTTCACCGCGATGGGCTCGTCGTACTGGGAGATCTGGTAGTTCTTCGGCATGTCCGGGTAGAAGTAGTTCTTCCGCGCGAACCGGGACCACGGCGCGATGCTGCAGTTCAGCGCCAGTCCGATGCGGATGGCCGATTCCACGGCCTTGGCGTTGACGACCGGCAGCGACCCGGGGAGGCCGAGGCACACCGGACACACCTGGGAGTTGGGGTCACCGCCGAACGTCGTGGGACACCCACAGAACATCTTCGTCTCGGTGTTGAGTTCGACGTGGACCTCGAGGCCGAGGACGGGATCGAACTTCTCGACTGCCTGCTCGAACGTCACGGACGGGCCTCCCATCCCACGGCCGCCTCAAGGGCGGCACCGGCGGTGTACAAGCGATCGTCGGCCATGGCCGGGGCCATGAACTGCAGTCCGATCGGCAGACCCTTGTCGTCGAGGCCGACCGGCAAGGACATTCCCGGAACGCCGGCGAGGTTGGCCGGGATGGTCGCGATGTCCTGCAGGTACATGCTCAGAGGATCGTCCACCTTCTCCCCGATGGGGAACGCAGTGGTGGGCGCCGTCGGGGTCGCCAGTACGTCAGCGACCTCGAAGGCCTGCGCGAAGTCCCGTGCGATCAGCGTGCGGACCTTCTGCGCCTGTCCGTAGTAGGCGTCGTAGTACCCGCTGGACAACGCGTAGGTACCCAGCATGATGCGTCGCTTCACTTCCGGACCGAAGCCCGCCTCACGGGTCATCGCCATGACCTGTTCGACCGATCGCTCACCGTCATCACCGACCCGCAGTCCGTACCGGATGGCGTCGAACTTGGCGAGGTTCGATGAGCACTCGCTGGGAAGGATCAGGTAGTAGGCCGCCAGCGCGTACTCGAAGTGCGGACAGGAGACCTCCACGATCTGCGCTCCCGCGTCCGCGAGCAGGTCCAACGACTTCTGGAAGTGCTCGCGCACCTCGCGCTGGAAGCCCTCCCCTGTCAACTGCTTGACCACCCCGATGCGCATGCCGGACACGTCGCCGTTCGCGGCGGCCGCCACCACCGGCGGGACGGGCGCATCGATGGACGTCGAGTCCTTGGGGTCGTGCCCGGCCATCACCGCGTGCAGTGCGGCCGCATCCGCGACAGTGGCCGCGAACGGACCGGCCTGGTCCAGCGACGAGGCCAGCGCGACCAATCCGTACCGGGAGACACCGCCGTAGGTCGGCTTCACGCCGACGACCCCGGTCATGGCCGCCGGTTGCCGGATCGAGCCGCCGGTGTCGGTGCCTATGGACAGCGGCGCCTGCCGTGCCGCGACCGCCACGGCCGAACCACCGCTGGAACCCCCGGGGATCAGATCGGTGTTCCACGGGTTGCGGGCCGGGCCGTAGGCGCTGTTCTCCGTGGACGAGCCCATGGCGAACTCGTCCATGTTCGTCTTGCCGATGATCACGGCACCGGCCGCACGCAGGTGCGCAGTGACCGTCGCGTCGTACGGCGGGATCCAGCCTTCGAGGATCCGTGATCCGCAGGTGGTCACCAAGCCTTCGGTGGCGATGACGTCCTTGACCGCGACGGGCACCCCGGCCAGGGGGCCGAGGGTCTCGCCGGAGGCACGCGCCGCATCCACGGCGTCGGCGGCGGCCAGCGCACCGGGGGTATCGACCGCGAGGAAGGCGTTGAGCTCCCCGTCGGTCTCGGCGATGCGATCCAGGAACGCGGTGGCGACCTCCCGGGCGGAGTAGTCACCCGCGGCGATGCCCGCCGCCAGGTCCACGGCGGGTGTGGAAGTGAAGGTCATCTGCTCACTCCTCGTCCAGGATCCGCGGCACGCGGAAGCGCTCGTCCTCGACTGCGGGGGCGCCCGACAGCGCCTGGTCCGATGTCAGGCCCGGCACCTGCTGGTCCGGGCGGAAGACGTTGCTGATCGCGACCGGATGCGACATGGGGTCCACGTCGTCGGCGGCCACCTCACTCACGCGTTGGACGGCACCGAGGATCACGTCGAGTTGTTCGGCGTAGTGGCCGAGTTCCGCGTCGGTGAGTTCCAGCCGTGCGAGGCGTGCCAGATGCGCGACATCGTCGCGGGAGAGTGCGGGCATGGGCGCAAGTCTACGGAAGTGGGTTCGCCCGGCTCCGGCGGTGGGCTGGCCCGTGTAGCCGCGCGGGGGCCGGGTAGGACACAGTGGCGGGAGCATCCGCGTGAGGAGGGCCCGTGTTCGAGGAGGCTGCGAGGGCTGTGCTGCACGCCGCCCGGATCACACCGGGCCGTGGCATGCCGACCGTGGTGGGCGTGGCCGGACCTCCCGGAAGCGGAAAGACCACCTTGGCGCGTGCCATCGTCGAACACGCCGACGACGCCGTGGCAGTACCGATGGACGGTTTCCACCTGTCGAACCGACAACTTGCCCTGCAAGGACTCAGCGAGGTGAAGGGCGCACCCGCCACCTTCGACCGGGCAGGGTTGCTCGCGTCGATGCGCAGGCTCGGTTCCAGCGAATCCGTCTACTTCCCGGACTTCGACCATGCGATGCACGAGCCGGTCGCGGCCTCTGTGCGCGTGGACCCCGACACGGCGCTGGTGGTCGTGGAGGGCAACTACCTGTTGCTCGACGCTCCTGGCTGGCGTGACGTGAGCGGGTTGCTGGATGTACGGGTCTTCCTGGACGTGCCGTGGTCGCTGTGCAGGCAACGACTCATCCCCCGGCACATCGCCGCGGGCAAGCCGGCGGACGCGGCCCGGCAGTGGGTGGACCGCTCCGACCGGGCGAACTACGACCTGCTCAGCGGGTCGCGGATACCAGCCGACATCATCGTGACGCAGGACGCGGACGGGACGCGGGTTAGCCTCAACGCATGATCGCGTCGTTCGACCTCACGGGGCGCAGGGCCCTCATCACGGGAGCAGGTAGCCCGACAGGGATCGGTTTCGCCACGGCCGCGCTTCTGGGCCGGATGGGCGCCACCGTCCACGTCACCGCCACCACCGACCGGATCAGCGAACGCGTGGCGCAGCTGCGCGCCGCCGGCATCGAGGCCACTGGATCGGTGGCGGACCTGACCGTCGAGGATCAGGTCCAGTCCCTGCCCACAGAGGTGGACCTGCTGGTCAACAACGCCGGGATGATCAGCGTTGGCAACTCCTTCGAGGATGGAAGCCTGGCGGACATGAGCCTGGCCACATGGCAGGCAGGCCTACGGCGCAATCTCGACACGGCCTTCCTGGTCAGCCGTCACGTCCTGCCGGAGATGGCGCGCCGGGGGTGGGGTCGTGTGGTCAATGTGGCCAGCGTGACCGGTCCGGTCATGGCGATGCGTGACGATCCCGCGTACGCGGCGGCGAAAGCGGGGATGGTGGGATTGACGAGGTCGATGGCTCTCGACTTCGCCGATCGCGGCGTGACGGTGAACGCGGTGGCACCGGGCTGGATCCACACCGGCTCGCAGACCGACGACGAGGCCCGGCAGGGTAGGGCGACCCCGATGGGACGCAGCGCAGATCCCGAGGAGGTGGCTGCCGCCATCGCGTGGCTGTGCTCACCGGGCGCTTCCTACACGACGGGGCAGTGCCTGGTGGTCGACGGCGGCAATTCGATCGCCGAACAACGCGCGTAGCTCCCGGCGGCTACAGGTCGACGCCGAGTTCTGCGAGACGCTCCTCGGTGAGGATGGGGACGCCGAGCGACTCAGCCTTGGCGTACTTCGAGCCGGCGTTCTCCCCCGCGATGAGGTAGTCGGTCTTCTTCGACACCGATCCTGTGACCTTCGCCCCGAGTTCCTGCAACCGTTCGGTGAGCCCGTCCCGGCTCCATTGCGAAAGGGTGCCGGTGATCACGATCGTGGTGCCGGTCAGTGGGCCCGGGCCGGCAGCCACCTCGTCAGCCATCCGGACGCCGGCCTGCGTCCACTTGTCCACTATCGCCGCGTGCCAGTCCACCGCGAACCACTCGTGCAAGGCAGCCGCGATCGTGGGACCGACACCTTCCACCGCGGACAGGTCCTCGGCGGTCGCGGACCGGATCGCGGCCATGCTGCCGAACTCGCGGGCGAGTGCTTGCGCAGCCGTCGGGCCCACATGGCGGATCGACAAGGCGACGAGCACCCGCCACAGTGGCCGGGACTTGGCCAGGTCCAACTGCGCGAGCAGGACCCGCGCGTTCTCCGTCAGTTCGTCCCCGGCCCGGCGGAAGAACGGCGAGCGCAGCAGTGCCGCCTCATCCAGGAAGAAGAGATCCCCCTCATCGGTCACGAGGTCGTCGTCCAGCAACGCGATGGCGGACTTCCAGCCCAGTCCTTCGATGTCCAGCGCCCCGCGGGCACCGACGTGGTTGAGCCGTTCGCGCAACTGCGAGGGACATGACCGCGCATTCGGGCAGCGGATGTCCACATCCCCCTCTTTGGCCGGGGCGAGCAGCGTGCCGCATGCGGGGCAATGGGTGGGCATCACGAATCTGCGTTCCTGCCCGGTCCGCTCCTCCACTACCGGCCCGATCACCTCCGGGATGATCTCGCCGGCCTTGCGCAGGAACACCATGTCCCCGATCAGGACCCCTTTGCGCTCGACCTCCTGGGCGTTGTGCAGCGTGGCCATCGACACGGTGGTCCCGGACACCCTGACCGGCTTCATCACCGCGAAAGGTGTGACCCGACCGGTCCGGCCGACGTTCACCTCGATGTCGAGCAGTCGGGTACGCACGACCTCCGGGGGGTACTTCACGGCGATCGCCCAGCGCGGGGCGCGCGACGTGGCTCCGAGCCGGGCTTGGATGGCCAAGTCGTCGACCTTCACCACCACACCGTCGATCTCGTGCTCAAGGCTGTGCCGCTGCGCCTCGAACTGCTTCACGTACTCCTCGACGTCGGCGATCGTCGGGGCCACCTGGACCCGGTCGGAGACCGGCAGACCCCACTGCGCCATCTGTTCGTAGGCCTGCGACAGCCGTGCCGGCCGGTCCCCCTCCAGCACTCCGAGACCATGCACGATCAGCCGCAACCGGCCGAGCGCGTCGATCCCGCGCTGCACATCGGCCAACGCCTTCTCCGACACCTTGCGGCCGGACTGCTCGCGCGCGGCGATCTCGGCCTGCCGGCGGTCCACCCGCTGCCGCAGCGTGCCCGCCCCGGCGTTGCGCGGGTTGGCGAACGGGGAGCGACCCAGTTCCAGCATCTGCTCGTTGAGCGCGTTGAACTCGGCCACGGGGAAGTACACCTCGCCGCGCACCTCGACCAGCGGCGGAGCCCCGACCAACCGCTTGGGGATGCCCGGGATGAACCGGGCGTTGTAGGTGACGTCCTCTCCGACCCGGCCATCCCCGCGCGTGGCCAACGTGGACAGCCGACCGTCACGGTAGACAAGATCCACCGCCAGACCATCGATCTTCAACTCGCACAGCATTGCCGGCACCTCACCGAGGTCCCGCTCCACCCGAGCCGCCCACGCCGCGAACTCACCGAGGCCGAAGGCGTTGTCCAGACTCATCATCCGTTCCAGATGCTCCACCGGCTCGAACATCTCCGAGCGGTCCCCACCGACCGTCTGCGTGGGCGAATCGGCCTTCTGCAACTCCGGGAACCGCTCCTCGAGTCGCTGCAACTCCACGAACAACTCGTCGTACTCGGCATCCGACAGCGTCGGGGCGTCCTTCTGGTAGTACTCGTAACGCGCCTGCTCGATGAGCCCGACCAACTCCTCCCAGCGCTCCCGGTCCACCGGCTTCGGTCCGGCCATCAGGACAGCCGCTCGTTGAGATCGACCACGACCGGCCGCCATGGCCGGTAGTCCGCGACCATGCCGCAGACGGGCGTCACCAGCATCGGGGCCGGGCGCAGGCCCGTTCGATCGAAGAACTCCAGCACTCTTCGGACGCTACCGGCAACCGGCGACACCCCGAAACCCAGAACGGTGCCGCCGGTGGACAACTCCGCCAACTGGTCATCCGCGTCCTGATCGTGCAGCGACAGGTCGAAGAGCAGCCCACCCACGCCCCGCATCCGCGTCAGGGGGACATCAGCGGCGCAACAGTGGATCAGCTCCGCCCCGAGGTCGAGGTCGGGTTCGATCGACGGGTACGCCGACATGCCGCTGATGGTGCGCACCGACCCCGCCGCCACCGCTGGCAGGGAAGGCTCATCCATCTGCAGCACCCATTGCGCCGGGAGGCGTCGTTGGAGGTCATGGCGGTGTGCGGCCGCCATCTCCCGCCAGGCGAGAACCAGATCCCGCACAAGCCCAGGATCGGCGAGCAGCCTACGACCTTTGCGCTCAACCGCCGCGGCGATCGTGTACGGCCCGGCCAGTTGCTGTTTGGCCATGCCCGTATGCCCTTGCCAGGCCTGCTCGACGGCATCGAGGTCCTCCGCCAGCAGGGACCGCGCCCGCCGCATGTCGCGGGTGGCGGTGGTGAGTTCCCACCCGGTGACGGTCGTGGCTGCGGAGAAGTCCGGCGCAAGGTCGCTGAGCAGACCAAGGGTGCGGCCGATCATGTCCGCCCCGGGCCCGCGTTCGGGCAGTTCCGGCACGTGCGGGAGTTCCGGGAGTTGATCAGCGATGCGGTGAGCCCACTCGGTCACCGATGTCCCCGGGACCGACCCGACCCCGGTCAAAGTGGCGGGGGCGGACAGAGCGAGGGGCACGGCTCATGCTTTCACATGGGAGGGGCCGCCTTGGTTGTCCGGCGGCAGTGCGCCCACCGTGGCGGGGCTCGGTGCACCACCCGGAAGGACCTCTGGCCAACCGCCGGTGCAGCAACGGTTGCCGGCGCTACCGTGGGACGCATGCCGGAGGTCTACACGGGCGTCACCGCACTGCCCAACTGGACGCTCTACCTGGCTGTGATCGTCGGCGGTGTCGCCGGAGCGACGTATGCCGCACGCCGAGGGTTCGATGTGATCGGCGTCCTGGCCCTGTCGGTCACCACCGGGCTCGGGGGGCTGTTGCTGCGTGACATCCTGCTGGGCCGCGGCCCGATCGTGCTGCGGGACAACGCCTTCATCTGGTCGGCCGTCTTCGCAGCCGTCGTCGGGTTCTTCTTCGCCGGCTACATCGCGCGCTTCGACCGGCCCCTGCTAGGCATGGAAGCGCTGGCGATGGGACTGCTCGCCACCGTAGGAGCGGACAGTGCGCTGCGGGCGGGTCTCGGTGCGCTGCCCGCGATCGTGGTGGGCACGATCGTGGCCACCGCCGGGCCACTGTTCCGCGACATCCTGGGCGGCGACGCACCCCAACTCCTGCGGCCCGGCGTGTTCCTCGGCGTGATCGCGCTTGCCGGTTCGGCGCTGTTCGTGGGCCTCGACGCCTGGACCCACCAGCCGCTGCTGTCGCAGATCATCGTGATCATCGCCGTGTTCGCCACCAGGGTCATCGCCGTGCTGTCCGACTGGGAGACCAGGCCGGCCGATGACCTGTCCGACCGCATGTGGTCCTACTGGAGTCGCAAGTCGGAGTCGGAGCGATGATCGAGCCCATCCAGACCATCGCTCTCCCCAACTCGATGGACGCGCTGGCGATCGGCGTGGGAGCGATCTCCGGGGCGCTGCACGCGCGCCGCCGGCACATGGACGTGATGGGAATCCTGGTCGTCGCCTTCTGTGCCGCGCTCGGAGGAGGCGTGATCCGGGACATCCTGCTGGCCTCCGGCCCGCCGGTCTTCCTCACCTCCTCGGTGTTCCTGATCTACGCCTTCGTCGGAGCCACCATCGGCTGGCTGTTCTCGCGCTACGCCAGCCGCGCCACGATGCTCATGGAGGTCATCGACGGCCTGTTCATCGGCGTCTGGGTCCTGGTCGGCGCCACGAAGGCGCTCAGTAACGGCCTCGGATTCGGCTCGGCCATCCTGGTCGCCGTGATCACCGCGACCGGCGGCGGCGTCCTACGTGATCTGTTCTGCGGGGAACAGGTGAGCCTGCTGCTGCCAGGGCAATGGCTGGCCGCTGCGGCACTCGTCGGCGCGCTCACATTCACGACGGTCTTCTGGACCAGCGGCGATCTGTTCCTCGCTGAGATCCTGTGCATCGTGGTGGCCTCCACGATCCGCATGGTCAGCGCCGCCTTCGACGTACGAACCCCGATGCCGATGGACCTCAGCCGGGTACTGTCTCGCTCCAAGGCGTAGTGGCGGTGATCCGTCCGGATCCGAGGACGCGAGACGCGTCGTAGAAGACCGCGATCTGCCCGGCTGCGACACCAGTCATCTCCTCGTCGAGGATCACCTCGTCACCGTCGAGGCGTGCGGCCACCGGATCAGCGTGCGCGCGGATCTGCACAGCGATCCGCGCAGAGCTCACCGGGTCTGCGGTCCACCGCAGACGGTCCACGCGCAATCCACCGACCCGCAGCCTGGTCGGGGAGCCGACGAAGACAGTGTTGGACGGAACATCCACGTCGACGACGTACCGGGCGGTGCCGTCCGCGGCGGGCTGCTGGAGGAACAGTCCCCTGCGTTGCCCGATGGTGTAACCCGCGGCCCCCGCGTGCTGGCCCAGAGTCGCTCCGGACTCGGCATCCACGATCGGTCCGTCGGCCAGGCCGAGGCGTTCGCGCAGGAAACCTCGGGTATCGCCATCCGGGATGAAGCAGATGTCGTGGCTGTCCGGCTTGTCGGCCACCAGGAGTCCCCTGGCTGCTGCTTCCTGCCTGACCTCGGCCTTGTGGGACGCACCGAGCGGGAACAAGGAATGCTGCAGTTGCTCCTGATCGAGCACCGCCAACACGTAGGACTGGTCCTTGGCCGGATCCACCCCCCGATGCAGTTCCACACCGGCGGGCCCTGTCACCAGCCGTGCGTAGTGTCCGGTGCCCACGGCGTCGAACCCGAGGGCCTGTGCACGCTCGAGCACGGCGGCGAACTTGATGTGCTGGTTGCAGCTCACGCACGGGTTGGGCGTGCGCCCGGCGCTGTACTCAGCGAGGAAGTCGTCCAGGACCGTCTCCTGGAACCGCTGCGCGAAGTCCCACACGTAGAACGGGATCCCGAGCACGTCCGCGGCGCGGCGGGCGTCGTGAACGTCCTCCAAGGTGCAGCAACCACGTCCCCCACCGGCATACCGCTTCTCGGCCAACGCCAGGTGCACCCCGGTCACCTCGTGTCCGGCGTCCACGAGTCTGGCGGCGGCCACGGCAGAGTCCACACCTCCGGAGAGTGCTGCGACGACCCGCATCACAACCCCCCGGCCCGGCGCGCACGCTCCACGGCCGGCGGGAGCGCCGCCAGCAGCGCGGACACATCGTCAGCGGAGGAGTTCCACCCGAGGGAGAACCGCAAGGAGGATCGGGCCATCCGCTCGTCCGCGCCCATCGCGAGCAGCACATGGCTCGGCTGCGGGATCCCCGCTGTGCATGCTGAGCCGGTGGACACTGCGACACCAGCGGCGTCGAGGAGCATCAGAAGGGCGTCGCCAGGACACCCCGGGAAGCTGAAGTGGGCGTTGTTGGGCAGCCGGTCCAGCGGGTCCCCGTTGAGAACGGCGTCTGGAACCACGTCCTGCACGCCGCGGATCAGGTCGTCGCGCAACGGCGCCAGATCGGACTTCTCGGCGGCCAAGGCAGCGGCGAACCCCGCGATCCCGGCCGCGTCGAGGGTGCCCGAGCGCACGTCGCGCTCCTGGCCGCCACCGTGCACCAGGGGCCGGACCGCCAGATCCCGGTCGAGTACGAGGGCTCCCACCCCGACCGGACCCCCCACCTTGTGGGCGGACAGTGCGACCGACGGGATGCCGTCCACATCGAGGGGCACCTGACCGAGCGCCTGGACGGCATCGGTGTGGAACGGTACGCCGCGCGCCGCACACAACCGCGCGATCTGCGCGATCGGCTGCACCGTGCCGACCTCGTTGTTCGCCCACATCACCGCGACCACTGCGACATCGTCGTCCAGCATCTGCTCGAGAGCGACAAGGTCGACGCGGCCCAGACCGTCCACCGGGATCAGCTCGACCGTCTTGCCTTCTTCGGCCAGAGCCTGAGCGGGATCCAGGACGGCATGATGCTCCACCGCACTGACGAGCACGCGTGAGCGATCCGTGTTGCGGGCCAGACCCTTGAGCGCGAGGTTGTCGGCCTCGGTACCACCGCTGGTGAAGATGACGTCGGCAGGTTTGGCGCCGATCACGGCAGCGATCTGCTCGCGGGACTCCTCCACCACTCGGCGGGCCTGCCTGCCGGCGGTGTGCAGGCTCGACGGGTTGCCCACCTGCAGCCACTGCTGCTGCATGGCCGCGAGGGCCTCCGGGCGCAACGGCGTCGTCGCCGCGTGGTCGAGGTAGTGCACCACACCATGGTAGGCGGGCGCCCCAGGGCCGCTCGTCAGTCGTGGACCGGAACGGCCGGGGCGTGCCAGATGCGGTCGAGATAGTCCTGGATCGAGCGGTCGGACGAGAAGAATCCCGACCGCGCGATGTTGTGCACGACCATCCGGCCCCACAGCGCGGGATCGCCCCAGACCTTCTCGACCTCGTCCTGCATCGCGATGTACGAGGAGAAGTCGGCGAGCACCATGTACGGGTCCTCGTTGATCAGCGAATCGACGACGTGACCGAACGCGAAGGACTCGCCGCCGGAGTAGTCACCGCGGCTGATGGCCTCGAGCGCTCGTCGCAGCACGTTGTCGCTCTCGTAGTGCTTCCACGGGGTGTAGCCGGCCTCCTTGGTGGCGTGCGCTTCCTCCTCGGTCATCCCGAACAGGAAGAAGTTGTCCTCACCGACGAGGTCGCGGATCTCCACGTTGGCGCCATCGAGTGTCCCGATCGTCAACGCCCCGTTGAGCGCGAACTTCATGTTCCCGGTGCCGGAGGCCTCCTTGCCGGCCAGCGAGATCTGCTCGGAGAGATCGGCGGCAGGGATCAGGGACTCAGCCAGTGTGACGTTGTAGTTCGGCGGGAAGACCACGTTGAGCCGACCGTCCACGCGCGGATCCTCCGCGATGGTACGAGCAACGGCGTTGATGAGGCCGATGATCTCCTTTGCCATCACGTACCCGGGCGCGGCCTTCGCGCCGAAGAACACGGTCCTGGGTGCCACGTCCTTGCCGTCGATGATCCGCTGATGCAGCACCACGACGTGCAGCAACTTGAGCAGTTGGCGTTTGTACTCGTGCAGGCGCTTGACCATTGCGTCGAACATCGTGTCGACGTTGAGGATGACGCCATCCCGCTTCTTGAGGACCTCGGCGAGCCGGACCTTGTTCTCACGCTTGATGCGGGTGAGCGCGCCGACGAAGGCGGGGTCGTCTGCGAACTGGTCGAGTTCGCGCAGCCGCTCCAGATCGGTCACCCAATCCGGGCCGATCTTGTAGGTGATGAGCGCCGACAGTTCGGGGTTCGCCAGCTTGAGGAAGCGGCGCGGGGTCACACCGTTGGTGACGTTGGTGAAGCGGTCGGGGTACATCTCGGCGAAGTCTGGGAGGACCCGTTCCCTGAGCAGCTTGCTGTGCAGTTCCGCGACACCGTTGACCTTGCTGCTGCCGACGGTGGCCAGGTACGCCATGCGCACCGAGCGCGTCGGGTGCTCCTCGATGATGGACATGCGGCGCACACGCCACTCGTTGCCGGGGAACGCGTCCGCCACGTCCTCGAGGAAGTTCGAGTTGATCCGGTAGATGATCTCCATGTGCCGTGGCAGGAGTTCCTGGAGTAACTCCACCGACCAGACCTCGAGGGCCTCCGGCAGCAGCGTGTGGCAGGTGTACGCGAAGCACTTGCGCGTCACCTGCCAGGCCTCTTCCCATTTCATACCGTTCTCGTCGATCAGCACCCGCATCAGTTCCGGGATGGCGATGACCGGGTGGGTGTCGTTGAGCTGGAATACCACCCGCTCGTGCAGACGGCGCAGATCGAAGTCGCCGGGAAGCACGTTGTGGATGAAGTCGTGGATCGAAGCGGCCACGAAGAAGTACTGCTGCTGCAGGCGCAGCCGCTTCCCCGCCGGCGTGGAGTCCTCCGGGTACAGCACCTTCGAGATCGACTCCGCCTCGGTCTGTGCGCGCACGGCGGCTTGGAAGTCGCCGGAGTTGAACTCGTCGAGGTCGAGGTTCTCCGCCGCCTGCGCGTGCCACAACCGCAGCGTGTTGACCGCGTCGGAGCGGTACCCAGGGACCATGTAGTTGTACGGGACGGCCTCGATCGTGACGTCAGGGGTCCACTTCGCCCGGTCGGAGCCGTTGTTGACGGGCACGACAGTGCCCCCGAAGCCGACGTCGACCGACATCTCCGGGTGCGGGAACTCCCACGGGTTGCCGTGCCGCAGCCAGGAGTCGGCGATCTCGACCTGCCGGCCCTCCTCGTTGAAGGCCTGTTGGAAGATGCCGTATTCGTAACGGATGCCGTATCCCACCGCCGGGATCGACATGGTGGCCAGCGAGTCGAGGAAGCAGGCCGCGAGCCGGCCGAGGCCACCGTTTCCGAGGCCTGGCTCCACCTCGAACTCCCGCAACTCGTCGAGGTCGAGGTCGAGGGTCGCCAGTGCGTGCCGGGCGGTCGCCTGCAGATTCGTGGCCAGCAGTGCGTTGTCCAGCTGACGCCCGAGCAGATACTCCGCCGAGAGGTAGACGACCGCTTTGGAGCCGCGTCCGATCTGCGTCTCGAGGGTCTTGATCCAGCGCGAGATCAGCGCCTGCCGGACGGTCCTTGCCAGGGCCATGTACAGGTCGCTGTCCGAGGCGCGCACGAAGTCGACGCCTTGCCCGAAGCGCAGTTCTTCGGTGAATTCGCGGGCGAACTTCTCAGGGTCGTAGAGATTGGGCCCCGGGCGCTGACTGCGTGTCACTGGTGACCTCCGTGCTCGCCTGTCGTGGTTTCAATAGGCCACCATAGACGCTCTCGATCGCGGCGATCTCCGCGCGGGCGGCAGGTAACGAACCGGGGTACGTCCAGTGAATGCCATCTCGCTGCCGGGCCACCACCCGCTCGCCGTCGATCGTGGCTTCCATGGCGAACGGAACGGCCTCGTCGTACAGGTCCACGTAGGTCACTCCGGGCACTGCAGCGGCCGCCCGCGAGAGGGCACTGTTCACGTCGCCGTACACGGCGTTCCACTCGGGATCACGCGCCGTCGGAGGGCCTGACCAGAACACCCGCTGCACGCCTTCCTGCATCATCGCCCGCATGACAACCCTCGCGCGACGCTCGTACTCCGCCTCCCACGCCGCCGTCCCGGGCAACAACGTCTTGCCTCGCAGGGTCATCTGGTTGCGTTCGTTACCGCCGACGAGCATCACCACGGCGTCGGGCTGCTCATCCCGGACCGCCGCGCGGGCGCCGGCCTCCCAGTTGTAGAACGCCGGGTTGGTCAGCCCCGTCCCATTGCGCCAGACCGACTTCACGTCCGCCACCTTGGACTCCGCGAGTTGCGCGGCCATCTGCTGACCCACGAATGTGGACAGCGAGTCGCCGAGTACGAGGATCTTCAACGGGTCGGCCGCGGTCGGGGTGCTGATCGCGGGCGCCGTAGCGACCGGCGCAGGTTCGGGGGCCGGGCTGTCGCTGACCAGACCCGCGCCATCGGAATCATCGGTCGACTGCCCCAGTGCGGAGGCCAACGCCTGCTGCGGGCGGTCCAGGCCGATCCACCCAGCCACCGCATCGATGGGGGTGGCGATGCCGACCATGACCGTCTTGAGCACTCCGGGACGCATGCCGTTGGCATCGCGCAGGAAGCCGCCGGAGTTGAACACCACGGCGATCAGCAACGCGATCACGACGACCAGCCAGATGTGTCCGGCGGGCATCCGCTTGCCCTCGAACCCGTGCATCGCCGGGTGGTAACTGTCCGCGCGGTTGCGCTTGGGAGGGGTCTTGACCTCCGGCGGCTCGTGAACGGTGTGAGTCATCGCAGCGCCTCAGAACTGGAAGTAGATGAAGGGGGCGACACCCTGCTGACCCACGAGCGTGTCGATGACGACCAGGAACACTCCGAACGCGACCCCCTGCGCCCAGAACGGCAACCTGCTGAAGAGCACCGCCAGCCCGTCCCACACCCGCGGCGGGGTGATCTGGGTGCTGAACGCCACCAGCAGCACCACCAGCACCGCCGGAGTCACAAGGGTGGCTGCCGTGGTCCACCCGACCACCAACCGGGACAACACGGTGAAGGCCGTGGCGACGTCTGGCGAACGGAAGAACACCCACGCGAAACAGACGAAGGCGAAGGTGGCCAGCCACAGCACGGCCTTCGGGTACTGGCGGGTCACCACGGCGTCGAGGCGGGTGACGGGCTTGACCATGACCATCGTCGTGGTGACGTCCGCACCACCCGGCGCCGGATCGTCGCGCAGGTCGACGGTGGGCTCGGAACGCAGTGCCGCCGCGCGCCCACGAACCCAGCGCTCGAAGGCGAGACCGGATCCGTGCAGCGCCCCCCAGATCACGAAGGTCAACGCCGCGCCGTGCCACAGACCGCCGAGGATCATGGTCAGCATCAGGTTGATGTAGGTGCGGCGGGGACCTTTGCGACTGCCACCGAGCGGGATGTACAGGTAGTCGCGCAGCCACCTCGACAACGTCATGTGCCAGCGGTGCCAGAACTCCTGCAGACTCACAGCACGGTACGGCTGATCGAAGTTCTGCGGGAACCAGAATCCGAGCAGCATGGCCAGACCTATGGCGATGTCGGTGTAGCCGGAGAAGTCGCAGTAGATCTGAGCGGCGTACCCCAGGATGGCGACCCCGGTATCAACCGCTCCGAAGGCCTGCGGGCTGCCGAAGACGGGGTCCACCAGATTCACCGCGAGGAAGTCCGCGAGCACGACCTTCTTGAACAGCCCGCCGGCGATCAGGAACAACGCCGGGGCCGCTGGGATGTTGCGCGGACTGCGGGGGGTCGCCAACTGTGGGATGAACTCGGTCGCGCGCACGATCGGCCCCGCGACCAGGTGCGGGAAGAACGACAGGTAGACCGCAGTGTCGATCGGTGTGGCCAACGGCGCCCGGCCCCGATAGACGTCGACCACGTAGCTGATCGCCTGGAACGTGAAGAAGGAGATGCCCACCGGAAGGGCGAGTTCCAGGACCTGCTGCTCAAGATCGGAAGAGCACACGTCTGAACTCCAGTCACTTA
>CALFYG010000037.1 GCA_937952095.1 uncultured Micrococcales bacterium | reverse complement strand
TCACCGGCCGCCAGAGCGCTGTGGTGCTGACGTCGGGGATCGAGCAGTCCCTCGCGGCCGCGGACGACTACGCGGCCGAACACCTCGAGATCCACACCCGGGACGCGGCCGAGGACGCCGCCAGGATCACCAACGCGGGCGCCATCTTCGTGGGCCCGTACAGCCCGGTGTCCCTTGGCGACTACCTGGCCGGTTCGAACCATGTACTGCCCACCGCCGGGTGCGCATGTCACTCCAGCGGCCTGAACGTCACGACCTTCCTGCGCAGCGTGCAGGTCGTGGAATACGAACGTGCCGCCCTGTCGGGACTGACCGATGAGTTGGAGGCGCTGGCGCTGGCCGAGGACCTGCCATCGCACGCCCATGCGGTGACGATCCGCCGGGATTCCGGGACGCAGGCGTGAGCGACCTGCCCCTGCGACCCGAACTGGTCGGGCGCACGGCCTACGGCGCGCCCCAACTCGACGTGCCGGTGGCGCTGAACACCAATGAGAATCCATACCCCCCACCCGCCGAGATGATCGAGGAGATCGGCCGGCGGGTCGACCCTGCTCTCAACCGGTACCCGGACCGCGATGCGGTACGTCTGCGGGAGGCGCTTGCCGACTACCTGACGACGCAGACGGGTGTCGCGGTCTCCGCGTCGCAGGTGTGGGCGGCCAACGGCTCCAACGAGATCCTGCAGCAGGTCCTGCAGGCGTTCGGTGGTCCGGGACGCGTGTCGCTGGGGTTCACCCCCGGGTACTCGATGCACGAACTCATCAGTCACGCCACGGGCACCGCATTCGTCGCGCAGCCCCGCGAGGGGCTGCTGCTACCGACCGAGCGCATCGTGGCCGCCGTCGAGGAGCATCGCCCGGACGTGCTGTTCCTGTGCAGCCCTAACAATCCGACCGGCGACTCCCTGCCGTTGGCGGCCATCGAGGCCGCCTACGAGGCCGTCACGCAGACAGATCGCGGGATCGTCGTGGTGGACGAGGCCTACGCCGAGTTCGCCAGCGTGGACAGTGCGATCACGTTGTTGGCCGGACGGCCCAGACTGATCGTCACGCGCACGATGAGCAAGGCCTTCGCGTTCGCCGGTGCTCGGGTGGGCTATCTGGCCGCGGACCCGGGCGTTATCGACGCCCTGCTGCTCGTGCGCCTGCCTTACCACCTGTCGGCACTCACGCAGTCCGCGGCCGAGGTCGCGATCTCGTACGCACCGCGGTTGACCGATCAGATCAGGCAGTTGTGTGCCACGCGCGACGAGTTCGTCGCGACCGTCACCGACGACGGGTGGGTCTGCCCGCCGTCCGACGCGAACTTCGTGCTGATCGGCCCGTTCAGCGATCCACCGCAGGCGTGGCAGCGGCTGTTGGCAGAGGGCATCCTGGTGCGCGACGTGGGGCTGTCTCGATGGCTGCGAGTCACGATCGGCACGCCGGATCAGATGGCACTACTGGTGGCCGCACTGCGCGGTCTCGACGATCTCAGGGAGACGACATGAGCCGTACCGCCCGCATCGAACGCGCGACCAAGGAGAGCGACGTCCTCGTCGAGCTCGACCTCGACGGCACCGGGAGATCGGAGATCACCACCGGGGTGCCCTTCTTCGACCACATGCTCGATCAGGTCGCCCGCCACGGTGGCCTGGATCTGACCGTGCGCACCCGGGGGGACCTCGAGGTCGATGCCCACCACACGGTCGAGGACACCTCGTTGGCCTTCGGGCAGGCACTGCGGGAGGCACTCGGCGACAAGGCCGGCGTGCAGCGCTACGGCAATGCCATGATCCCGCTCGACGAGGCGCTTGCCGTGTGTGTCATCGACCTGTCAGGCCGGCCCTACTTGGTCCACGAGGAGCCCGAACTCGTCGAACTCATCGGTACGTACGACACCACCCTGACCCGGCACATCTTCGAGTCCATCGTCGCCACCGCGAACGTCACCTTGCACATGCGCGTGCAGTCCGGCCGCAACGCCCACCACATCGTGGAGGCCCAGTTCAAGGCCTTCGCGCGGGCGCTTCGGCAGGCGATCGCGATCGATCCCCGCGTCTCGGGGATCCCGTCCACGAAGGGGACGCTGGGTTCATGACGTCCGTGGTCGTGCTGGACTACGGGTCCGGCAACCTGCGATCAGCTCAGCGTGCCCTTGAGGCGGCGGGTGCCGAGGTCTCGGTGACGGCGAGCGCTGAGGCTGCTGCTGCCGCCGACGGATTGGTGGTTCCCGGGGTGGGGGCCTTCGAGACGTGCATGCGGGGGCTGCGCGCAGTCGGGGGCCAGCGGATCATCGAACGCCGCTTGTCGGGCGGCCGCCCGGTGCTGGGCATCTGCGTCGGGATGCAGATCATGTTCGAGTCCGGCGAGGAGCACGGCTTGGTGAGTCCGGGGTGCGCTCAGTGGCCGGGCAGGGTGACGGCGCTGTCCGCGCCGATCCTGCCGCACATGGGCTGGAACACGGTCGAAGCCCCCAGCGAGTCGGTGCTGTTCGAGGGTCTGGGGGATCAGCGCTTCTACTTCGTGCACTCCTACGCCGCGCACTCTCTGGACCTTGCTGACGCCGGAACGGCGGCCGTGCGGCCTCCCTTGTTGACGTGGACCGAATACGGAGACCGCTTCGTGTCGGCGGTGGAGAACGGACCCCTCAAAGCCACCCAGTTCCACCCGGAGAAGTCGGGGGCGGCGGGGGTGCAGTTGCTGCGGAACTGGCTCGCCACCCTGTGACCAGGCCAGCGAGGTTGGTGCCCGCGCTGCGCAACCGTGAGCCTTCCGGAGATCCCTCGGTCGACCTCCGTGTCCCTCACGGATCGGATGCTGCCCATTCTCTGAGCGGGCAGGAATAGATCCCGACACGCTATGGTTGGAATACCCCGAGAGGGTATTGGAGAGACTTTCATGGCAACTACTGACCTGACTGCGGCGAACTTCGCCGAGACCATCGAGGGCAACGACATCGTCCTGATCGACTGGTGGGCCGCCTGGTGCGGACCCTGCCGGATGTTCGCGCCGGTCTTCGAGAAGGCATCCGAGGAGCACCCCGACATCGTGTTCGGGAAGATCGACACCGAGGCCGAGCAGTCGCTGGCTGCACAGGCGCAGATCTCGTCGATCCCCACGCTGATGGCCTTCCGTGACGGAATCCTGCTTTACGCCCAGCCGGGTGCGCTTCCGGCGCCGGCGCTGGCCGACCTGATCGACCAGGTGAAGAAGCTGGACATGGACGCGGTGCGCGAAGAGGTCGCCAAGCAACAGGCGTGATCCGCGAGCCTGCCGGGGTTGACCCCGTGGCCTGCCTAGAGTGTCCTTCGTGGCAGATGTCGAGTTCCGAAGTGACGTGACCGTGGAGTTGGTGCGGGCAGCCGCGCAGGATGCGGACGTTCTGTTCGCTGCGCGGGTGTCGACCAAGGGTGAGCAGTCGCTCGAGGATGTGGACTCAGATGCCGGGCGCAGCCAGGGACTGATCAACTACCTGATGCGTGACCGGCACGGTTCCCCGTTCGAGCACAACTCCATGACGTTCTTCGTCAGTGCGCCGATATTCGTGTTCCGCGAGTTCATGCGGCATCGGATGGCCTCGTACAACGAGGAGAGCGGTCGCTACCGCGAGTTGAACCCCGTGTTCTATGTGCCCGGGCCTGAACGCAAACTCGTCCAGCAGGGCAAGCCGGGGGCCTACGAGTTCGTCGACGGTGACGAATCGCAGCACGAAGTGGTGGTGGCGCAGACGAAGGCTGCGTGCGAGCAGGCCTACGCCGCTTACCAGGCCATGCTCGATGCCGGCATCGCAAGGGAGGTCGCCAGGGGCGTGCTGCCGGTGGCGACCTACAGTTCGATGTACGTCACGATGAACGCGCGGTCGCTGATGAACTTCCTGTCGCTGCGGACCAAGCGCCCGGATGCGGCCTTCCCATCCTTCCCGCAGCGGGAGATCGAGATGGTCGCTGATCGCATGGAGAACTACTGGGCCGAACTCATGCCGCTGACGCACGCCGCCTTCGAGAACAACGGCCGGGTCGCGCCGTAGGTCTTGCCGTTACGGGTAGCGTGGAGGCCATGCAGTACGCACTGGGAACCGTGATCACCGCGATGGTCACCCCCTTCACCGACGAAGGCGCGCTTGACACCGATGGTCTGGCGAGACTGGCCTCGCACCTCGTCGACATCGGCAACGACGGTCTCGTGGTCAACGGCACGACTGGTGAGGCGCCGACGACCACCGACGAGGAGAAGGCGCTGGCGGTACGCATCGTGCGCGAGGCTGTGGGGGACCGGGCCAGTGTGATCGCCGGAGTCGGCACCAACGACACAGCGCACAGTGTCGAACTCGCCCGGCAGGCGGCGGCGGCCGGCGCGCACGGACTGCTGGCAGTGACCCCGTACTACAACAAGCCGCCGCAGGAAGGCATCCTTCAGCATTTCCGGACCGTCGCGGATGCGACCGACTTGCCGGTGATGCTCTACGACATCCCGGGCAGGTCCGCCGCTGAGATCGCGACCGCCACCCTGATCGCGTTGGCCGAGCACCCCCGGATCGTCGCCGTCAAGGATGCCAAGGGGGACCTCGCTGCCTCAGCACGAGTTCTGGCGGCCACCGACCTGCTGTGGTACTCAGGCGATGACGTGTTGAACCTGCCGCTGCTGGCGCTCGGGGCCACCGGTTTCGTGAGTGTGTCCGGGCACTTCCTGGCACCAGCCCTCGTGGAGATGCGGGAGGCCTTCCTCGCCGGCGACATCGCCATGGCACGCAAGGTCCACTTCTCCACGTTGCCCACCACCGATGCCATCTTCGTCACTCAGGCGGCCATGACGGTCAAGGGAGTGCTCAACAGGCAGGGCCTGCCGAGCGGCCCGGTCCGCAGCCCACTGATCGAGGCCAGCCAGGCCCAGGTCGACGGCGTCCTCGCGGCACTGGAGGCCGGCCTTGGCTGAAGCACTGCCGGCCCTGGCCGCGGGTGGTTTGCGCATCGTCGCACTCGGCGGGCTCGGGGAGATCGGTCGGAACATGACCGTGTTCGAGTGCGATGGGCAGTTGCTCATCGTCGACTGCGGAGTGTTGTTCCCCGAGGAGTCCCAGCCCGGTGTGGACCTCATCCTTCCGGACTTCGACTACCTGCGGGACCGTCTCGACGACATCGTCGGCCTCGTGCTCACGCATGGGCACGAGGACCACATCGGTGCTGTTCCTTTCCTCCTGCGGGAGCGCCCCGACATCCCCATCTACGGCTCGCGGCTGACCCTGGCGCTGCTGGAGGCCAAGCTGCGCGAGCACAGGCAGAAACCTCCGCTGCAGATGGTCGCAGAAGGAGACACCGAGTGGCTCGGCGCGTTCCGGGTCGGCTTCGTCGCCGTGAACCACTCCATCCCTGACGCGCTCGCAGTGGTCATCGACACCACGGCTGGCCGTGTGGTGCACACCGGTGACTTCAAGATGGATCAGTTGCCTCTCGACGGCCGCATCACCGACCTGCGGGCGCTGGGTCGTCTCGGCGAGGAGGGGGTCGACCTGTTGCTGGTCGATTCGACCAACGCTGAGGTGCCCGGTTTCGTCACGTCCGAGTCGGCCATCCTGCCTGCTCTCGAGCAGGTGATGGTCAGCACGCCCAAGCGCGTCATCGTCGCCAGCTTCGCCAGCCACGTCCACCGGATCCAGCAGGTCATCGACGTGGCGGCGCGCAACGGTCGCAAGGTCGCCCTCGTGGGCCGTTCGATGGTCCGCAACATGAACGTGGCCCGTGACCTCGGCTACCTGCAGGTGCCGGCGGGCATGCTCGTGAGTTCCGAGCGCATCGGGGAGTTGCGAGACGATGAACTCGTTCTCGTGTGCACGGGATCCCAGGGTGAGCCGATGGCGGTCCTGTCGCGGATCGCCGCCCACGACCATGAGATCCGGGTCGGTCCTGGGGACACCGTGGTGCTGGCCTCGTCACTCATCCCGGGCAACGAGAACGCGGTGAACCGCGTGATCAACGGCCTGACGGCGACCGGCGCGCGGGTCGTGCACAAGGGCAACGCGATGGTGCATGTGTCCGGTCACGCCGCGGAGGGAGAGTTGCTGTACCTCTACAACGTCGTGAAACCCGCCAATGTGATGCCTGTGCACGGCGAGGTCCGCCACATGTACGCCAACGCCAGATTGGCCGAGCTGACCGGTGTGCCACGCGACCGCATCGTCGTGGCGCAGGACGGCACGGTCGTGGATCTGGTGGACGGGGTGGCAAGCATCGTGGGGGATGTTCCCTGCGGATACGTGTATGTCGACGGCGCCAGCGTCGGTGACATCACCGAAGGCAGCCTCAAGGACCGCCGCATCCTCGGTGAGGAGGGCTTCATCTCGGTCGTCGTCGTCGTGGATCATGTCGAGCGCAAGATCCTCTCCGGTCCTGAGATCCATGCGCGCGGCTTCGCCGACTCCGACGCCGTCTTCGACCCGGTGGTCCCAGAGATCGAGAAGAAGCTCCTTCGGGCCCTCGAGGACGGTGTCACCGATCAGCATGCGCTCACCCAGGTCGTGCGCCGCACATTGGGCAAATGGGTCAGCGCCCAGCACCGCCGGCGCCCGATGATCATTCCTGTCGTCATCGAGGGGTGAGGTCCCGACCCGCTGCTTCCTTCGCCTCGTTCCATCCGCCCATGACGTTTCGGACGGTGGGGCCGCTGGGCCGGTCGGCCTCTCCACGGGCCCAGGCCTGGTAGTCGGTGTAGGTGCCTGTCGACCCCCCGCTCGCGAGATAGGCCGCGACCGCAGCCGCGACCGTCGCACGGTCCCACTTCGGGCGATACTCCCGGGCGGCCGCTGCCGTCGTGACACCGGCCGCCGTGCATGCGCTGCGCCAGGAGCCGAACCGCTGGATGATCCGCGCCGACGACGGCCCGCTGACACGGCCGGCCACCGCGTCGTAGCGGCTGTGGCTCAGAGGCTCGCCGCGCAGCGCGGCCGCCGCACGCAGTGCCTGCAGTATCTGTGCGTCGGTGTACGACTGCCTGGCCATGGCTAGACGGTAGGGGGTGCGTGGGTGTGAGGAAACCGCGGCGACACGCACGAACACGCCGTGGCTGCGGTGGCGGGGCGGTGTCGCCTCGGGCCGATACTCTTGACCGCATGGCTTCCCGCACGTCCACGCGCGCCTCGCGGCCCAGTTCCGGCCGCTCGTCGCGGTCCAAACCCCCGGCCAAGAAGTCGAGCAGATCGAGTTCCTCGTCATCGAAGAAGACCGCCGGTCGTGGTTCTGGCGGGTTCTCCGCGTTCCTTCGCGGTGTGTTGCGGGCCTTGGTCACTGCGTGGGTGAGCACGGCGCATTTCGTCGGTGGTGCTGTGCGGCGCATCGGCCATGGCGCCAAGGACCTCGACCCGGCGCTTCGTCGTGACGGGCTAGGTCTGCTCTATGCCCTGCTCGCCATCCTTGTGGGGGCTGTGACCTGGTGGGGCGCCGAGGGTGGCGTGGAGCCGGCCGTCTCGTTCGTGGTGTCCGGCGCGGTCGGCGGCTTGGACATCCTCGTGCCCGTCTTCCTCGCGTGGATGTCGTGGCGCACCCTTCGCCATCCGGAGAAGAAGTTCAAGGCGAACCACGTCATCGGCGGGCTCTTGGTCCTGTTCGCCGCGGCGGGACTGCTGCACGTGATGCGGGGAGCCGCACAGCCGATCGACGGTCAGGAAGCCATGCGCGCCGGAGGCGGCTGGGCCGGGTGGCTGGCCACCACGCCCTTCCTGTCGCTACTGGGGCCGGTCCTGACCGGCATCATCCTGTTCCTCGTCCTCGTGGCCGGCGTGCTCATGGCCACCGGGACGTCGGTGGCAGACCTTCGACGCAAGGCGGAGGAGGTCAAGACCGGCAGTGCGGGCGCGTGGGTCAAGCAACGTCTGGGTTCGGGCAAGGCGACCTCGGAGGAGATCCCGGAGGATCTCGCCGGTGACGAGGCGTTCGTCAGCCCGGTGGCCACCGCCGCGGAGTCCGACGAGGAGGCGACCCAACAGATCGACCTCACGGACATGCCTGTGGTCGACGAGGACCTGACCATGGAGGTCGATCCGGCCCAGATGCTCGAGGACTTCGACATGGCGGTGGCCGAGCAACTGCTCCTCTCCGGGGATGTGGTGTACCGGTTGCCACCACTGGATCTGCTGAAGCCGGGCCCCCCGCACAAGGCGGCCACCGCCGCCAATGACCAGGTGGTCGCTGCGCTCACAGGTGTCCTGGAGCAGTTCGAGGTCGACGCCCGGGTGACCGGGTTCAGCCGGGGCCCGACGGTCACCCGCTACGAGGTCGAACTCGGGCCGGCGGTCAAGGTGGAGCGGGTCACGGCGCTGAGCAAGAACATCTCCTACGCCGTGAAGAGCCCCGAGGTGCGGATCCTCTCGCCCATTCCCGGGAAGTCCGCGATCGGGATCGAGATACCCAACACCGACCGGGAGAACGTGAGCCTGTCCGATGTGCTGCGCAGTCGGGTCGCGCAATCTGACACCCACCCGATGCTCATCGGCCTCGGCAAGGACGTCGAAGGCGGATACGTCTGCGGCAACCTCGCCAAGATGCCGCACCTGTTGGTCGCGGGTGCGACGGGCGCCGGCAAGTCCGTGTGCATCAACACCCTCATCACCTCCGTGCTGTCGCGTGCCACCCCGGACGAGGTCCGGATGGTGCTCATCGACCCCAAGCGCGTCGAGTTGAGCATCT
>CALFYG010000036.1 GCA_937952095.1 uncultured Micrococcales bacterium | reverse complement strand
GTGGGCCCGAACGGGTCGGGGAAGTCCAACGTCGTCGACGCGATCGCCTGGGTGATGGGCGAGCAGGGCGCCAAGAGTCTGCGCGGCGGCAAGATGGAGGACGTCATCTTCGCCGGCACCAGCGGCAAGGCGCCTCTGGGGCGTGCCGAGGTCGAACTCACTATCGACAACTCCGACGGAGCACTACCGATCGAGTATTCGGAGGTCACCATCCGCCGCACGCTGTTCCGCAGCGGAGGCTCCGAATACGCCATCAACGGCCAGACCTGCCGACTGCTCGACGTCCAGGAACTGCTCGCTGACTCCGGCATCGGCCGCGAGATGCACGTGATTGTGGGCCAGGGGCGCCTCGATGCGATCCTGCACGCCAGCCCGGAGGACCGTCGCGGCTTCATCGAGGAGGCCGCCGGGGTACTCAAGCACCGCCGGCGCAAGGAGAAGGCGCTGCGCAAACTCGAGCAGATCCAGCAGAACCTGAACCGCCTCACCGACCTCGCCGCCGAACTGCGCCGTCAACTCAAGCCCCTGGGCCGGCAGGCCGAGGTGGCGCGGCGGGCGGCCACGATCCAGGCCGATGTGCGCGATGCCCGGCTTCGCCTGCTCGCGGACGACGTGGCGGGTGTTCAGCGCGACCTCGCCCAGGAGCAGGCCGACGAGAGCGCGGCGAAGGCCGAGCGGCAACGGGTGGAGGAGCAACTGGCGCAGGCCCGGTCCGTGGAGGCCGAGGTGGAGGCGAGGATCCAGGAGATCTCGCCCCGCCTGCACGAGGCGCGTGCCCGCTCCATCGACCTGACCCGGCTGCGGGAGCGCATGAACGCCCTAGTGGCACTGATCGAGGAGCGCCGCCGGTCTTTGGAACGCGAGCAGCTCGAGTTCAGTTTCGGAGTGGACCCCGAGGACCTGCAGCGGCAGGCGGACGCTGTTGGGGCAGAGGTTGTCGCGCACGAGGACGTCCTCGCCGTCGCGCAGCAGGCCTTCGAAGCGGCCCGGGATGCCGCGGAGGCGGTGGGCGGACAGGTCCGCGCCGAGCAGGAGCGGGTCGGTGCGGCCGAGCATGCGCTCACCCAGTACCGGCAGGCCGTGGCCGGCGCGGAGCAGTCCGTGGCCGGTGGGCAACGGCTCGTGGACGCCACCCAGAACCGGCTCGACCGGCTCGCGGAGCAGTACGAACCCGTGGCCCGGGAGGCGCAGGACGCGGCGCGGGAGGCCGCCCAGTTGCCGCAGTTGGAGACCGTCGAGGTCACGGTGGACTCGGCGGCCGCCGACAGAGCCATGCAGGATGCCGAACAGGCCGTGGAGTTGGCGCGCGCCGAACTGTCGTCCCAGGAGCAGCGCAGGGCTTCGCTGACCGCCCGGTGCGAGGCCTTGCGTAGCGCGTTGACCACCGACGGCGACACCGCCCTCGATGCCTCGTGGCAGCACGGTTCACTCGACAGCCTCATCCGCGTGCGTCCCGGGTACGAGAAGGCGGTGGCCGTTCTGCTCGGGGCCCATGCCCGGGCCAGCGTGCTGCGGGAGGACGTCGCTGCCGGTGACGCTCTCGCGGCCTTGGCGCAGGACGATTCCGTTCGGTTCGTGCTCGGCGGCACGCCGCAGACCGCGGACAGCGAGGTCCTGACCTACATCGAGGCTCCTGATTTTCTGCGTGGCGCCCTGGCAGCGATCCTGCGCGGATGTCACATCGTGCAGTCCCTGGAGCAGGCGTCCGCGATCGTCGGGCAGGATCCGCAGGCGTTGGTCGCCACTGTGGACGGCCGGGTGCTGGGTCGCGGGACCGCGGGTCAAGGAAGCGAAGCGGGCAACGTCATCGCTTTGCGCAACGCCCTCGAACAGGCCACTGAGGAACTGGTGTCGACCGAGGCGTGCTGGCAACGCGCTGTCGATCATCTCTCCCGTGTCGAGGCCCAGTCCGCCCTCGCCCGGCAACACCGCGACGATGTTCGCGCCGAGGCCGCGCAGGAGCAGGCGCGCGCTGCGGCGGCCGCCGAGCGTGACGTGCACGTCCGCCAGAGGGCAGCGGCCACGGCGCGGCGCCTCGAACAGATCACCGCGGAGCGTGACGAGGTCTCGGCCGCCCTGCAGGCGCAGATCACCGACCTGGAGAACGCGCGCACTCACCTCGCCGAGTTGACGGCCGCCGGTGCGCCGAGTGTGGATCGCACGGCTCTGGAGGACCTGCTGGCCGCGCAGGAGCGGGCCCGGCATGCCCATCACGAGGCGAGCCTGAACGCCCGCTCGGCACAGGAACGTCACCGCGCCCTGCAGACCCGGCACACCGAACTGCAGGAGCAGACCGCGCAGGCCCACGAGGCGGTGGCGGCGGCCGCGCGGCGCCGGATCGAGCGGGAGCAGGCCCTGGTCACCCTTGGCCGCCTCGATGCGGTGGCTCGCCGTGGGGCCGCGCTGGTCGAGGCCGACGCGCGCACCTCTGAACAGCACCTCAGCGATCTGGAGAGCGAGCAGGCGACCCTGCAGGAGCGGCACACCCAGGCCCGCACGGCGGCACTGGAGCTGGCCGGGGAAGTCGATCGCCTCACACTCGATGTCCATCGCGACGAGGTGCTGCGTGCGGGCAAGCGCGCCACGTTGGAGCAGCTGACGGAGAAGGCCCTGGAGGAGTACGGCTTGACCGTCGACGACCTGGTGGCCGAATACGGGCCGGAACAGATGATCCCCGGGGCCGAGGGCGAGGAGCCCCACGCGTTCGATCGTGAGGTGCAGCAGCGGCGGCTGAAGGAAGCCGAACGCGGCCTGGCTCTGCTCGGCCGGGTCAACCCCTTGGCGCTCGAGGAGTTCGCCGCAATGGAGGAACGTCACACCCATCTGGTGAACCAGATCGAGGATGTGAAGAAGAGCCGCGAGGACCTGCTGGACATCGTGGCTGACGTGGACGCCCGCGTGCAGCAGGTGTTCTCCGAGGCCTATGCGGACGTGGAGCGGGAGTTCGAGTACACGTTCTCGCGGCTGTTCCCGGGCGGTCAGGGTCGGCTCGTGCTCACCGACCCGGACGATCTACTCACGACCGGTGTCGAGGTCGAGGCCCGGCCTCCGGGGAAGAAGATCAAGCGTCTGTCCCTGCTGTCCGGTGGTGAGCGCAGTCTCACGGCGGTGGCATTCCTGGTTGCGCTGTTCAAGGCCCGGCCCTCCCCGTTCTACCTGCTCGACGAGGTCGAGGCGGCTCTGGATGATGTCAACCTCGGACGGTTGATCGGTCTTCTCGAGGAGTTGCGCCAGACCTCGCAGTTGCTGGTCATCACTCACCAGAAGCGCACGATGGAGATGGCCGATGCCTTGTACGGCGTGACGATGCGCGCCGGTGTCACCGAGGTGATCAGCCAGCGGATGCGGCAACTGCAGCCGGTCTGAGGGCCGCGGATCGCTGTCCTGTGAGGTAGCCCCCTCCGCCCAGGCGCGCAGTGCCCGTCGGTCAGACTGGAGCAATGGATTCGGTAGTGCTCTACGCCCTGATCGCCGTTGTTCTGATCGCTGTGGCCGTGCTGCTCGGCGTGCGCCTGGTCGCCGGGCGTCGCCAGAAGCCGCTGCCGCCGGCACCGGGCGTCGATTACACCCCGGGCGTGGGTGATGACGCCTACCCATCGGCCGAGGCGTCGGTCCAGACCATCGAGGACGTGGAGATCCCGGCTCAACCGGGTGCCCCGACCATCGAACTCGAGCGCCCCGAGCCCACCGCGGGACGGTTGGTGCGCCTACGGGCTCGCCTCGCACGCTCCAACACGGCGATCGGCAGGGGCCTGCTCGCGCTTCTCAGTTCCTCCCAGATCGACGAGTCGACATGGGAGGACGTCGAGGACACGCTGATCATGGCCGACCTTGGGGTGGACGCGAGTACCGAACTCGTCGACAGGTTGAAGACGCGCGTGCGCGTCGAGGGCACCACGGAATGGAGCCCGATCCTGCATGAGGAACTGTTGCGGCTCGTGGATCCGACGATGGACCGCACGCTGGTCGCCTCCCGGCAGGGGGACCGGCCGGCGGTCATCCTCGTGGTGGGCGTGAACGGCACCGGCAAGACCACCACCACCGGCAAACTCGCCCGTGTGCTCGTGGCCGACGGCCACACGGTGGTGCTCGGCGCTGCGGACACCTTCCGTGCGGCGGCGGCCGATCAGTTGCAGACGTGGGGCGACCGCGTCGGTGCGGCGGTCGTGCGTGGCCCTGAGGGCGGGGATCCGGCCGCGGTCGCCTTCGACGCGGTCAAGGAAGCGGCTGACGGTGGTTCGGACGTGGTGGTCATCGACACCGCAGGCAGACTCCACACCAAAGTCGGACTGATGGATGAGCTCGGCAAGATCAAGCGGGTCATCGGCAAACAGTCCCCGGTCGACGAGGTCCTGCTCATCCTCGACGCGACCACCGGCCAGAACGGCCTTGCCCAAGCCAAGGTGTTCAGCGAAGCCGTCGACATCACCGGCGTGGTGCTGACCAAGCTGGATGGCACGGCCAAGGGCGGGATCGTGGTCGCCGTCCAGCGCGACCTCGGCGTCCCCGTGAAGCTCGTCGGCCTCGGCGAAGGGCCCGACGATCTGGCTCCCTTCGATCCCGAGGCTTTCGTCTCCGCCTTGCTGGACTGAGCGCCCGTCGCGGACACATCAGGTTGCGGAGTGCCGCCTGGTGGCGGTGTCCGACCGGAAATGGACGCCTGAGCGACCTTTGCCCCGATATGGGGTGATTCGCGCGCGCACATGGGGTTGGGGCCCCGGGTGTGCCAACCCCATGTGTCCGCGCGTGAGGCCCCCGAGCCGCGAAACCCAGAGTTAACGCGGCACGTGCCTTTGTCACCTCCACGAAACGTGTGATCACGGGTCGCGTAACACGGCCGGGAGAGTCTGACGTCATCCAGCGGGAAACACCCAATGGTCTTTTCGGATGAGGAAGGCGGACGGATGGAAGAGATCGTCCTGAGTCCTGGCGACACAGCCTGGATTCTTGTCAGCGCCGCACTCGTACTGCTCATGCTGCCGGGTTTGGCGCTTTTCTACGGTGGCATGACGCGGGCGAAGTCGACGCTCAACATGATGATGATGGTGATGGGGGCGTTGGCCCTTGTCGGAGTGATCTGGGTGCTCTACGGGTACTCGTTGACCTTCGGCGAAGGTGGAGCCTTCATCGGCAGCTTCACGCAGTACCTCGGGTTGGAAGGCCTCATGGCCGACGACCCGGAGGCGACGTTCCCGGCGATGGCCTTCGTGGCCTTCCAGGCGATGTTCGCGACGATCACTGTGGCGCTCATCGCCGGTGCGGTCGCTGACCGTGTGAAGTTCAACGCCTGGCTGATCTTCGCCGGCCTGTGGGCAACGTTGGTCTACTTCCCGGTCGCCCACTGGGTGTGGGCCGCCGGTGGCTGGATCTTCGAAGGCCTCGGCCCGCTCAACGGCACACCTGCGATCGACTTCGCCGGTGGTACCGCTGTGCACATCAACGCAGGTGTTGCAGGCCTGGCCCTCGCGCTGGTCGTCGGCAAGCGCCTCGGTTGGCCCAAGACCCCGATGAAGCCGCACAACCTGACGCTGGTCATGATCGGCGCCGGTCTGCTGTGGTTCGGTTGGTTCGGCTTCAACGCCGGCTCGGCGCTGGCCGCCAACAACACGGCGGCTGTGGTGTTCCTCAACACCTTCGTCGCCACCTGCGCCGCTGCACTGGCCTGGCTGCTGACGGAGAAGATCCGCGACGGTCACGCCACCAGCCTTGGCGCGGCGTCCGGCATCGTGGCCGGTCTGGTGGCCATCACGCCCTCCTGCTCCGCGGTGAGCCCGATCGGTGCGATCCTCATCGGCATCGCCGCCGGTGTGCTGTGCGCGCTGGCAGTCGGTCTGAAGTACAAGCTCAACTACGACGACTCGCTCGACGTGGTCGGTGTCCACCTCGTCGGTGGTCTGGTGGGCACCTTGCTCATCGGGCTGCTCGCCACTGAGGCAGCACCGGCAGGCGTCAATGGGCTGTTCTACGGAGGCGGACTCACCCAGTTCTGGTCGCAGCTCATCGCCGCGGTCGCGGTGCTGGTGTTCTCCTTCGTGGTGACCATGGTGATCGCCCTGATCATCCACAAGACGATCGGGATGCGCATCGATGAGGAAGACGAGATCGCCGGTATCGATCTCACGACCCACGCCGAGCAGGCATACGAACTGCAGGAGAGCGGATCCGGTGGCAAGTTCGCCGGCGTCGGCCAGGCTGCAGCCAAGAAGGAAGAGGTCTCAGTATGAAACTCGTCACCGCGGTGATCAAGCCGTTCAAGCTCGATGACGTGAAATCCGCACTTGAGACTTTCGGGATCCACGGTCTCACGGTCTCCGAGGCCAGCGGCTACGGCCGCCAGCGGGGCCACACCGAGGTCTACCGGGGCGCGGAGTACACCGTCGACCTGGTGCCGAAGGTCCGCATCGAGGTCGTTGTCGAAGACGACGACGCCGACAGTGTGGTCGATGTCATCGTCAAGAGCGCACAGACAGGCCGGATCGGGGACGGCAAGGTCTGGGTGTCGCCGGTCGACTCGGTGGTGCGCGTGCGCACCGGCGAGCGCGGGCCGGACGCGCTCTAGTCATGACAGGCGTGGCGGCGGCCCCGGGGGAGGCTGCCGCCACGCCCATGTCCGGAACCGGGAGGAGGCAACGATGAGCGTGATCACGAGTGACTTTATGGCGGCGCGTGCGGACCTGATCGCACGGCCCGGCTTCGGCCCCTCCCGGCGCCACGCCCTGACCGGTCTCACCGACGACTGGCTCGCCGGACTGTTCACCGCCTCCGGTGCCGCGCAACTCGGGTGCACCCTGGTGGCGATCGGGGGGTTCGGTCGTGGCGAACTCGCACCGGCGAGTGACATCGATCTGCTGCTTCTGCACCCGGCGAGTGTCTCGGCCGCAGAGGTGGCCAACGTCGCAGATCGCATCTGGTACCCGGTGTGGGACACCGGGCTTCGCCTGGATCACAGCGTCCGGACCCCTGCCCAGGCCCGACGTCTAGCCGGCCAGGATCTGCGAGTGGTGCTGGGCCTGCTGGATGCGCGCACCGTGATCGGGGATGACCGATTGACGGTGGAGACGCGCTCCAGCGTTCTGGGGGACTGGCGGGCCATGGCCCCGCAGCGCTTCGATGAGCTCAGGGCGTTCGTGGAGGAACGCAAGGACAGCAATGGTGAACTGGCCTACCTGCTCGAGCCCGATCTGAAGGAGTCCTACGGGGGCTTGCGCGACCTGACCGTGATGAGAGCGTTGGCCGCCAGTTGGGTCATCAGCCCACCCCACAATTCCCTGTCCAGCGCGAAGTTGACCCTCCTCGATGCCCGGGACGCGCTCCACGTGGCGACTGGTCGTGCGACCGACCGGCTCACACAGCAGGAGCAGCCTCAGGTCGCCGAGATGCTCGGGTATGAGGACGAGGACGAGCTACTGCGCGCTGTGTGTGCCGCGGGCCGGACCATCTCCTTCGTCAGCTCTGTGGCATGGGGCAGGGTCGGCAGGCAGGTCAAGAGGAAGTCGCTGCCGAGGCTGCGCAAGATCAGGCGGACCACCGAGCGGGAACCGTTGTCCGACGGCGTCGTCGTCCAGGAATCCGAGGTGGTTCTGGCGCAGGACGCCCGACCGGATCGTGATGCCACCCTCATGCTTCGGGCGGCCGCGTCGGCTGCTCAGGCCGGTCTTCGACTCGCCCCACACACCGTCGATCGGCTCGCCCAGGAATCCGCGCCACTGCCCGTGCCCTGGCCCCGGCAAGCGCGTGAGAGTCTGGTGAGCCTGCTGGGTGCCGGACGCTGGACGGTGCCGATCTGGGAAGCGATGGATCAGGCCGACCTCATCTCGCGGTTGATCCCCGGATGGTCGGTGGTGCGCTCGGCGCCACAACGCAACCCCGTCCACAGGTTCACTGTCGACCGGCACCTCGTCGAGACGGCCGTCGCGGCCTCCACACACACACGAAAGGTCTCCCGTCCGGACCTCCTGCTCGTCGGGGCGCTTCTGCACGACATCGGCAAGGGTCGCGCAGGTGATCACACCGACATCGGGGTGGAACTCGTGGCGGATATCGGTCCCATGCTCGGTTTCGACGCAGCGGACACCGAAGTGCTCGTGAACCTCGTGCGGTACCACCTGCTCCTACCTGATGTGGCGACCCGGCGGGACATCGACGATCCAGCGGTGATCGGCATGGTGGCCGAGGCTGTCGGCAACCGGGAGTTCCTCGATCTGCTCCACTGGCTGACGGTCTCGGATGCCGCAGCCACGGGCCCTGCGGCGTGGAGCCCGTGGAAGCAGAACCTCACAGAGGTCCTGGTACGCCGGACACATGCGGTCCTGGCCGGTGGCGAACCTGTCATCGAACCGTTGCTGGAAGACGTCTCCGAGGGGTTGTGGACGGCTCCGGGAGTCACGGTCGACTGCGAGCGGGTGGGGGAGACCGAGGTGGTGGTGACCGTCGGCGCTGCGGACTCCGTTGGCCTGCTGAGTCGCTGTGCGGGTGTGCTGGCCATCAACCGTCTCAGTGTGCGGGACGCCGTCAGCCGCACCCAGGGGACCCGGGCGGTCATCCGGTGGACCGTGCAGACCCAGTTCGGCGAGCCCCCTGGCGATGAGCGTTTGGCCGCGGACATCCGCCGTGCGGTCTCCGGCGAGATGGACCTGAGCCGACGCCTCAGCGAACGGGAACGGGCCTATGCCGTCAGCGAAGATCCGCGTCCTGAGCCCACTGTGGCCCTGATCCCGGACGGTTCGAGCCGGGCCACGGTCCTCGAGGTGCGTGCGCACGACCGGGCAGGACTTCTCTACTGGATCACCTCCGCGCTGGCGTCGGCCGGCGTCAACGTGGACGGCGCCAAGGTCTCGACGTTGGGTTCCGAGGTGGTCGACGTCTTCTTCCTCACCGACGAGGCCGGCGCGCCGCTGTCCTCGAGCAAGGCCGAGGCGGCGCTGGCAGCCGTGCGGGGGACCCTGGCCGGTTCCTGACCCGCGCCGGGACGGTGTGGGTCGCACAGCTCTGCGGTTACGCTGGAACCCGATCCCTTGGAGTGCTTCTATGTTCAATTCCCTGTCCGACCGCTTGACCGCGACCTTCAAGGGTCTGCGCGGCAAAGGACGGCTGTCCGAGGCGGACATCGACGAGACCGTCCGTGAGATCCGGCGAGCCCTGCTCGAAGCCGACGTGTCCTTGCCGGTGGTGCGCACCTTCACCACCCGCGTCAAGGAACGCGCGATGGGCGAGGAGGTCTCTTCGAGCCTGAACCCCGCGCAACAGGTCGTGAAGATCGTCAACGAGGAACTGATCGTGATCCTCGGCGGCGAGACGCGCAACCTGCGGCTGGCGAAGAAGCCGCCGACCGTGATCATGCTCCTGGGTCTGCAGGGCGCCGGTAAGACCACGCTGGCCGGCAAGCTGGCCAAGTACCTCGCGAACCAGGGTCACACGCCGGTGCTGGTGGCCGCCGACCTCCAACGGCCGAACGCCGTGAACCAGTTGCAGATCGTCGCTGAGCGCGCGGGGGTGCCGTCGTACGCACCCGAGCCGGGCAACGGGGTCGGCGACCCGGTGAAGGTGGCCCGGGACTCCCTGGCCGAGGCGGAGCGATCGCTCTACGACGTGGTCATCATCGACACCGCTGGCCGGCTGGCCATCGATGAGGAGTTGATGGGGCAGGCCAAGGCCATCAGGGACGCCGTCGAGCCCGACGAACTGCTCCTCGTGATCGACGCCATGATCGGGCAGGACGCGGTGCAGACCGCGGCGGCGTTCCAGGACGGCGTGGGTGTGGACGGCGTGATCCTCACCAAACTCGACGGTGACGCCCGTGGTGGTGCGGCACTGTCCGTGCGCGAGGCCACCGGCGCTCCGATCATGTTCGCCTCGGTCGGGGAGAAGGTGGAGGACCTCGAGGTCTTCCACCCCGATCGCATGGCTTCCCGCATCCTCGACATGGGTGACGTGCTCACGCTCATCGAGCAGGCGGAGCGCGCCTTCGACGCCGACCAGGCCCAGCGCATGGCCGACAAGGTCGCCCGTGGTGACGCCTTCACTCTCGAGGAGTTCCTCGAGCAGATGCAGGCGGTCAAGAAGATGGGCTCCCTGGGCAAGCTGCTCGGGATGCTTCCCGGGATGGCCGAGGCACGCAAGCAACTCGAGCAGATCGACGACCGGGAACTGGACCGGGTGGCCGCGATCATCCACTCCATGACGCCGCAGGAGCGCCGCGACACGAAGGTGCTCAACGGTTCGCGACGGGCCCGGATCGCCAAGGGCGCCGGCGTGCAGGTGTCGGACGTCAACAACCTCGTCGACCGCTTCACCGAGGCGCAGAAGATGATGAAGCGTATGCGCAGCGGCGGGGGAGGGATGCCAGGGGTGCCTGGGATGCCCCCGATGCCGGGCATGTCGAAGAAGGCCAAAGGCAAGGGCAAGCCGCCGAAGGCCAAGAAGGGTCGCAGCGGCAACCCGGCCAAACGCGCCCAGCAGGACGCCGGTGTCACCGAGCAGCAGCCCGATGCGCCCTTCACCCCCGATCAGTTGCCCGACGAGTTCACGAAGCTGCTCGGCGGGGGCAACTAGCGCATCAGCGTGTGAATATCTGTGCACTCAATCGCCAGATATTCACAACGTCGCTGGGGGCGTGACGCGAAATGATGCCCGGAGCCCGCTCCGGATGCGGCATCTGGCAGAATTGGTGAGTACCCCGCCCTCTCTCACGGGGAACGCAGACTTGACGGGCCTGGCCGTGGGTGACCCCACACATGTGCCGGGAACGACATTCGACAACAGGAGATACATCCGCAGTGGCAGTCAAGATCAAGTTGAAGCGGCTCGGCAAGATCCGCAACCCGCAGTACCGCGTCGTCATCGCCGATGCGCGCAACAAGCGCGACGGTCGGTCGATCGAGGAGATCGGTCTGTACCACCCCAAGGAGCAGCCGTCGCTGATCCAGATCGATTCCGAGCGGGTCCAGTACTGGCTCGGCGTCGGTGCGCAGCCGACCGAGGCCGTTCTCGCTCTGCTCAAGGTCACCGGTGACTGGCAGAAGTTCAAGGGTGAGGCGGGTGCCGAGGGCACGTTGCAGACCGCCGAGGAGAAGGCGGACCGCAAGACTGTCTTCGCCGCCGCAGCCGCCGAGGCCGCCGGGCTGAAGGAGGCCGAGGAGAAGGCCCCGAAGAAGCCCAAGGCCGCACCTGTCGAGGAGGCCCCCGCGGCCGAAGCCCCCGCCGAGGAGGCTCCGGCTGCCGAGGAAGCCCCCGCTGAGGAGCAGGCTGCCGAGCAGCCCGCCGCAGAGGCCGGCGACGACACGCAGGCCGATGGCTAGGCCTCTGGCCGAGGCCCTGGAGCACCTCGTCTCCGGGATCGTGGACCACCCCGACGACGTCACCGTGCGCGAGAAGCAGGGTCGCGGCCGGGGAACCCTGCTCAAAGTGAGCGTGCACCCCGAGGACCTCGGACGTGTGATCGGCCGCGCCGGGCGCACAGCGAAGTCCCTGCGCACGGTGATCAATGCCATCGCAGGTGGCCGTGGCGTGCGCGTCGACTTCGTGGATGTGAACGGCCGCTGACCGAGCAGCGCGTGGCCGTGGGCCGCATCGGAAAGCCGCACGGTGTGCGGGGGTGGGTCACCGTTGTGCCCACCACGGATCAGCCCGAAGAGCGCTTCGCCGAAGGCATTACCGTGTTCATCGACGACCGTCCCCGCACCGTGGTCGAGTCGCGGATCGGGTCGCGACTCATGGTGTTGTTCGACGGATGTCGCGATCGCGACGACGCTGAAGCGCTACGTGGGCGGTGGGTCGAGGTTGTGCTCGGCGACGAGCTACCCGACGACCCTGACGAGTTCTATGACCACCAGCTCGAGGGTCTGCAGGTCCGTGTTGTGGGGCAGACCCGGGGCACGGTCACGGAGGTCCTTCACCTCCCGGGCCACGACGTCCTGGCGGTGGCCACCGATCACGGGCAGGTCCTGATCCCGTTCGTGGTCGATGTGGTGCCGGTGGTCGACCTCGAATCGGGCTTCATCGAGGTCGTGGAGATGGAGGGGCTGTTCGATGCGGATTGACGTCCTCTCGATCTTCCCCGACTACCTGGCTCCGCTGAGGCTCTCGCTGATCGGCAAGGCGATCGAGCGCGGTCAGGTGCTCTTGGGGGTGCACGACCTGCGCGATCACGCCCACGACCGGCACCGGACCGTCGATTCGCGTTCCGCTGAGCCGGTCACAGCGCAATATCTACAACGGCGTCGTGCAGGACGGCGATCCGGCCCTGTACCTCATCGGCCGGCGCTACCGGTTCCAGCCGCTGAGGCTTCCGGAGCTGCTGTCCGCGCTGGACGCGACCATCCGGGCCAACCCGGTGCACCTGTGCGTGCTGGAGCCCGGCGGCGAGGACGGCTACCCGGCACTGGCACCGAGGCTGCGGGTCGACGAACTGGTCCGGGTGTGCACCGATGACGCGACCGATACCGCTGCACAGCTGAAGGCCACCTGGGCACCGGGCCTGCTCGGTGTGCCCCTGGTGCGCTACATCGTGCGGACCGACGACGACGGGGCGGTGTGCGGCCTGGACGCCTACTGTCACCATCTCCTGCTCGACGGCGGCGGCACCGCGATCATCGAGGGCCAGCTCGGTGGATTCCTTTCCGGAGACGCCGAATTCATCTCCAGCGCAGAGGGTTTACGGAGCCTGGAACAGGCACACCGGCGGGAGGCGGCGCTGATCGACGACGCGCTGCAGCGCCTGACCGCCGCCACCACAGTCGAACTGCGCGCCGACACCGAGAACCATCGACGCGCCGACTCCCGCACGCCCGGGCATGCCGCGCGCGGCGTACCGACCGAATCGGTCGTCATCGATGGCGCCGACTACGCCGCGCTCTTGGCGGCGTGCCAGGCACAGCGGGTTCCCCTCAATGTCCTGGTGGCCGCCGCGGCGACGGCCGTGGATGCGGGCGAGCGGGGCGGCACCGATGCACTGCTGGTGCACGCCATCGACAACAGATTCGGCGAGCCCGACCTCGATGTCGCCTCCTGCCTGGTCAATTCGGTGCCCCAGCAGGTCCGGTTCGCCCCGTTTGCCTCCGTCGGCGATCTGGTGCGGTCGATGGATCGCGGCTACGTCAAGGCGCTGCGCCGCCGGTGGTTGCGCGAAGAGCGGTACCGCCGGATGTATCTGGCGATCAACCGCGCGACCGGAGTCGACGCGCTGACCCTGAACTATCTGCCGCAGCCGTGCGCACCGTCGCTGCGGCCGTTTCTGGCCGAACCGCCGCTGACCACCGACATCGGTCCGATCGAGGGCAGGACCGTTGCCGCGATCGCCGACGAGGCAGCGCACCGACTGCAGATCGCGATTTGGGACCGGGCGGATCTACCCACCGAAGCGGCGATTTCCGGGATCGCCGAGCAGATCGCCACGGTACTGAAATCCTTTGCCGCGAACTGGGACAGGCCCGTTGCAATGACCGTCGGCAAATGGCAGGTTCTCACCACCGGCGGCACACTCGCCCCGGGCGCCGACGCCGCGCCTGAACACCGCGGCGGGCCGGCTTGGTTCACCTCCGGACCCGACGGGCTCACCCGCCGCCCGCATCTGCTTCCCTGGCTGGCCTGGCTGGAAGAGAACCAGGCCGTGCCCGGTGAGGTGCTGGTGGTCACCGACGACGGCACCGACCGGACCGTCGACCTGGTGCTGGCCGGCCATCTCTCCGGCTGCCCGTACTGCCCCTGCGACTCCGCACGGCAGGCCGAGGAGCGTGCCGCCCGGATCGCCGAAACCGGGATCGGAGTACGGATCATCGACCCCGCGGCGGTCCGGCTGGGCACCGAGGTCGACGCCACCACTCGGGTACGCATCGGCGCTCGGCTGGAGATCGTCGCCGCCGACCCGGACCTGGGAGAGCGCACCGCGTACCTGATGCCGACTTCGGGGACGACCGGCGAAGCCAAACTCGTCGAGGTGAAACACCGTTCGCTTGCTGCGTTCTGCGCCGGTATCGCACAGTCGTACGGCTGGGGGCCGACGGACACCGTGCTGCAGTGCGCGCCACTGACCTCCGATATCAGCGTCGAGGAGATCTTCGGCGCGGTACGCGGCGGGGCGGCACTGATCCGTTCCGCCGCCACCCGGACCGGCGATCTCCCGGCTCTGACCCGCGACGTGGTGAGCAGCGGGGCGACCGTGCTGGATCTACCCACGGCGCTGTGGCACTTGCTCTGCGAGGACCCCGACGCGATCGCGGCGATCGGCGGTTCGCGGCTACGCCAGGTCATCATCGGCGGGGAACCGGTGCGCGGCACCGCCGTCGACCGCTGGGTCGAATCACCGGCCACCCGGGGTGTCTCGCTGATCTCCACGTACGGGCCCACCGAGACCACGGTGATCGTCAGTCTGCTCCCACTGGCCGGCGACGGCGCCGCGGGCGAACCGACGACGCGGTCCCGGGTGGGGCGGCCGCTGCTTCCCGACACGGTGTTCGTCGCATTCGGCGAAATCGTGGTGGTCGGCGACCCCGTCGCGGCCGGGTATCTGGGACGGCCGTCGGTTTCGTTCGGCACCGTCGTGGGGCCCGACGGGATGTCCCGGCCGGTGTTCGCCACCGGAGACCGGGTGCGAATCGTCAACGGTCACCCGGTGTTCGCCGGGCGCCGTGACGCCCTGGTGAAGATCTCCGGACGGCGGGTCGACACGGCCGCCATCGGCACCCGGATCGGCGCCGATACCGCCATCGTCGATCTGGCCGTCGAAGTCTCCGACGGCGCGCTGGGCGTTTGGTTCTGTACGCCGCGGACACACGGCGGCGACGACGATCCCCCTGTCGCGGCGCGGATCCGCGGGATCCTCGCCTCCTCGGGCGTGGCGTCGTTCTTCGTCGTCGGAGTGCCGGGCATTCCACGCAAGCCGAGCGGCAAGGTGGACCGCACCGCGCTGCCGCAGCCTCCCGGATGCACCGAGCACGATCCGGTGGCCGGCGGTCGCGCGGTGGCGCTTGCCGCGCTGTGGAGCGGTGCCCTCGGCCGGCCCATCGGCACCGGATCCTCACTACTCGAGGAGGGCATCGGTTCACTAGATCTGATCAAGATCCTGCCGCCGACCCGCCGGCTCCTCGGTTGGCAGCTTTCGATTTTCGATCTCATCAGCGCCGACACCGCCGCCGAACTCGCGGCGGCCGCACCCCGGATCCCCGCCGAGCCGGATCCGGCGACCGTCGCCGAGATCGACCGCGACATGTCGGTCTGGGAAAGCCGCCGGACCCGTCGTCCCGCGGGTGAACCGGTGGCCAACCGCACCGACACCGTCGTTGTGCTGGGCGCATCCGGGATTCTCGGTCGCGGCTTCGCCGAGGCTGTGCTGGCCGCACGCCGCGCCGGCACCCCGCTGCCCGATGTGGTGTTGGCGATGCGTTCGGCGCTGCCCGACGGGGACCCGTGGGAGTCGTTGGCGGGGATGCCCGGGGTCCGCCTGGAGCGGATGCCCGACGGGTTCGGCCCCGCGGAGGTCGACGCGCTGCTGTGCGATACCGGTGCGACGACGCTGGTGAACTGCATCGGCAGCGCGAACATGCTGGTGCCCTACGCGGATCTGCGACCGGCGAACCTCGACATCGTTCCGGTCACCATCGACGCCTGCCTGCGTCGCGCGGTCAGCCTGGTGCACCTGTCCACCTCGGTCGTCGTCGATCAGATCGGGGCGCGCCACGTCGTCGATCCCCGCCGGGCTCCCTACCCGTACGCGGCGGTCAAGGCGCTGGCCGAGGTCGTCGTGGCCGGCGCCCCCGATGACTTGGACTTCACCATGGTGCGGCTGCCGCGAATCCTCGGTGAGCCCGATCAGCTGGTCGATTCCAGCGACATCCTGGTCTCGATGGTCGACGCGTGCGCCGCGCTGGGCATCCGCCCGCGGCTGGTCGTGCGCGAAGAGGTGACCACGGGCCGCGCTGCGGCACAGTCGATCCTGCGCCGGTTGCCCCGTCCCGGCGGGCCGCGCCGCTTGGGCCGGGACATCACCGCGCTGCGCGGGACGGTCGTCGACTATTCGGTGTTCCTGGCCGACTTCGCGCCCGATGAGCTCGACGTGGCGGACTGGAAACGGCGGCTTGATGACAGCGGCTGGGCCCGGGCGAATCCCGGACGCTGGTCGATCATCGACGCCTGGTTGTCCCTGG